>JBBRUU010000133.1:0-7179 GCA_038247515.1 Sphingomonadales bacterium
AGGCGGCCGGGAACCGCGAGGTCGGGTTGATGAGCGGGGCGGCGCGGCGGCGTTATGCCAACTTCACCCCAGGCGAACGCGGCGCGGTATATGGATACCTTGCCGAACTCGCGCGGCGCGATCCGTGATCCTTGAAGAATGCCACCCCCACACACAGTCCGCATCGCGATCCTGCTGACAGGGCCGGTTACAACAAGGGAAAAGTGAGATGCGCAAGACAGGAATAAGCCTGGCGCTTGTGGCAGCGATTGCTGTGCTCGCCGCCGTGCTGGTTGCCGTGCTGGTCGCCGTGCTGGCTTGGGCCTCATCGCCCGATCCGAAAGGCAATCTGGCCAGCTTTGAAGAAGCAGCGCTTGATCCGCGCCTTGCCCAGATAGCGCAGGCGCTGACGCTGGCGCGGTTTGCGGGCGGCGATGGGAAGCCGGTCACGCTGCTTGTCACCGGGTTCGACGGCGCAGGCGTGACAGGCATCGCTCTGACCGATCTGGGAGCAGAGCAAACCGGCGATCCGTTGCGCGATCTGGCCTCGCTCGGCGGTTTTCCCACCGATCTGCCCGCCGGGCCGCGGGTGACGTTACCAATGGACCTACTGCTGCCGTCGGGCTCCGACGGCGCCGTGCATATCGGCACGGGCACGAATTTCCCCGAACACGCCGCAGAGGCCGGCAGCACCGCGGTGTTCCAGTTCCCCAAGTTTGGCAAAGCCACCCCGGCTCGCACAACGATCCGCGCGCGCACAGGCATCCTGCTCGATTACGAGGTCGAATTGTGCATGCGGTTTGACCGCGACATCGCAACGATTGCGGATTTCGACGCGGCGGTGAAGGGCATCTTCCTGTGCGGCGATTTCACCAACCGCAATGCGCTGGTAGAAATGGCCGATCCCGATAATCTCGATTCCGGCTTCGGCTTTTCCGATTCCAAAAGCGGGCCCGGACACTTTCCCACTGGCCCGTTCATCGTTGTGCCGCGAGACTGGAAGGCTTTTTCCGGGGAAGTGCGGATGACCACCAGCGTCAACGACGATCCCCGGCAGGATGCCCGCGGCAAGGAAATGACGCTGGATTTCCGGAAATTGGCCGAACACGCGCTGGCGGACATGGACCGCCCGCGCTTCGCGTATCGCGGTGCACTCTACCGGCTCGCGCCCGACCGCAAGATAGCTTCGGGCATGACGCTGATGTCGGGCACATCGGAAGGGGTAATCTTCACGCCCCCGGCGCGAGCTGATTACATCGAAGGGATCATGGCCTATCTGCTGGCGGGCGGGCCGTTTTCGGCGACCGGGCTGGTCGAGCACGTGAAGCAGGAATTCATCGCCAACGAGCTGAAAAGCGGTCACTTCCTGAAGCCGGGAGACCGTGTCCGGCACGGGTCGAACAAGTTGGGCGACATCGTGGTAGAGGTAACCGAATAGATGGGTGAGGCCGATCTCCTGCGCGAACTCCACCCCCAGGCCGTCCGTATTGCGGGCCTGCTGCGCGCGCGGGGCGCAAAGGTCGCGGTCGCCGATGGAGCGACCGGAGGACTGATCGCGGCCACGTTGCTCACTGTCCCCGGCGCGCTCGATTTCTTCGTAGGCGGCGGGGTGGTCTACTCGCTGCGGGCGCGCGACGTGTTGTTTGCTCTGCCGCGCGATGCCTACAAGGGGATGCGCGGGGCATCCGAGGACTATGCGCTGCTTCAAGCGCGCGCGATCGCTGCCAATTTCGGCGCGGAGTGGGGGCTGGCCGAAAGCGGCTCGGTCGGCGGTTCCACCCATCCGAGCGGCGCGCCTGCGGGCCGCAGCGTGGCGGCGCTGTCGGGGCCAACCGGCGAGCATACGCGGCTGCTCGAAACCGCCAGCGACGACCGGATCGCCAACATGGCCGCCTTTACCCGTAACGCGCTCGCGCTGCTCGAAGATATTCTGGCGAAGCACCCTGCTGGGACGCCGGGCGAGTAGGTGTTTGGTAAGTGGAACACGGGTAAAAGGGCGCAGGCAATCAGGGGCAAGCACATGGCAGGGTATCTCCAAAAACTGATGCGCGATCTTGAATCGCCGGTTGAAGTGCGGCGCTTGGGTTCCGGCTGGTTCGCCGGGTTTTTCGCGCTGCTGTTTGCAATCAGCGGGTTTGTGATGGTGGTCGCGCTGAAATTCCCGGCGTGGTTCACCACTCCGGAATTGCAGATTGTGCGCGACTGGGGCGGCTTTCGCGGCGCGATCCACGTCATCCTGCTGTCGAGCTATGCGCTGGCGCTGCTCAGCCTATTGCTGCGGCCCCGCAAGGTGCTCGGGATGACCGCGCTGATGATCGGTCTTGCCGCGACCTTGCTCGGCGGGGCTGCGGTGCAGGCGGATGGCGTGCGCGGCTGGGGCATGTTCTTCGGGCTTGATTTCTTCATCGTCAATCTGCTCGCTACCGGGTTCATGTGGGCCCCGCTCGAACGCTTCGTACCTCACCGCCGCGAGCAACGCCTGTTCCGCCACGAATGGCGCGAGGACCTGTTCTATTTCCTCGTCAGCACGATGTTCGTGCAGGTGCTCGCCTTCCTGACGCTTGCGCCCTCGCAGATCATCAACGCCAACACGGGCAGCTGGGATGCCTTCCGCGCCGCCGTCGCGAGCCTGCCGTGGCTGGTGCAATTCGCCATCGTGCTCGTCGCCTCGGACATGCTGCAATACTGGTATCACCGCCTGTTCCACCAGGTGCCGTTCCTGTGGGGCTTCCATGCGGTGCACCACAGCGCCAAGGCGATGGACTGGCTGGCCGGATCGCGGTTGCACATTGTCGAAGTGGTGTTGTTGCGCGCGATCACATCGCTGCCGCTGTTCACGCTCGGCTTCGATGCGGCGGTGATGCAGGCCTATATCGGCTTCATCTACGTGTGGTCGTCGCTGCTGCACGCCAATGTCGGCGGGAATTTCAACCGGCTGGGCCACTGGATCGCTACCCCGCGCTTCCATCACTGGCACCACGGGCTTGAGCGCGAGGCCTTCGACGTGAACTTCGCGATCCACTTCCCGTGGATCGACAAGCTGTTCGGCACCTTCCACCTGCCCGAAGACCGCTGGCCCAAGGACTACGGCATCCCCGAGGACGTGCCGAGCGGTTATGCCGGGCAGTTCCTCTATCCGTGGACGCGCACCGGCAAGAAGCTGGATGAAACCGAGGCGACGCCCGCCGAGTGAACGCTACGCTTTAACGCCCCCGCCGCCGCCGCAGCCACAGGATCGCCCAGTCGCCGCGCTGGAGCCTTGCGGCCATGCGGAAGCCGGCGCGGTGCATCGCGCGCTTGACCGCCGCTTCCTGCTCGCCGGCCAGTAGCCCGGCGAGCAGCAGGCTGCCGCCGGGGCTGACCGCCGTGGCGAAGTCGGGGGCGAGGCTCACCAGCGGGCCTGCAAGGATATTGGCGATCAGCAGATCGTAAGGCCCGCGCAGTTGCAGCAGCGGATCGTTCATCCCGTCGGCAACGATCATCACCGCCTCGCCCGGCTTGGGGCCGAGGGTGAGGCCGTTCAGCCGCGCGTTCTCCTCGACCACGCCGGTGCAGACCGCGTCGATATCGGTGAGAGTGCACAAGGCGCGCGGCCACAGGGCAAGGGCGGCAAAGCCGAGCAGCCCGGTGCCGGTGCCGATATCGGCAACATTGCGGGCGACGCCGCCGCTCGCCTTGATCGCGCCTAGCATTTCGAGGCACCCCGCGGTGGTCCTGTGCTGGCCGGTTCCGAAGGCTTGGGAGGCGGGGATGACGAAATCGATCGCGGCTGCGTCGGCGGGGTAATCGGGGGTGTGGACATGGAACCGCCCCGCGCGGATCGGCGGGGCGTTTTGCTGGCTGAGGGTCACCCAGTCTTGCGGCGGCAGTTCCTCGATCGTGATCGCCGGCGCACCGTCTTCGAACAATCCGGCGAGCGCAGACTTTTCGGGCTTACCGGGCTTGCGCGGATACCAGCCTTCCAGCACCCAGTCGTCGGGCTTGTCTTCCGCCTCTTCGCGGCCCGCTATGACCAGTTCAAAATCCCAGTCGTCGATCAGGTCATGCGCCAGCAGCGCCGCCTGCACGGTCAGCTTGGGCGCGTGGGCGGTGAGTTTCCAGGTGGTGCTCACAGCGCGGCGGCTTCCTTAGCAAGGCGTTCGTCCAGCGCCTTGGTCTTGCTGTCCGCGTACTGCGCGCAGGTCATGCCGCCTTCGAGCGAGCCGGTGCGGCCGCGCGAGATCATCTCGCTTGCGGAAGGGTGCGGTGTCAGCAGCATCCCGCATTCGAGCGGTCGCAGCCGCGCGATCCCGCTGCGGTGCATCGCGACGTAATCGGGGTGGTCGGTGAAGCGGTAAGCGTCGGCGCTGACAGGCGAGAGGCTGTCGGCGTAGACGATGGTGAAGCAACCGTTCGTGTCGCAGCTTTCCCACTGCCAGCTCATCGCGCCAATGGTGTGGCCGGGGGTAACGATGCCGGTAATCTCAAGCCCGCCGATCTTCACCACTTCGCCGTCCGCTACTGCGCGGACCGGGCCGGTGACAGGGGCCATGGCTGCGTGAAGCCCCGCCTGCGGATCACGCGGATCGTCCTTACCGGTGCGGATCACGTCCACCGCGCCGGCGCCGACCAGCACCGGCGCGCCGGTCAGCCCCTGCATCCGTGCAAAACCGCCGACGTGGTCGAAATGTTCGTGGCTGCCAAGGATCGCCTTTACCTCGCTCAGTTTGATGCCGAGACTTTCGATATTGGCGGCGATCGCCGCAGAGCCCTTGGCGGTGCCGGTGTCGATCAACACCGCGCCATCCTCGCCGCGGATCAGCAGCGCGGTGATCCCGCAGGTTCCGACATACCAGGTGTCGCCATGGATGTGGAACGGCGGCGTCGGCTTGTCCCAGTTGTCGAAGTCCTCGCAAGACCCGCCGAAGCGCGCGATGTCGCTCGAATACCGCGCGTCCTCGATCTTGTCCGATGCCTGCGATGAGGCCGCAGCGATGGTGCACCCCGACAGGACCAACGCGGCGGCGATGGCGATAATCCTAACGGACAAAGCTCGCTCCATTCGCGTCGATCACCGCGCCCGTCATGCTCGGCGGCGCATCCAGCGCGCAGAAGGCGATGATCGCCGCGATTTCCTCGGGCGTCGCCACCCGGCCCAAGGGAATGTCGGCCAGCAAGCCCGGCCCGCCGCGGCTGGCGAGGTAATCGCCGGCCATGCCGGTGTCGGTGAAGCCGGGGGTGACGGCGAAGCTCAGGATGCCGTCCTTGGCATAGGCGCGGGCGATGGTCTTGTGCATCCCCACCATCCCGCTCTTGGCGGCGGCATAGTGCCAGTGGGCGGGCGAATCTCCGCGGTAGGCCGCGCGGCTCGCCACGTGCACCAGCCGCCCGGCAAAGCCCCGCTCCTGCCAGTGCAGCACGGCAAAGCGCGAAAGCTGCGCGGCGCTCGTAAGGTTGACCCGCAGCGTATCCTCCCACGCATCGAGCCATTCGATGTCCGAACGGTCGAGCCGGTTCGCCTCGAAACGCCCGGCATTGTTGACCACCACGTCGATTTCCCCGCCCGAGATGTCGAGCGCCGCTTCCCACAAAGCCTGCGCCGCGAGCGGATTGCCGAAATCAGCGGCGATAATCGGCACGCTGCCCGCAAAGGCCTCGACCGGCCGGGAGGCGTGGCCGATCACACGCGCGCCGCGTGCAGCCAGCGCGTCCAACGCCGCCTTGCCGATTCCGCGGCTCGATCCGGTTACAAGAATGTGTCCCATGCAAGCGCCTATCCGAAACTTTGCAAGACCTGTCCACCTGTCGCGGCTTGCCTCGCGCGGAAGGAACGCTAAGTGGAAAGGCCTTAAATAGCGACCAAACGGGATCACCATGAACCAAAGACCGCTCTCTCCCCACCTCGAGATCTGGCGCTGGGGGCCGCACATGCTGGTATCGATCCTCCACCGCGTGACCGGCGACGGCATGGCGCTGGTCGGCCTGCCGCTGCTGGTGTGGTGGCTTGGCGCGCTCGCCAGCGGGCCTGAAGCCTATGCGACGTTCCAGTCCGTGATGGGTTCATGGCTTGGCCTGCTGGTGCTGGTCGGCGTGTCGTGGGCGTTCTTCAGCCACATGACGAGCGGCCTGCGCCACTTTGTAATGGATATCGGCGCGGGCTATGAGCTCGACACCAACCGCATGTGGTCGGTCGCCTCGCCGATTATCGGTATTGTTCTCACCGCCGCCTTCTGGGCGGCCGTTCTGCTGACATAAGGGATCACTCACATGGGCAACGGCACCCCCATTGGCCGCGTCCGCGGCCTTGGCACCGCGCATGAAGGCGCGCATCACTGGATGATCCAGCGCTTCACCGCCATCGGCAACCTCGTGCTGATGAGCTACCTCGTCGTCAGCTTCGCGCTGCTCGGCGACTTCGGCTACGCGAACGTCGTCAAGTGGCTGACCGCGCCGGTCGCGGCGACTGCGGTTATCCTCCTCGTCATCTCGGTGTTCTGGCATGCACGCCTCGGCCTGCAGGTGCTGATCGAGGACTACATCCACGAGCCCGGCTCTAAGTTTGCAACTATCGCGGCGCTCAATCTTGTAATCATCGGCGGAGGCGCCTTCGCTATTTTCAGCGTCGCCGCGCTCGCATTCGGAGGTAAGGCCTGATGGCAACCGCAGCACCTAAGGGAACGGCCAATGACGTCGGAGGCGCGCACCTGACAGGCGCCTACACGATCGTCGATCACACCTATGACGTGATCGTGGTGGGCGCGGGTGGTTCTGGCCTGCGCGCGACAATGGGCGCGGCTGAAGCCGGCCTGCGCACCGCGAACATCTCCAAGGTCTTCCCGACGCGCTCCCACACGGTCGCCGCGCAAGGCGGGATCGCCGCCTCGCTCGGCAACAATTCGCCCGATCACTGGACCTGGCACATGTACGACACCGTCAAGGGGTCGGACTGGCTGGGCGACCAGGATGCGATCGAATACCTCGCGCGTGAAGCCCCGGCGGCGGTCTACGAGCTTGAGCACGCAGGCGTCCCGTTCAGCCGCAACGCCGATGGCACGATCTACCAGCGGCCCTTCGGTGGCCACATGCAGAACATGGGCGCTGGCCCGCCGGTGCAACGCACCTGCGCCGCCGCCGACCGTACCGGCCATGCGATGCTCCACGCGCTGTATCAGCAGAGCCTGAAGTACGACGCGGACTTCTTTATCGAATACTTCGCGCTCG
>JBBRUU010000134.1:0-7109 GCA_038247515.1 Sphingomonadales bacterium
GAGCCAGCTAGAAGCGGCTTTCTTGGTTTCGTTCTCGCTCATCATGCCACTCCGGCAATCACCCGCGCGACAAGGTCGGGGTCGAAGGGGCGCAGGTCTTCCAGCTTCTCGCCCACCCCGATCGCGTGGATCGGCAGGCCAAATTGCTCGGCCGCCGCCACCAGCACGCCGCCGCGCGCGGTGCCGTCGAGCTTGGTCATGATCAGGCCGGTAACGCCTGCGACTTCCTTGAAGACGTCGATCTGCGAGAGCGCGTTCTGGCCGTTGCTGGCATCGAGCACCAGCACCACATCATGCGGCGCCTCGGGGTTCAAGCGCCCGAGAACGCGGCGGATCTTGGCAAGCTCCTCCATCAGCTCCTTCTTGTTCTGAAGGCGCCCTGCGGTGTCAACGATCAGCGCGTCGATGCCGGTATCGGTGGCCTGTTTGACCGCGTCGAACACGATCGCTGCCGGATCGCCGCCTTCAGGCCCACGCACCAAGTCGACGCCGATACGGCCCGCCCAGGTCGCAAGTTGGCCGATGGCCGCGGCACGGAAGGTGTCGCCCGCGGCGAGAAGCACGCCGTAGTCGTCCTCCTGGAAGAGGTGAGCGAGCTTGGCGATGGTGGTGGTCTTGCCGCTACCGTTGACCCCGATCACGAGGATCACCTGCGGCCTCGGGAAGGCGGTAATTTCAAGCGGTTTGGCGACCGGGCGCAGGATCGCGGCAATCTCCTCCGCGACTGCCTCGCGCAGTTCGCGGGTAGTGATTTCGAGCCCGAACCTCTTTTCAGACAGCTTCGCGCGGATCCGTGCAGCGGCTGCAGGACCGAGGTCGGACATGATGAGCGCGTCCTCGACCTCGTCCAATGCGGCGTCGTCGAGCTTCGCCGAGCCTCCCGCGCTACCGGGCAGGTTGGCCGTCAGGCGCTCGGAGGTTTTGGCAAAGCCCCCGAACAGGCGCTGGGTCCAACTGGTTTCACTCATGCGAGCAGGCCCTCCCTGAGGCCGCTTGGGGTCACTTCGATGATCTCTCCGGCTGCCGTTGCGGGGGGCAGGGCGACGCGGGCGTAGTTCGGCGCATAGCCCGTGCCATCGCGTTCGGCGAGGACGGGGAGCGTTTCGCCCACAAGGCTGGCGAGCCATGCGGCGCGGCGGGCGGTGGAGCGTGTCCGCAGCGCGGCGGCGCGGGCTTTCACAACGTCGCGCGCCAACTGCGGCATCCGCGTGGCGGGAGTACCGGGGCGGGGCGAGAAGGGGAATATATGGGCGTGGACGATGTCGAGTTCGTCGATGATCGAGAGGTTGTCGGCGTGGTGCGCCTCGGATTCGGTCGGGAAGCCAGCGATGAGGTCCGCGCCGATGGCGATTTCAGGCCGAAGCGCCTTCAGCCGTATGACCAGCGCCACCTTATCGGCCTTCAGGTGGCGGCGCTTCATGCGCTTGAGGATCAGGTCCGCCCCGTGCTGGAGCGAGAGGTGGAGGTGCGGCATGAGGCGCGGCTCATGCGCTAGCAGCTCGAACAGTGCCGGATCGATCTCCACCCCGTCGACCGAGGAAAGGCGTAGGCGGGGCAGGGTGGGGAAGGTGGTGAGGATTGCAGTCACCAGTTCGCCTAACCGGGGCGCGCCGGTGAAGTCGTGCCCCCATGAGGTCAGATCGACCCCAGAGAGCTCGATTTCGTTGGTGCCCGCCAACAAATGCACCTCAATCTCGCACTGCTCGGCGGCGACACTCAACGAGCGGCTTGCCCCGCGCCCCTGAGGGATGACGCAAAAGGTGCAGGCATGGTCGCAGCCGTTCTGCACGGCGACCAAAGCGCGGGTGCGAGCCAAAGACTCAGTGCGCGCAATCGGAGGCGGTTCGGCGGCGATGTTCCACGCGCGGGGGTCGAGCTTGGCAGCGTTCGCCACCAGCGCGTCGACCTCGTCCATTGCGCCGTTCTCGGCGCGGTCGATCTCTGCCGCGCAACCCGTCACCACCAGCCGGGCGGAGGGATGTTCGCGCCGCGCGCGCCGGGTCGCCTTCCGGGTCTGGCTAAGCGCCTCGCCCGTAACCGCGCAGGAATTGACCACCACCAAATCGTTTTCGCTCGCCAGCATCGCCCGCATCCGCTCGCTCTCGGCGATGTTCATGCGGCAGCCAAGGGTAATGATCTGCGGAGCGGTCAAACCCCGGCTCCCGCCGCGTAATCGTCCCAGTCGAAGGTGCCGCCGAAGCTCTTCGCCGCCGGGCCACTCATCAATATCGTGCCGCCGGGTTCCCATGCGATCACAAGGTCGCCGCCGGGGAGGGTGACGCGCACCGGGCTCGCCACCAGCCCCCGCCGGATCGCCGCGACTGCCGTGGCACAGGCCCCCGTGCCGCAAGCCCGCGTGAGGCCCGCACCGCGCTCCCAGACCCGCAAGCGCAGGTGATCCGGCCCCGCAAGGCTCGCGACATTAACGTTAACGCGGCTTGGGAACAGCGGATCGTGCTCGATGATCGGCCCCAGCTTTTCGAGTTCCACCGCGTCGGCGTCATCGACGAAGAAGACCGCGTGCGGGTTGCCAACATTGACCGCCATCGGTCCTTCAAGCCTCTCCCACCCGACCGGCATCGCGAAGGTGTCCATCGCATAGGCGAGCGGGATCACGTCCCAATCGAAACGGGGCGATCCCATGTCGACCCGAGCGCCGCCGTCCAGCGGTTCAAGTGCAATCGGCCCACCGCCAGTCTCGATCACCGCCGCCTCGCCGTGCAGCAGCGCCACGGCGCGCGCGGCATTGCCGCAGGCCTCGACCTCGCCGCCATCTGAATTGAAAATCCGCATACCGAAGGCGTGAGTCACGCTCGGTTCGAGCAGCACCAGCTGGTCAAAGCCGATCCCGGTGCGGCGGTCGCCCAGCGCACGCGCTACGCCTGCGGTCATCGCCGGCAGCGGTGCCTTGCGCGCATCGAGCACGACAAAGTCGTTACCGAGCCCGTGCATCTTGATGAAGGGTATCGCTTGGGTCACGTCTGCGCATTTATGCACACGAGAGGCCGGCGTCCAGTACCGCGTCCCCCCATGCTTGGGACGGCGGCGATATGGTCAGGGGTGCGCCGTGCGCTGGAGGTGGGTGACGACGTCAGTGGCCGCCGCCGGAGCAGCGGCGTCCCCCGCCCGCCGGCCGTTGAGCTTGCCCGCCACCTTCAGCCGCGCGCGCACCGCTTCGGCATCCTCGGGCAGGCCGTAGAAATAGCCCTGCGCCTTGAGCTTACCCATGCGCTTCAAGGCGTTGAGGATATCCTCGTCCTCGACGCCTTCCGCGGTCAGCGGCAGGTCCAGCCCGCGGCCCAGCGAGACGATCGCCTCGACCATCCGCGACTGGTTGCCCGGGTCGCGCAGCTCAGCCACGAAGCTGCGGTCGATCTTGATGCGGTCGAAGGGCAGGTTGCGCAGCTGTTCGAGGCTCGAATAGCCCGTGCCGAAATCGTCGAGGGAGATCTGCACGCCTTGGTTGCGCAAGCTCGTGATCATCGAGCGCACCAGGCCGATGTTTTCGTGCAGGCAGCTTTCGGTGATCTCGATTTCGAGCCGCTGAGGCGGGAAATTGGCCGCCACGAGCATCTTCAGCAGCCGCTGGGCGAACCACGGATCGCGTAGTTGTACCGGCGAGATATTGATCGAGAGCGTCAGGCTGTCGTCCCATTCGCGCGCGTCGGCGAAGGCCTGTTCCATAAGCCTTTCGGACAGCTCGCTGATCAGCCCGATCTCCTCGGCGACCGGCACGAAGATGTCGGGGCTGATCAAGCCGAACTGCGGCGAGCGCCAGCGGGCGAGCATCTCGAAGCCGACTAAGGTGCCGCTGTCGAGATCGACCTGCTGCTCGTAAAAGGGTATGAATTCCCCTTGCGAAAGCCCGCGGCGGATGCCGGTTTCGAGCTGGTGGCGGAAGCGCAGCTCGCTTTCCATGCTTGCCTCGAACCAGAAAAAGCGGTTCCGTCCCTGCTTCTTGGCTTGATAGAGCGCCATGTCCGCGCGGTGCATCAGCGTTGCGGCATCGACCACCATCCCGATCGTCCCGTCGGGTTCGTGGTC
Source organism: Sphingomonadales bacterium (assembly GCA_038247515.1). Lineage (GTDB taxonomy): Bacteria > Pseudomonadota > Alphaproteobacteria > Sphingomonadales > Sphingomonadaceae > Erythrobacter. The sequence continues at coordinate 4,045 of JBBRUU010000134.1, forward strand.
GGCGGCAATGCCGATCGACAGGGTGACGTCGATCGTCACCTCGGGCAGCTGCAAAGGCTCGGCAAAGGTCTCAAAAATGCGTACGGTAAAGTCGTCGATCCGATCGTGTCGGCCGGCGGGGAAGGGCATGACGAAGGCGAATTCGTCGCCCCCGAGCCGCGCCAGCCTTGCCTCGCGCGGGAGCAGGGCGCGGAACCGCTCGCACAGCATCACCAGCACCGCATCACCCACGACGTGGCCGTGCATGTCGTTGATCTGCTTGAAGTTGTCGATATCGATCATGCAATAGGCGATCGCCTCTCCGCGCGTCGCTGCGCGGGTGCGGATCTCCTCGGTCACCTCGAACATGGAGCGCCGGTTGAGGCATTGCGTGAGCGGGTCGATCGCGGCGAGCAGCTTGGCGCGCGCCTCTGCACGGCGGCGTTCGTCGATCTCGCGGGTGAGCTCGCGGTAACGGCGCCAGCCGAAGATGACCAAAGCGATGTTGAGCAGCATGGCATTGGCGAGCACCACGTCGGGCTGTTCTCCGTAGCCGAGCAGCGCCTGCACTGTCTGCGGCAGCACTGATCCGCCTGTCCCGACGAGAAGGATGATCGCCGCCACGGCAATCCCCAGCGCGACGACATCGTGCTCGGCTTGCTGGAGTGGATTGTCTGGCTCTTTATCCGTCAAGACTTTTTGCCCTGTTCGACCCTCATACGTGGGTGATCGCAGATTGCGCTAAAGATCGGGTTAATACGGGCCTCTACAGATGCGGCCCGTGGACGGTATCTGTGCAGGCCTTGGCGAAGGGTGCGGCGCCGCGCTATCGGGGCGCGTCACTGCATGGAGCACGCGCGGCATGGCCTATTGGCTGATGAAATCCGAACCCTTCAAGTATAGCTGGGACCACCTTGTCGCCGAGGGTGAGGGGACGTGGGACGGGGTGCGTAACTATCTGGCGCGCAACAATCTTCAAGCCATGCAAGTCGGCGACGAGGCGTTTTTCTACCACAGCCGCGAGGGGCTGGAGATCGTCGGCATCTGCACGGTCAGCGTGGCTGGCATCCCCGATCCCACCGACGACACCGGCAAGTGGGCGGCGGTGAAGGTGAAGCCCAAGGAAAAGCTCGCCCATCCCGTCACGCTCGCCGCAATCAAGGCCGAGCCGCGGCTGGCCGAAATGCAGCTTGTCCGACTGTCCCGCCTTTCGGTGTGCGGGGTGTCGCCGGAGGAGTGGCGGGTGATCCTTGAGATGGCCGAGGGCTGACCCGCGAAACCGCAATGTTCCACGTGAAACATCGTTCTGGCGGGTCGCTAGAGGGGGTCTGACAGGGGTCTAACAGGGGTCTAGAGGGGGTCTGTACCGGGCTGGAGGCCCTCTGGACCCATCTTCCGCAGGGTCTGGAATTGTCACCCCGTCCCGGCCCGGCCACAGCTTGTCCCGCCCCTGTCGCGATCGCCGGAACGAAGTCCGCCCCGCACCAGTAACCTTCGTGAAAAGCCAATAAATCCATCGGCTTATCACAGGAGGTTATCATGGGTGAATTCACCGACAAGGCCAAGGGTTCCGCAAAAGAAGTGATCGGCGAGGCCAAGCAGCACTCGCGCGATCCCGAAACTCGCGCCGAAGGCCGCGCCCAGAAGACCGATGGCAAGATCGACAAGGTCAAGGGTTCAGTCAAGGGCGCGCTTGGCGACCGTATCTGACCGTCAAACCTGACGGCCAGATCTAGCGGGACATCACCGTGTCCTGGAAGGCCGCTCCCTCCACGGAGCGGCCTTTTCCGCGTCACGCGCCATTTCAGGCGGTCGCGGTCGCCCGTGCGCGCAGCCCGCTAATCGTCGCGCCGCTTGCCGCGATGCGTTCAAGGTCGGTGAGCGCGTGGATCAGGCGGATGCCGGGGCGCGGCTTTGCTTCATCAAGCGCGGCGATGAACTGCTCCGTCGTCTCCACCCGCGCGCTCCATGCGCCGTAAGCCTCGCCCAATTTCGCAAAGTCGGGATTGGCGAGCTGCGTGGCCGAAACGCGGCCCGGATATTCGCGCTCTTGATGCATCCGGATCGTGCCGTAAGAGCCGTTATCAACCACCACGACAATGAGGTTTGCACAGGCTTGCGCAGCGGTGGCGAGTTCCTGCCCGTTCATCAGGAAGTCCCCGTCGCCGGCGATCGCGACCACGGTGCGCTCCGGAAAACGCAAGCTTGCGGCCACGGCGGCGGGCACGCCGTAACCCATCGCGCCGCAGGTGGGCGCAAGCTGGCCCGGATAGGCTTCGTAACGCCAGTAGCGGTGCCACCAGCCCGCAAAATTGCCCGCGCCGTTGCAGATAATCGTATCGGCAGGCAACGCCTCGCGCATTGCCGCAACGCACAGCCCCAAGTCGATCGCCGCGCCCGAAGCCTGCGGCGTTGCCCATTTGCGCCACTCGGCGTTCGCCTCAGCGCCTGCATCGAAGGGAATGATCGCCTCATCCTCCCACAGCGCCGCGCATTCGGCAAATTCGTCCACCGCACAGCACAGCGCCAAGTCGGTGCGGTAAACGCGGCCCAATTCCTCGGGATCGGGGTGGATGTGGACGAGTATCTGGCCAGGATGTTCCAGCGTCGGCACCGTGTAGCCATCCGTCGTGGCCTCACCCAGCCGCGCACCGACCGCGATGACGAGGTCGGCCGAGCGCACCCGTTCGAGAAGCTTGGGATTAGGGCCGTAGCCCAGGTTCCCGGCATAGACAGGCGAGGCAGGCGCAATCGCATCCTGACGGCGGAAGGCAGTTGCCACGGGCAGCCCGATTTTCTCGGCCCATTGCTGGAAGTATTCGCGCGCCTTGGCGTTCCACCCTGCGCCGCCGATGATCGCGATCGGGCTTGCGGCATCGGCGATCATGTCGAACAGCGCGCGCATTGCATCGGGGCACACAGCCTGCGCGGGGCGCACGGCGAAGGGGCGCGGCTGGAGCGCAGCGGGAACCTGCTCGGTGAGCATATCCTCGGGCAGGGCGAGCACCACCGGGCCGGGGCGCCCGCTGATCGCTACGGCAAAGGCGCGCGCGATATATTCGGGGATGCGCAGCGGGTCATCGATC
>JBBRUU010000135.1:0-7026 GCA_038247515.1 Sphingomonadales bacterium
GATCGATACGGTGCTCATGCCGAAGTAATTCGTTTGCTCAAATCTCGGGCAAGATGAGACCGGGCGCTGCCGTGGCGGCGCCCGGTCTTTTTGTTCATGCACGATAGCAGGCCGCCAATTCAGGCGATCGCCAGGTCCAAGATCCGAAGCTTAGCTGGTCGAAAATAGCATGATCGGGCAAAGCTTATCATCGTCCGATCACCGTCGCTGGTGCACAATCTAATCTTGGCCTGGCTGGAGCCGGAGGAACATGACCCGCCATTGCGTGCGCAGGAGCAAAGTCTCGATAACGAGTTTTGATGTCGGCAACGGGTCGTTAGGCGAATGCCCGCTCGATTTCCGCGACCCCGTCAGCTCGATAGCACTCGCCATGTGAAAGAATGATACCCGTAGGCTGCCATCCGAGCATCTGTCTGACGCAGCTCATAAGAGCTTTGCGATGACGCAGAGCAGCCATTCGAATCTCAATGGAGGGACGTCCGTTGGGCCCAGTTGCACCACCTGAAATCAGTAACAGCCTGACAAGAGTGTTGGCAACGCGATGCGCTTCAAAATTCTGCATCAGGTCTGTGACGATAAGCGTGCGGGAAATGCGGTGGAAGAACACGACTTCGGTAAAGCTGCCGAGCGCAGCCACATGAAGGTCGATCTCTTCGCACCAGCTTGCGCAACGTTGCTGTCCGAGAACGAAGATCGCGGCAGACGGCAAATTTGCGTTCAGGCTTGGCGCTACGAACGTTGACGCTGCCGGGAAGGCCCGCACCCAATCGGCCAGGAATGTGTAGTGAAGTGTGTTCGGCGCCACGATCGCCGAAACCGGTCCCAAAGCGCTTACAGCAGCAACCAAGCCGGGGTCACAAACCACGGGCGAATGGACCCACAGGCTGCCGTCCAGCAATTTTATGATCGTCATCCGCGTCGGACAGGGAATAGTTATGCTGCTGAGCGAATACGAAACTTCCGGACCGTTCACGGTCCAGATCCTTTCTCCCCAAGGGATCAGCGTCAATTGTGGTTGATAGGGAAGATAGCCGGGGGATTTCGACATGGGATTGAAGTCCGGGGCTTTCAGGTTACCGCTCAGGTAATTGGCTTACACTCAAGTGCCCACTGGATGGCCTGTCTGCAATGTCTTTTATGGGGTCGCTTCCCGAACGGCAGCTTTTGCTCACAAGGCGTCGCAAGCAGACGGTTGCCCCCTAAGCGAACAACCGCCGCGCCACCGCGTCCAGCTTCGCCATCACCTCGGGATCATGCTCGGAGGGCGCGGTGATCACTGCATCGTCGAGCGCAAAGTCGATGGGCGACGGCTCACGTTCGTCCGGCAGGGCGGCGATGAAGTTTGCCACCATTGCCCGCGCCAGCGCGCCGTTCGCCTGCATCTGCCCGACTACCTGCGCGACGTCGACCGCTTCGCCGTCGCGCCAGCAGTCGTAGTCGGTGACCATGCCGACGAGCGCGTAGGGCAGCTCCGCCTCGCGGGCGAGCTTGGCTTCGGGCATGGCGGTCATGCCGATCACGTCCGCGCCCCATTGGCGGTACATCCGGCTTTCCGCGCGGGTCGAGAATTGCGGGCCTTCCATCGCCAGATAGGTCGCGCCGACCGCCACCTTGCCCTTGGACTTGGCGACCGCGCGTGCGGCCATGTCGGAGAGACGCGGGCAGACCGGGTCGGCCATTGAGACATGGGTGACAAAGCCGCTGCCATAGAAGGTGCTGGGGCGGTGGACGGTGCGGTCGATGAACTGTTCGACCACCGCAAAGCGGCCGGGCTCAAGCTCCTCGCGCAAGGAGCCGACGGCCGAAATCGCGAGGATATCGGTGCAGCCTGCGCGCTTCAGCGCGTCGATATTGGCGCGCGAGTTCAATTCCCTGGGGCTGACCGGGTGCCCGCGGCCGTGGCGGGGCAAAAAGCGTACTTTCACCTCGCCGATCCGCCCGCACAGGATCTCGTCCGACGGATCGCCCCACGGCGTGTCGATCGCGATCCACTGCGGCTCCTCGATGCCGTCCATGGCATAGAGGCCCGATCCGCCGATGATCCCGATGCACCATTCGCTCGCCATGCAGGCTGTGTCCTCTGCTCGCTTGGGATAAACGACTTAGGTCAGGTCGAAGGGGGTCGGCAAGGCCCTGCGCACAACCTTCTGCGCCGCGGCATAAGGTTGCGCGATCAACGGCAGCGCCTTCATGCTCGCGAAATGCGCCGCAAGGCCGGGCCAATTGGCGAGCGGTGTCTCGGCCACCAGCGACACTTGCATCAGCACGGCGGCGACGGTGATGTCGGCAATCGACAGCGCATCGCCCGCAAAGAAGGGCTTTCGGGCAAGCCGCATTTCAAGCACGTCGAAGATCGGCGGGAGCTGGTTTGCCCAGGCATCGCGCGCCTTGTCGAGGCCGGGCTCCTCGCCCTTGCTGACGGCAAAGAAGATCGGACGGAAGATGCCGAGGCCGCCTGCCATCGCCAGCGCGGTATCGGCATATTCCTCGATGAACAACGCCTTGCCCAAGGCCATCGGATCGTCCGGGTAGAGCGCCGGGGCTGGGTGCTTTTTCTCGATCATCGCGCAGATCGCGGAGCTGTCGGCGATGGTGCCCGCGATGCCTTCCTCGGCCACGGAACGGTCGCGCAGCACCGGGATGCGCTTCATCGGCGAGATGTCGCGGAACCACGCGGGCGGGTCGAACACATTGATCGCTTCGACATCGTAGGGCACGCCCTTGGCGATGCACACCCCGGCAACCTTGCGCACGAACGGCGAGATCGGGCTGCCGTAGATCACGAGGTCGGGGCGGGTTTCAGTCATGCGGGGACTCCTCGAGGCGTGGTGTGCGACGCCTCCATAGGCCGCCCCGCTGATAGCGCAATCGTCAGGTGATATGGCCCGCCGCAACCGCTACCCAGCCTGTAACGAGCGATTGCGTTTTGCGATGCAACGCGCCAACCTGAGCGGGAGAGGGACGACTCCCCCACATCGTTAGAGAGGACAATTCATGGTCACCCAGTACAAAAATCTTATCGGCGGCGAGATGGTCGCGACCGACCAGTGGCTCGACGTCGTGAACCCCGCGACCGAGCAGGTGATCGGCCAGGTGCCCGCCTGCGGCAAGGCCGAGCTCGACACGGCGGTGGCCGCCGCGCGCGCCGCGTTCAAGACCTGGAAGAACACGCCGATCGAGGAACGCCGCGCTGCGATTTTGGCGATCTCGGGCGCGATCAAGGCCAATGCCGACGAGCTTTACCGCCTGCTGACCAGCGAGCAGGGCAAGCCCCACGACCAAGCCAAGGGCGAGATTTTCGGCGCGGCCGGGATGAGCGCGGCGCAGTCGACGCTCAGCCTCGAAGACGAGATCACCGAGGACAGCGACACGCGCCTCAGCCGCACGCGCCGCGTGCCGGTGGGCGTGGTTGCAGGCATCGTGCCGTGGAACTTCCCGGTGATGATGGCGATCCAGAAGATCGCGCCCGCGATGCTTTCGGGCTGCACCATCGTCTTGAAGCCCTCGCCCTTCACCCCGCTCACCACGCTCCGGATTGCCGAGCTGATCGCGCCGCTGGTGCCCGCCGGCGTCGTCAACATCATCACCGGCGAAGATTCGCTCGGCCCGCTGATGACCTCGCACCCCGACATCGACAAGATCACCTTCACCGGATCGACGGCGACGGGCAAGAAGATCATGGAAGGTGCCAGCGCCGACCTGAAGCGCATCACGCTCGAACTGGGCGGCAACGATGCCTCGATCGTGCTCCCCGATGCCGACCCCAAGAAGGTCGCCGAACAATTGTTCTGGTCGAGCTTTTCCAACGCCGGGCAGATCTGCGTGGCGGCCAAGCGCGTCTATATCCACGAGGATATCTATGACGAGCTGTCAGCGGCGATCGTCGAATACGCCAAGACCGTGACCGTCGGTGACGGCGCGCAGCAGGGCACGGGCGTTGGTCCGATCCAGAACAAGAAGCAGTACGACCGCGTGATCGAGCTGATCGACGACGCCAAGGACAATGGCTACAAGTTCCTGCTTGGCGGCAATGTCGACCCGTCGGGCACTGGCTATTTCGTGCCGCTGACGATCATTGACAACCCGCCCGAAGACGCACGCATCGTCGCCGAGGAACAGTTCGGCCCGGTCATGCCGCTGATGAAGTTCTCGACCGAAGAGGAAGTGATCGCGCGGGCCAACAACTCGGAATACGGGCTGGCTGGCGCGGTGTGGACCGGCAACCCCGAGAAGGGCGTCGAAATCGCCGAACAGCTCGAAACCGGCACGGTGTGGGTGAACGAATACCTCCACCTGTCCCCGTTTGCGCCGTTTGGCGGGCACAAGCAGTCGGGCTTCGGCGCCGAATACGGCAAGGAAGGCCTCAAGGAGTTCACCTATGCGCAGGTGATCACCGTGAAGAAGGACAACGTCCCCGCGTAAGTCCGCGTGGGAATGTCACCGGACGAATTGAGCGCCGGGCTGGCGCGGGTCTGTGCCCGCGTCGGCCTTGGCGCTTTGTCGTTGCAGCCGCAGCGCCTGACCGGCGGGGCGGTGATGGAAAGCTGGCGTTTTGCTTGCGGTGACGAGGCCTTCGTCCTGCGCCGCGCGCCGAGCCTCGCCTTTATGCAAGGGCGGCCTTACGGGCATGGCGTCGAGGCCGCGCTGATCGAGGCGGCCCGCGCCAAGGGCGTGACCGCGCCCGAAGTGGTGGCGGTGCTGGAGGAAGCAGACGGGCTCGGGAGCGGCTTCGTCATGCGCGCGCTGCCGGGGACAGCTGATCCCAAGGTCATTTTGGCGTGCGACGATCCCGACGGCTTGCTGCGCGAGGCAGCGCGGGATTTGGCGCGGATTCATTCGCTGCGGCAGGCGGACGTGCCGGAGGGCGTGCCGGTGATGGACTACCGCGCCGCCATCGCCGACTTGAAGCAGCAGTTCATGGACGCAGGCGGGGATCGCCCGATTATCGCGCCGGGCTTGCGCTGGCTGAAGGATAATTGCCCGCCGCAAGCCGAGCCCGTGCTTAACCACGGCGACTACCGGATGGGCAATCTGCTGGTCGAGGGCTCGCGCCTCACAGGGGTGCTCGACTGGGAGATCGCCCATTTCGGCGACCGACACGAGGACTTGGCCTTCGGCTGCTTGGCCGTGTGGCGCTTCGCCCGCTACGACCGCCCGGCGCTGGGGCTGGGGAGTCTCGCGGACTACCTCGCCGCCTACGAGGCCGAGGCTGGCGTGACAGTAGATCCGGCGCGCTTCCGCTTCTGGACGATCTACCGCACGGTGTGGTGGGCATTGGGCTGCCTCAAGATGGCAGCGCAATGGCGCTCGGGCGCGGACCGGATGCTGGAGCGCGTGGTGATCTCCCGCCGGACGAGCGAGCAGGAATTGGACTTGCTGCTGCTGCTGGAGGAGGATGCGCCGGAACAAGAGAAGCGGTGCCCGGTCTCGAACTTTCAGATGACCGGCGGCGACCGGGGCGAGGCCAATCGGGGTGAGATTGCAACCGCCGTAAGCGAATGGCTTGCGACTGTGAAAGGCCGAATGGAAGGCCATGATCGGTTCCAATTGGCTGTTGCTCGCAACGCTCTGGGCATCATCGCTCGGGAGGAAAGATCGATCAGGACTCTCGCTTTTCAAGAAGCGATGACCGGCGATATTCTGACCGGAAAAGCAACAATCAAGGATAATGATGTCCTCGCATCGCTCAGAGCTTACGCGCTGGTGATGATCGAGGCCGATTCCCCCAGATATCCTGCTCTGACTGAAGCAAAGGCCAAATGGCCGCTGACCCCTCCAATCGAGGATTTGCACTAATGGATTTCGCCATCCCCGCCGACCTTCAGGCTTACCTGAACGAACTGGATGCCTTCATCGCCGCCGAGATCAAGCCGCTGGAGCAACAGGACGACAACATCCGCTTCTTCGACCACCGCCGCGAATATGCGCGTACGGACTTCGAAGCGGGTGGGTTGCCCCGGCACGAGTGGGAGGAACTGCTCAAGGAAGCCACCCGCCGCTCCGACCGCGCGGGCCATTGGCGCTTCTCTGCGCCCAAGCGTTATGGCGGCAAGGACGGCAGCAACCTGTGGATGGCCGTGATCCGCGAGCATTTCGCGCGCCAAGGGCTGGGCCTGCACAACGACTTGCAGAACGAACACTCCATCGTGGGCAACTTCCCGTTCGTCGCCATGTTCGACCAATGGGGCACCGAGGAACAAAAAGCCGAATTCATCACCGGCGGGTTTGAGCGCACGCGCCGCGTTGCCTTCGGCCTGACCGAACCGCACCACGGATCGGACGCCACCCACATGGAAACCCGCGCGGTGCGCGAGGCCCGCGACGGGGTGGACGGCTGGCGGATCGACGGCGAAAAGATGTGGATTACCGGGATGCACACCGCCAGCCACTGCGCGATGTTCACGCGCACGGCGGGCAATGCCGGGGATGCGAGCGGGATCACCTGCTTACTCGTCCCCAATCCCACCCCCGGTTTGAAAATCGAGGAGTGGCTGTGGACCTTCAACATGCCCACCGATCACCCGCGCCTCAGCGTCACCGACGTGTGGGTGCCCGATAGCGCGATCCTCGGCGTGGAAGGGCGCGGCCTCGCGCTCGCGCAGAGCTTCGTCCACCAGAACCGCATCCGGCAGGCGGCATCAAGCTGCGGCGCGGCGCTGTATTGCATCGATGAAAGCGTGAAATACGCCCGCCAGCGCAAGCCTTTCGGCGAGGAGCTCGCCCGCACTCAGGCGATCCAGTTCCCGCTGGTGGAGCTGGCGACGCAGGCAGAAATGCTGCGGCTGCTGATCTTCAAGACCGCGTGGGAGATGGACAACATGCCCCATGAGGAAATCGAACGCACCATCTCCGACAAGGTCTCGATGTGCAATTACTGGGCGAACCGGCTGGTGTGCGAAGCGGCGGACCGCGCAATGCAGGTCCACGGCGGCATCGGCTATTCGCGCCACAAACCGTTCGAACACATTTATCGCCACCATCGTCGGTATCGGATCACCGAAGGCTCGGAGGAAATCCAGATGCGCA
>JBBRUU010000136.1:0-6949 GCA_038247515.1 Sphingomonadales bacterium
ATCAGGCGGCTGGATTTGCCGCGATCCTGCGTGACGACTGGTGCGCCCCGGTGGCGGCAGGTGTTGTGGAACGCGCGTAACCGACCGTCCATGCCGTGGACGATGACGATCGGATCGCCGGCATTGTGCCAGCGCATGTAGCAGCCGGGTTCGGGAACCTCGTCCAGGTGCCCGGCAAACAGCCACGACTTGCGGAACACGTGCGCCTGCTCGAGCGCGAAATATTCGGGCGAGGTATAGCGCCCGGCGGGCATGTCGGGGAGCGCCGGGAAGCCCTCGGGCGGAGCGGTGCGCCTGCCTTCCCACTCCATCAGCGCCTTCAGCTGCGCGACTTCGACCGCGTCCATCATGCCCGCCTCTCCCTTGGCGGAAGAATACATCGGCCTTGTCCCGCAGCGCCCTCGCGCTTTCGACAGTGGTTTGGATGCGCCTGCCCGATAGGCTACCCTCAAGAAACACAAGCTTTTGGGAGAGAGCAGATGGCGGGACGGGTAGCGGGCAAGGTCGCGCTTGTGACAGGCGCGGCGATGGGGCTTGGCAAGGCCGATTGCGAGGTGCTGGCACGCGAAGGCGCAAAGGTGATCGTCACCGACCGCGACGCCGAGCTCGCGCATCAGGTCGCAGACGCCATCGGCGGCGACGCGATGGCGCTCGACGTTACCGACGAAGGCCAGTGGGCCGAGGTGATGCGCGCCGTGCAGGAGCGTCACGGCGGGCTCGACATCCTCGTCAACAACGCCGGCAACGTCATCTTCGAAAGCATCGAGGAATGCTCGACCGAGCATTTCCGGCTGCACATCGATATCCACGTGATGGGCACCTTCTTTGGTTGCAAGCACGCGCTGCCGCTGATGAAGCACCGCCACAAGGCGGTCGGCGGGGGCGGCTCGTCGATCATCAACATGGCCTCGACCGCAGCGCTGCTGGGCTATGGCAACATCCCTGCCTATGCGGCGTCCAAGGCGGCGATCGCGGGCATGACCCGCAGCCTTGCGATGGACTTCCAGGACAAGGGTTACGGGGTGCGCGTCAACGCGCTCGCGCCCGGCGGGATCGAGACGCCGATGGTGATGGGCGTGTCGGGCCGCGGCGGCACCACGCCGATGGAGATCCCTGAAGGCCCGCTCGATACCGATGCGCTCGGCCATCCGCGCGATGTGGCGGGCTGCGTGCTGTTTCTCGCTTCGGACGAAGCGCGGTTCCTCAACGGCCTGACGATCCCGGTGGACAATGGCCTTTACGCCCGCCCCCATCACTGACGGGCCAACCACTGACGCGCAACCGGGCGGCTACCGTTGGTACGTGCTCGGCCTGCTGACGCTGACGAGCGCGTTCAGCGTTGCCGACCGGCTGGTGTTCGGCATTCTGGTGCAGGACATCAAGGCCGAGTTCAAACTGTCCGATTTCGAGCTTGGCCTGCTGGGCGGGCTCGCCTTCTCGCTGATCTATGTGCTCGCAGGTTTTCCTGCCGCAAGGCTCGCCGACCGTTCGACCCGCAAGAACATCGTCGCGGTGGCGATCGGGTTTTGGAGCCTGATGACGGCGGCCTGCGGCACCGCCTCAGGCTTCTGGACATTGTTTGCCGCGCGCACCGGGGTGGGCGTGGGCGAGGGCTGCTCGGGACCGTCTTCGCAAAGCCTTGTCGCGGATTATTTCACCCGCTCCGAGCTCGCCAAGGCGATGGGCTTTCTGACCATCGGCGCAAGCATGGGGACAGCGGGCGGCCTGATCATCGGCGGGCAGCTTGCAGAGCTGTTCAACTGGCGCTGGGCGTTCATCCTGATGGGCCTGCCCGGGCTGCTGCTGGGCGCGATCATCTACCTCACCGTGCGCGAGCCGCTGCGCGGGCGCTATGCCCCGGCCGGCACCGACATGACGCAGCTGCCGCTGGGCCAGACGATCCGCAGCCTGCTGACCAACCGCGTGTTCATGGGGCTGGCGCTGGGCTGGGCGGTGCAGATCATGATCGGCTACGGTCTTGCCTTCTGGATGGCGGCGGTGATGCTGCGCCAGTTCCCGATCTCGACCGGCGATGTCGGGCTGTATCTTGGCTTCACGTTCTTTCTGGGCGGCATACCGGGGCCGATCCTTGGCGGTTATCTCACCCATTGGCTGACCCGCCGGGACGAACGCTGGCGGGCATGGCTGCCGGGCGTGGTGAGCCTGGGCTGTGTCGCCCCGCTGGCGATCAGCCTTTCGTCGGACAGCTTCACCGCATTCCTCGGCTGGTTCGGGGTGGCCTATGCGATCTATGTCGCCAGTCAGGCAGGGATCATGTCGGGCATACAGACCGCGGTCGAACCTGCCAGCCGCGGCTTTGCGGTGGCGATCGCGTTGTTCTTCAACAACCTCATCGGCCAGACGCTCGGGCTTGGCGTGATCGGCGCGCTGAGTGACAGTCTCGCCGCAACGCACGGCGAGCGCGCGCTGGCGGTGGCGGTGTTCGGCGTGTGCCTTGCCTCAGGGGTCGTGTCGCTGGCGATTTTCGTGTGGACGGCGGCACAGATGGGGCCGAGCGGCTATCTGGAAAAGATGCGCGGGGGTTAAAAGCTTCCCATGTTGGCAGGCCGAAACCGGCATCCTCGCCAATGGCCAGACATGGCCAAACGAGTCAGGAATGAGGAGCCAGTCGCTGCTCATACACCGTCCGCTTTTGGGAACTGAGGTCTGGCTGTGCTATGACCGAAAGTGGGTGGTTTCCAGACCCCCGGCGAGGCGGTAAGTATCTGCGATGCGAGAACCTGATTTCGACGTAGACGGTTGGTGCCTAGAAGACGGTGAAGAGTATCAACGAGCCGCTCCTGCGACGTTCTGGATACCAACCCGTGAGGCTCGCGAAGCGATACAGCCCGGCGACTTAGCAAAACTCATCTTTCGCTTCAGTATAGATGACCCTGATGCGCCGGTCGCGATAGAACGCATGTGGGTGCTTGTTCGGGAGCGGACGATGAGTGGCTATCTAGGCATCTTGAACAACGACCCTGATGCTCTTGCGGAGAATGACGAGTTCTGGAGCGGCATCGAGTTACCATTCGGACCTCATCACATCATCAACATCGATGAGAGAGACGAAAACACGATTCTTCTCGCCGCCCAGGAACCTAAGAGACGCTGGCCACGAGCATAGCGGTCAATGTCCGCTCCGGGGTCGCTAGCCGACCGGCAGCTTTTTTCTGCACAATCACGAAAGCTGCCCCGTAAATCAGGCACTACTCGGCCTCTTTCCAGACCGACGCGCACGGCCGCTGGTTATGCGCCGCGACAAAGCGCGCGAGGTTGTCCGTCCCCTCGGGCAGCTTCCAGCCGATGGTGAAGCCGAAACTGGCGAAGGCGAACATCAAGAGGTCGGCAAAGGTGAAGCGGCCAATCGCGATGTTGTCGCTCCCACCCAGGGTGCCGTCGAACATCCGCCATTTTGCGTCCGCCATCGCGAAGATCTCTGCGCCGGCACTTTCGGACAGCACGCTCATGCGCGGGGCGAACATCGGGCGGCCGATCGTGGCGCGGAACCCCATCGTCATCGGCACGACCACCTCCTGATCGAACAACCGCGCCCACTTGCGCACTTGGGCGCGCTCCACGGGGCTCTCGCCGAACAGGTTGGGCTGCGGGTGCAGCTCCTCGACATATTCGCAGATCGGCCAGCTTTCGGTGAGGCAGGTGCCGTCATCCAGTTCGAGCGTCGGGGTGGTGCCCTGCGGGTTCTTGGCGACGTAGCCCGCGTCCTGGCGGTTCTGGCCGGAGATGATGTCGTAATGCACGCGGGTGAAGTCGCGGCCGTCGGCGAGGCCCTTCTCGATCATGAACATCCGCACGAGGCGGGGATTGGGTCCGAGGCTGGAATGAAGCGTGGTCATGGGTCTCTCCCGATGCGGTTTTGCGGGAGGTTCTAGGGGCGTGGGCGCCGCCCGTCGCCCTCATAAATGCGCTAGTCCCTGATCACTTAACCCCGGCCAGAAAATCGCTTGCACGCGGGCGCTGTGTTGCGCCACTAAAGCACTATGGACCACGCGCCCGCCTTACGCCCCGCCACTCCGCCGATCGAGGAAGCGGCCGAGCTCACCAAGCTCCACCCCAATTATGCGCACGCGCTGCGGGTGCGCACCACGTTGACGGCGATCCCCTTCCTTGTCGCTGCACTGGTGGCGGAGCTGGCGCTGCGCGACAAGGCGCTGCTGCCCACCGGGATCGTCGCCGGGACGGTGCTGCTGATCGCGATAGTGCTGATCGTGCGCATCCCCGCGCGGCGGTATGGCGCGCGCGGCTACCAGATGAGTGCTGACCGCCTGCGCGCGGTGCGCGGGCTGTTGTTCCGTTCGGACACAGTGGTGCCGTTTGGCCGGGTGCAGCACATCGATGTCGACCAAGGCCCGCTGGAGCGGTTCTTCGGCATCGCCACGCTGACGCTGCACACCGCCGGAAACCACAATGCCAGCGTCGCGCTGCCCGGTCTCGGCGAGGAGCTGGCGCGCGAGATGCGCGAGACGATCCGCGCCCATATCCGCCGCGAGACGATGTGAGAGACGCAATGAGGCCAGTGAGGCGCACAGTGAGGCGCACAGTGAGGCGCACAGTGAGGATTGGGCGATGAGCGCACCCCAACGCACCGCGCCGTTCACCGTCGTGCTCGGCGCGATCGGCGCGCTGCGTAGCGCGATCTTTCCGGCCGTCGCCATCGCCTTTTCGGGTATTGGCGGCGACGGGCGTTTCCTGATTGCCATCGGCGTCGGCGTGGCGGCGGCGGTGATCGGCACGGCGATGAGCTACGTCGGTTGGCGGCGATTGACCTACCATGTCGGCGAGCAGGACATCCGCGTCGAAAGCGGCGTGCTCAGCCGCACGGCGCGCTCGGTGCCCTATGAGCGAATCCAGGATGTGAGCATCGAGGCCAAGCCCCTGCCGCGATTGTTCGGCCTCGTGGCGGTCAAGTTGGAGACGGGCGCAGGTGCAGGCGAAGACCTCGCGCTCCGGTATCTGACCGCCGCACAGGGCGAGGCGCTGCGCCAGCTGGTGCGCGAACGGCGCGACGAGGAGCAGCCGGCTTCGGGCAGTACCGACCCAGCCGCCGCCGGCACCTTTGATGTTGAAGCAAGCGAGGTGCTTTACGCCCTCACCCCGAGACGCCTTGTCACCTTTGGCCTGTTCGAATTCTCGCTGGCGGTTTTTGCGGTGCTGGGCGGGATGCTGCAATATGTCGATAACGTCACCTCACTTGACGTGCGGGACATCGACCTGTGGCGCAGCTGGCTTAGGGAGGAAGGCGCGGCGGTCGCCACCATTGGCCTCTATGCGCAGGCGGCAGGCGCGGTTGTGGGGCTCATCGGCCTGACGACCATCGGCGTTGCGACCGGCGTCGTGCGCACTGTGCTACGCGACTGGGGCTTCACCCTGACCCGCAGCGCGCGCGGCTTTCGGCGCCAGCGCGGCCTGCTTACGCGCACCGATGTGGCGATGCCGGCCCACCGGGTGCAGGGGTTGGTGGTCGGAACGGGGCTGGTGCGCTACCGGTTCGGCTGGCAATCCTTGAGCTTCGTCAGCCTGGCGCAGGATGCCGGAGGCGAGAGCCATATGGTTGCGCCGTTCGCGCGGCGTGACGAGATCGGGCAGATCGCCGCAGCCGCGGGCTTCCGCCTGCCGGGCGATGCAACACCGTGGCACCGCGCCAGCAAACGCCAGCGCACTGATAAGATGATTCTCGATGCTGCGATCTTTGTAATCCCCACGATTGCGATGGCGATTTTCCTACCTTTCGGCTTGTTCCTCATCCCCGTCGGGCTCGCCGTGCTGGCGGTGGGCGTGAACCTTTACGGCTGGGAGTTCCGGCGTCATGCGATCGACGACGCCCAAGTCTATGCCAGCCACGGCTTTCTTTCGCCGACGCAGGAGATCGCGACGCGGCTGAAGCTCCACTCGGTCGAGATCGCGCAGGGGCCGATCGCCCGCTGGCGCGGCTATGCGACGGTGCATCTCGGGCTCGCGGGCGGGCAGTTTGCGATGCACGGCGTGCCGATCGATGAAGCCCGTGCCTTGCGCAGCGCCGTGCTCGAAACCATCGCTGCGACCGATTACTCGCGGCTGGATGTGCCGTTCGGGGCGCCACTGGCCGACGGCGAGGATCGGGCCCCGAGCGATCAGGCCCTTAGCGAGGCCCAGCCGGGGTTCTCGCCGAACTTCCTGGCCACGTAGGAACAATCCGGGCGGATCAGGAAGCCCTGCCGCTCGGCATCCTCGATCAGCCAGTCGGTCAGTGCGCCCGCCACCCCGCGGCCGGCGATCTCGCGCGGGACGATGGTGCGCGCTGCGACCCGCACCTCGCGTCCGTCCTGCTCGCCGCCCGCTTCCCACTCAAGGTAGCCCTGGTCCGCCACGCCTTCGACCGCCGCGACATAGCGTCCGCCGGTGCCCTGGACGTGGTGCGTGATGGTCACCTTTGCGCTTTGATCGCTCATCTGTGTCTGCTCCCGCTTGTCATGCCGGAATGTGCGGCTAGAGGCGAATGCCCATGACCATGTCCAAGCCTTTCCTGTCCGACAACGCCGCTGCAGTCCACCCCAAGTTGTGGGAGGCGATGCGCGCCGCCGACCAGCCGGACAACCCGTACGACGGAGACCGGCTTTCGGCCGAGCTCGATGCGCGTTTCACCGCGCTGTTCGGGCGGGAATGCGCCGCATTGTGGGTTGCAACGGGGACGGCGGCGAATTGCCTCGCGCTCGCCACGCTGTGCGCGCCGCATGGCGGGGTGGTGTGCCACCGCGAGGCGCATATCGAGGTGGACGAAGGCGGCGCGCCCGGCTTTTACCTCCACGGCGCCAAGCTGATGCACGCCGAGGGCGAGGGCGCGCAACTGACGCCTGAGGGTATCGCTGCACTGATCGACCCGATCCGCAATGATGTGCATCAGGTGCAGCCGCACGCCATCGCGATCACGCAGGCGAGCGAATATGGCCGC
>JBBRUU010000137.1:0-6937 GCA_038247515.1 Sphingomonadales bacterium
AAAAACCTTGCGTCAGATAGCCTTGCTGCCAGCACTTTGCGATTGCCATCAACCACCACAGCCGGATCAATCGCGGCGATATTGGCGGTGCAGATGAAGGCGTTGGCGAGCTTCCCTGCGCTATCTTCACACACGAAATACTTCTGGTTCACCCGCGCAGTGAGCTGGATGACTTCGGGCGGCACGTCGAGAAATGCCTCGTCGAAACGCCCGAGCAGCGGCACGGGCCATTCGGTGAGGCCCGCGTTCTCGATCACGAGGCCCTCGTCGGCGACCAGCGTCAGGCCAGCATCGGCAGCAGCCTTTGCCGCGCCATCCCGGATGAGTTTGCAGCGTTCGGAGAAGTGGACGATCACATGGGCCGCGCGCAGGGTTTCGATATAGGCCCCGGCATTGGCGATCTCGACCGGGCCGGAATGATGGAAACGGTGCCCCATCGTCGTTCGCCCGCTCGCGATCCCGTCAATCTCGCAAGCGACCACCGCGTTGTCCAGCAAGGCGATGATGCCTGACAGCGGACGCACCCAGCGCAGCGACTCGGTGCTTATCGACGCTGCGCCCCACCGCATCGATTTGGGCCAGGGAAAGTTGCGGATGATCGCCGGGATTGTTTCGGCCAGCACCTGCGCGGTGTCGCGTCCGGGCTTCTCGGCCACCGCGAAATACACGCCGTCACGCACGGTAAGCTGCTCTGCAGTGAGGCCCACCTTGCGCAAGAAACCCTCCAGCGCTTGCGGCGGTGCGCCGACCTTTGGCCCCTTGGTTTCCTCGCTCACAGCCAGTGTTGCCAGCGGCAAGTCCTTGGCAATCAAAGCCAATCGGCGCGGCGTCGCAAAGGTTTCGATCGAACCTGCTGCCAACCCGGCCTTGGCAAGTGCATCGGCAAACAGCCGCGCCAGATCCTCTTTGGCCTTGGGTTGCATCCGGGCGGGGATTTCCTCGCAGCGCAGTTCGAGCAGGAAGTCAGCCATTACAGCGTCCACCCGGGATATTTCGCTTCCCAATCGGGAGTCATCTTGGCGGCATAAGCCTCGCACGACGAGCGCGCCAAGTCGCGGACGCGGCCCATATAGCTGGCGCGTTCCTGCACCGAGATCACGCCGCGCGCTTGCAGGAGGTTAAACACATGGCTCGCCTCGACTGCCTGCTCGTAGGCGGCAATCGGCACCCCTGCACCCAAGGCATTGCGGCACTCGG
The DNA here is from genome assembly GCA_038247515.1 of Sphingomonadales bacterium. GTDB lineage: Bacteria > Pseudomonadota > Alphaproteobacteria > Sphingomonadales > Sphingomonadaceae > Erythrobacter. The sequence continues at coordinate 1,198 of JBBRUU010000137.1, forward strand.
CCTCGGCCTTGGCGAAAAGGTCGAAGAGCGCGTCGGTATCGGCGACTTCAAAATTCCACTTCGACATCTGGCGCTCGTTCTCGAGGAACACGTCGCCGTAAGTGACGGCTTTTTGTTGGCCTACCGGTTCAGCCTGCGGCTGTGCTTCGCAACCGCTGCTTGAGGCCGTGGGCCGGTTGAACACCAGATCATAGACGTTATCGACGCCCTGGATGTACATTGCGAGGCGTTCGAGCCCGTAGGTCAGTTCGCCTGCCACCGGCTTGCAATCAAAGCCGCCCATCTGCTGGAAATAGGTAAACTGGGTGACCTCCATCCCGTCGCACCAGACCTCCCAGCCCAGCCCCCATGCGCCGAGCGTGGGCGACTCCCAGTCGTCTTCAACAAAGCGGATGTCGTGCGCCAGCGGATCGATGCCGATCGCAGCGAGGCTTTTCAGGTAGAGCTCCTGAATGTCGGACGGCGAGGGCTTCAGGATCACCTGATACTGGTAGTAATGCTGCAGCCGGTTGGGGTTTTCGCCATAGCGGCCGTCGGTCGGGCGGCGGCAGGGCTGCACAAAAGCGGCGTTCCACGGCTCCGGCCCGAGCGCGCGCAGGGTGGTCGCGGTGTGGAAGGTGCCAGCGCCCATGCGCATGTCGTAAGGCTGGAGGATGACGCAGCCGGCCTCATGGCTCCAGAAATCGTGGAGCGTCAGGATCATGTCCTGAAACGAACGCGCCGGATCGCGAGCCGGCGGGATGAAAAGAGGTGCGGCACTCATGGCGGCTGGCAATGGCCGAACGCCCATAATGCGTCAATGCCGCGCCGCAGCAATGCTTCGGTAAAGGCATGGGGTGCAAAGGCTGCGCTTTACTTCCGCAGGTGCAGTCGCCGGCACCGAATTGCGTGCAACATCAGGGGCAACGGGGAAATTGATGAAGTCGCAGGGCCACTCGTTTTCCTTTGCTGCGGCTCCTTTGCTGCGGCACTTTTGCAGGGGGCCGCTCCGCTCGCCGCTGCGCCCAGCGACCCCGCCTACAAGCGAGGCTTTTACGTGCCCGGTCCTCCGCAACCCGTTCCACGCGGATAATCGCGCGCGCGCTGCAGCAGGACTACAAGCCCAAGCCTGCGCTGTGGAAGATCGCCGACGCAGCCACGGTTATCCACGCCTTCGGCACCTTTCACGTGCTCCCCGAAGGCTTGCGCTGGCGTACCGCGAAGTTTGAAAAGGTGATGGCCGAGGCCAAGGAAGTGGAATTCGAATTCCGGGGCGAGCAGCCCGTTGGCGGTCGGTGCTGCGCACATGGACGGGCCGGATTCGATGCTGCTGATGCTCGAAAAATCGCGGGGTCAAGGCCGCGCAGGTGCAGTAGCCACAAGCTGCCTTAGTCATGTAGATGTGACACAAAGTCAGGGACGCTTGACATAGTCAGCGAATCGCGACATATAGTAAGGCATACCTGACACAGCGTTGGGTTTCCTGATTGCTCCCTTACGAGGTGACGGTATGTACTTGATGAAAGAAACCATCGGTGTGGAGCGTTGGCAGGTGTTCGCGATGCTCGCCCTGAGCGGCTTTGCGATCGGAAGCATGGCTGCGAAGTTTTCGAACCTTCCGGGTTTGTAAGCGATGCCTTCAAGCCTGTTCGCCGCTTTGCTCAAGCCCTCTTGGTTGCCCGAGATGGATAGTGCCACGGCGCTTTCGATGATTGCGATGACGTTTCATGTGGTATTGGCCGCCGTGCGGCTGCGCGAGGCATAGGCGATGAAAAACCGGATCAAGATCCTGCGCGCCGAACGCGACTGGACCCAGGCGGAACTCGCCGGCCGGCTTGATGTCTCGCGCCAGGCGGTCAACGCCATCGAGACCGGCAAGCACGACCCTTCGCTCCCCCTCGCCTTCCGCATCTCTCGACTATTCGACATGACGATCGAAACGATCTTTGACGGCGGAGAAATAGCATGATCGGCCCTAACAACGCCGACCTCGGCCCGGGCGAGGCCCGCACCCGCCAGCGGCTCCGCAAGCAGACGATCTATTTCGGCGCCGCCGCTATCATCGGTGGCTTGGTCGGCGTGATGACGGGTTTCTTCGACCAGGGTGACGGCAACCTCTTCAGCGGTGATTGGGAGGCCCTAAAGCTCCCTCCGGCGATCGCCATCGTGCTCGCCGTGGGCTGCCTTGCCGGCTTGCTCGCCCCGACGCTTTACGACTTCCGCATGATCGACGACTACAAGCGCGAACGCAACCTGATCGCCTTTACCGGCGGCTGCCTGTCGGTGCTCGCGGGCTTCCCGATGTGGGCGGTGCTCCATGCCGGAGGCTTCGTCCCGCCGCCGCATGCCTTCGGGATGTTCGCCATCGCCTATGGCTCGATGATCATCTCTTTTCTTTATGCCCGCTGGCGGCTCTGATCCGCATAAGGATCATGCCAACAACCTTGTTTGCCCACCGCAATTCCCTTAAGCGTTCAACACTTTAGTGAAAGGATCTCTAATGATACGCGCATCTCTGTTTGCCCTTGCCGCTGCTCCGCTTGCCCTGTTCGCCTCGAACCCCGCCTTCGCTGAGGCGCAGCCTGCGGCCCAGACCGCCGCAGCCACCACCACCGCCGCGCCTGCCAAGGGCCCCGCGCTGTGGAAGGTCGCCGACGCAGACACCACCATCTACCTATTTGGCACGGTCCACGTGCTGCCCAAGGAGATCGAGTGGTACGACGCGACCATCGCCAAGGCGCTCGAGGGTTCGGACATTCTCGTGACCGAGATCCCGATGGACGCCAGCAGCGAAGCCGCCATGCAGCAGCTCACAATGACCAAGGGGATGCTTCCCGCCGGCACCACGCTGCGTTCGCTGCTGACCGCGGAGCAGACCACCCAGTACACCGCCGCGCTCGCCAAGCTCGGTGCGCCTCCGGAGGCCTTCGATCCGCTCAAGCCCTGGCTGGCGGCGCTGACCTTCACCATCGTGCCGCTGATGCAGAGCGGCTACGACATCAATAGCGGGGTGGAGAAGGTGCTGCTTTCCAAGGTCGGCGACAAGCCCAAGGGCGCGCTCGAGACCGCCGAGTTCCAGCTCGGCATCTTCGACGGCATGGCCCAGGATGCGCAGGTCACGTTCATGATGGAAGCCGCGACCGAAATGGACAAGGCCAAGCCCATGCTCGACCGCATGGTCGCCGAATGGGCCAAGGGCGACGCCGACCAGCTTGCTGCAGTAATGAACGAGGGCATGGACGATCCGAAGGTCGCCGAGGCCCTGCTCTACAGCCGCAATGCCAACTGGGCCGAGTGGATCGACACCCGCCTCGACCAGCCCGGCACCGTATTCATCGCGGTCGGTGCAGGTCACCTTGCCGGTGCCAAGAGCGTGCAGGACGTCCTCGCGCAAAAGGGCATCGAGGTCACCCGGGTCAAGTAATGACAGGGCCCAAAGGGGCGATGGCAAGGCGGCTCGTCGCCGCCATCATCGCCCCGCTTTTCCTCCTTGGCCTTGCCGGTTGCAGCGATGCGCCCGGCAAGGCGGGGAGCGGCGGGACGGGCAACGACAGACCGCCGAGCCCGCTCGTCTACGAACTCGCTTCGGCCGACGGCACGGTCGAGGGCTGGATGCTCGGCACCATCCATGCCCTCCCCCCCGGCACCAAATGGCGCACCCCGGTCATAAACAAGGCGGTCAATGATGCCGACCTGCTGGTGGTCGAAGTCAAAGGTTTGGGCGACGCAGATGGCGTTGCCCGGACCTTTGCCGCATTGTCGGCAAGCCCCGGCCTCCCCCCGATCGGCCAACGCGTGCCGCGCGAGCTTGCTGCACCGCTTGCCGACCTGCTCACCCGAGGTAACACCTCCCCTGACCGGTTCGCTTCCACCGAAACCTGGGCCGCGGCGATCGCGCTCGCCCGCATCGATGCGGTCGGCGATCCGGAGAGCGGAGTCGATCGCGCGTTGATCGACGATTTTGCCGCGCGCCCGGTCCGCGAACTTGAAGGCGCGGCCGCCCAGCTTTCCATCTTCGACCGCCTGCCCGAGGCGCAGCAGCGCGCCATGCTTGCCGCTGTGGTGCGCGAAAGCGAGCGGGCCCGCAGCGATCCCGAGCGCCTCCAGCGCGCATGGCTGGCCGGTGATGCGGCAACCATCGTAAAATCGACCCGCGAGGGATTTCTCGCCGATCCTGCCTTGCAAGAGGCACTGCTGACGGCGCGCAACCGCCGTTGGGCCGATGCGCTCGCAGTGATGCTTGACAAGGGCCCGCGCCCATTGATCGCGGTGGGGGCTGCGCACCTTGTCGGGCCCGAGGGGCTCGCCGCCCTGCTGGAAGCCCGCGGCTACCGCGTCCGCCGGATCCCCTAATTGGTTGCCAATCGGGCGATCGCACTCTAAGGGCCCGCGCTTCGGCGCTCCGGTCATCCCTGGAGGCGGTGCGCTGGATGAAACTCTTCAACATGCATTCGAAAGGCACGATTATGAGCGAAGCTCTGAACCTGCCGGCTGAAGCGCGCGAACGGGCTGGCAAGGGAGCCTCCCGTGCAATTCGCCGCGATGGTCGGACACCTGCTGTCATTTATGGCGGCAAGGAAGAACCCATCCTGATCCACCTGGAGCAGAAGGAACTGGTGCGTCAGCTGAACACCGGTCACTTCATGAACTCGATCGTCAACATCGAGATCGGTGGCAAGACCATTCGTACCCTGCCCAAGGATGTGGCGTTCCACCCGGTGACCGACCGCCCGCTCCACGTCGATTTCCTGCGCATGACCGGCGACAGCAAGGTCGAAGTGCAGGTGCCAGTGGTATTCATCAACGAGGAAGATTCGCCCGGCCTCAAGAAGGGCGGCGTGCTCAACATCGTGCGTCACGAACTCGAACTGCTGTGCCCGAATGCCGACATTCCTGAAGAAATTCAGATCGATGTTACCGGCAAGGACCTCGGCGATTCGATCCACATCAGCGAAGTGACCCTGCCCAAGGGCGTGACCAGCGTTATCACCGATCGCGACTACACCATCGCCACGCTTGTCGCCCCTTCGGCGCTCAAGAGCAGCGGAAGCGATACTGAAGACGCTGAAACAACCCCCGAATAGGGCATCATTGCCCATTAAGGTTTTTGGACGCCGGGCTTCGCGAGAAGTCCGGCGTTTCGTTTTATGTGAGCCACAGCTAGGGGATTGCCATGCAGATCTGGGTCGGCCTCGGAAATCCCGGACCGCGCTATGCGCTCCAACGGCACAATGTCGGCTTTATGGCCGTGGACGTGATTGCCGACATGCATTCCTTCGGACCCGTTCAGACCAGGTTCCAGGGCTGGGTGCAGGAAGGGCGGATCGGCACGCACAAGGTGCTGCTGCTGAAGCCTGCGACCTTCATGAACGATAGCGGCCGCGCGGTGGGCGAGGCGCTGCGCTTCTACAAGCTCACCACCGAAGTGCTGACCGTGTTCCATGACGAGCTCGACATTGCTCCCTTCAAGGTGAAGGTGAAGCAGGGCGGCGGGCACGCGGGTCACAACGGCCTGCGCTCGATCGACCAGCACTGCGCCAGCCTCGGCGCACCCGATTATCGCCGCATCCGTGTCGGCATCGGCCATCCCGGGCACAAGGACCGGGTGACCGGCCACGTGCTCGGCAACTTTGCCAAAGACGAGCAGGATGACCTTGCCGACATGCTCGGCGCGATCGGCGCAGAAGCGGGGTGGCTGGCAAAGAGCGACGATGTGCGCTTCATGAACGATATCGCGCTCAGGATGCAGGGCTGACATTGT
>JBBRUU010000138.1:0-6926 GCA_038247515.1 Sphingomonadales bacterium
CAAGGGAGATGAACGAGCAGGACGGTATCGCGCTGGCGCGCGATTTCGTCGCCCGTGAATTCGTCGCGCGCGGGATGATCGCCGACCTCAACGTGCATTAGGACAAGGCTGCCGATGGCAGTCCGCAGCCCCATGCCCACGTCATGCTATCGGTGCGCGAAGTCGGCCCCGACGGCTTTGGCCAGAAGGAGCGCGACTGGAACAGCAACGAGCTACTGCAAGCCTGGCGTGAGTCGTGGGCCGAGCATGTCAACACCCGCATGGCCGAGCTTGGCCTTGAGGCCCGTGTCGATCACCGGACATTGTAGGCGCAGGGCATTCCGCTTGAGCAGCAGCACAAGATTGGTGCGGCGGGATCGCGGCGCGAGATGAACGGCGAGGATGCCGAGCGCGCCGACGATCATATGCGGATCGCAGTGCTCCACCCAATTGCAGACGATAGCGACCCGAGACGATTAGCTGGAAGCAGGCAAGTATCGGCGAGCGGAGATGGTAATGCTCCCCATCACTTTATGAAAACACAAATAACTCCGGGGTGATTGGCGGAGAGGGTGGGATTCGAACCCACGTTACCGTCGCCGGTAAACCGCATTTCGAGTGCGGCGCATTCGACCACTCTGCCACCTCTCCGCAAGGCCCGTCACGCTCGTGAAAGCCGCTGGTCAAGGCGGCTGGCAACAGGAAGCGCGCCCGTTAGCCCAAGCCTTGCCGCTTGCCAAGACCCGCGCACCTACAAAATTCGGGGAATATCCGAAGGCGCTTCGGCCAGCATGCTTGTTTTGCGGCGCCAAACGTCCATATTGCCCGGCATGGAACGCGCAGAGTTCTTCTCAAGCCAGGCCGGACGCACGATCATCGCGCCACGCCAGACCCGCGCCCGCTTCGGCATTGGGGACGTGGTTCGTCACCGTATCTTCGCCTTTCGCGGCGTGGTGTTCGACATTGATCCGGTCTTTGCCAATTCCGAGGAATGGTACGAATCGATCCCCGAGGGCATTCGCCCGCCGCGCGACCAGCCCTTCTACCATCTGCTCGCCGAGAACGATGATTCCTCGTACGTCGCCTATGTGAGCCAGGGGAACCTCATCGCAGATCCGCAGGGCGGGCCGATCGATCACCCGACGGTGCGCCAGCTGTTCGAAAGCTTCAAGGACGGCCGCTACAGGATGCGGGCCTCGCTTACACATTGACAACCTTGCTCTGCTAAAGCCGGGCAATGGCGCACGTCACCCACCTCGATTGCGATAATGCCACCATGGCGCAGCCGCGGCTCGCGCTCGAGCGTGAGCTTTACTAAGGCGAGACTGTGCAGTGGCACGGCTGGCAGTTGGGCCGGATCAATCCTCGCCACTTGCTAAGCTTCGTGTTTGCGGTTCTGTGAACGGCCTTCTCCCTCGCGTGTACCGGACTTGCGGCAGCCGCCGTCGGGGCGTCAGACCAGACCGGTCTCGGCCTTTTCGCCTGGGTCTTCCCGCTGTTCGGCCTCCCCTTCATCGCGGTCGGCGTGTGGTTGCTTTCGCGGCCCTTCGTGCCCCTGTGGGAGCGGGGGCGGGCGCTGTATGTCGTGACCGACCGGCGGATCCTGAAGCTGGGTTTCGGCCGCGAGCTTTCCATCAAGGCAGCGCCTGCCGACCGCATCGGCCTCGTTCAGCGCACCGAAGGGCGCGACGGCACCGGCACGCTGAGCCTTGCCATCAGGATCGGGCGCGACAGCAATGGCGACAGGCAGACCGAAAGCTTCGATATAGGCCTCGTCGCCGATGTCATGGGCGCGCAAGCGGCGATCGACCGGATAGCCGCCGACGCGCGGCTACCCGACAGCGGAGCGAGCGCGATCAGCTCTTAAGCTTCCACCCGCTCCGCAGCAGAGCATAAACGCCCGCAGCCATCACGATATTCAGCACCAACAGGCCGAAGCCCGAAGCCAGCACATGACCCCCGCCGCCGATGTCGCTGGCCCCGAGGAAGCCGTAGCGGAAGCCGGAGATCACGTAGAAGAACGGGTTCATCCGGCTGATCGTCTGGAACACGCCGTGCAGGTTCTCGATCACGTAGAAGGTGCCCGACAGCAGCGATAGCGGCGCGATGATGAAGTTGGTGACGGCGGCGTTGTGATCGAACTTCTCGGCCCAGATCGAGGTTGCAAGGCCCACTGTCGACAGCATCAGCGATCCCATCAGCCCAAACCACACGGTCGCCCAGGGGTGCGCCATCGCCAGCGACACGCCCGGCCACAGCGCCATCGCCAAAGCCACGGCGAAGCCCACGCAGATCGCGCGGGTCATTGCGGCGGCGAGAATCCCTACCATCAGTTCGCCCGGTGAGAGCGGCGGCATCAAAAGATCAATGATCGTCCCCTGCATCTTGCCCGAGAGCAGCGAGAAAGAGGAATTGGCGAAGGCGTTTTGCATCATCGCCATCATGATCAGCCCTGGTGCAACGAAGGTGGCGAAGGGCACGCCCAGCACTTCACGCCCCTCGCGGCCCAGCGCGACGGTGAAAATCGCCAGAAACAGCAGTGTGGTGAAGGCCGGAGCCCAGATCGTCTGCGTCTGGACCTTGAGAAACCGGCGCACCTCCTTCATATAGAGGGCGTGCAGCCCCACGCGATTGACCCCGGTAATCACCGGACGCCCGCGCGGGGAGAACCGGGTGCTCCCGCCGGTCTTGTCATCCGCCGTCATTTCAGTCACGGGAGCGGCATTGTTGAGCGGATTTGCAGGAGCGTTCTCGGCCATGGCGCGGTGCCTAGGCTCCACGAGTGCCCCTGACAAGCATCCCGCTACACGCACAATCGCCGGACACAGGAACAGGTAGAACATATGAGCTGGACGGACGAGCGCATCGGAACGCTCAGGAAGATGTGGGAAGGCGGCGCGACTGCCAGCGAGATCGCGACCGAACTGGGCGGGGTCAGCCGCAATGCGGTGATCGGCAAGGCGCACCGGCTCGGGCTCAAGGCACGCCCTTCGCCCGTCAAGGCGAACGAGAAGAAAAAGGCCGCCGCGCCGGTCAAGAAGCCCGCTCCGGTCCCCATGCGCCCGGCGGCTGCCGAGCCGCGCGCCGAGCCTGCAGAGCGCAGCGAAGCTGACGAGCGGGCTCCGGCCCGCGCTGCCGCACCCGCCGCGCCGCGCGCGGTACATACCGATGAAGGCACCGACAGCGCAGCGCCCGCACAGGCCGCGCCCGTGCCACAGGCGAATCTGCCCAAGATTGTCTCGGTCGGCCCCGGCGGCTTCCTGCGTCAGGGTCCGGGCGACCAGCAGGCGCCGATCCCGCCCGCGCCACCGCGCCGTCTCGTGCCGGCCAAGCCCAGCGCTGAGATCGCCGGCAAGACCACCCTGCTCGACCTGTCGGAGAAAGTGTGCCGCTGGCCGATGGGCCATCCGGGCGAAGCCGATTTCCACTTCTGCGGCGTGCAGGTGAACCCGGGCTTCCCCTATTGCGTCGAGCATTGCGGGCGGGCCTACCAGGCGCAGCTCCCGCGCGGCGTGCGCCGTCCGCCCCCGCCCCTGCCCTTCGGCGGACCCAGAGTTCGGTAAGCTCGTCCCAGAAGGTCTGGCCGTCCCGCCCGGACCGTCTCCCTACGCCTTCTGCGCGAACCAGATGATGTGATGTGCGCCCTTATTGTTCGGGCGCGATCGCACGTTCCATTCGGTGATAGTCAGGCCGGTATCGTATAACCGCTTGCGGAATGCAGGGTCAGGCCCTGCGGACCACACAGCAAGGATACCACCGGGCTTGAGAGCATCGCGCGCCTTGGCCAGGCCCGTGCGCGAATAGATGCGGTTGTTGGCATCGCGCACGATCCCGTCGGGGCCATTGTCGACATCGAGCAGGATCGCATCGAACTTGGCGCAGGTGCCGTCGTTGGCGTCGTCGATCAGCGCGGCGACATCGCAGATCTTCAGATCGAGCCTGGGGTCGGCAAACCCCTCGCCTGTCAGTGCGGCCATCGGCCCTTTTGCCCAAGCGATAATGGCTTCGGAAATCTCGGCGACGACAATCTGCGCCTTTTCGCCCAGCCGTGCGGCGGCGGCGCGGTAGGTGAAGCCCATGCCGTAGCCGCCGATCAGGATGCGCGGATTGTCCTTACCGAGCCGGTCGATCGTGAGCTCGGCCAACTGCTCCTCGGAAAAGCGCATCCGCGTGCTCATCAGCTCGTTGCGCCCGAGCACGACCATGAAGTGACCGGCGTGGCTGTAGAGTTCGAGGAGTACGCCATCCTCGATCTGGGTGGAGTCGATGAGTTCGCGCTTGAGCATCGGTAAAGTCCCAAAAACAAGGCCGCCCGGATCGCTCCGGGCGGCCGATGTTCGTGCCTCAGATGAGGCGATTAGTCCTTGAGGAAGTCGGGGAGACCCGCCGGACCGCTGTCACGCGGACCACGGTCGCCGCCGCGATCGCCGCCGCGACCGCCACGATCACCACCACGGCCGCCGCGGTCGCCCTTCGGCCCCCGGCGATCACCACCCCCGTCGCCGCCGCGGCCGCCTTCACGGCCACCTTCACGGGGCTCGCGCGGTTCGCGTGCGGGACGAGTGTCTTCGAGCTCGGCACCGGTTTCCTGGTCGACGACGCGCATCGACAGGCGGACCTTACCGCGGTTGTCGATCTCGAGGACCTTGACCTTCACCTCCATGCCTTCAGAGACGACATCGGTCGGCTTTTCCACGCGCTCGTTGCGCATTTCCGAGACATGCACGAGGCCGTCCTTGCCGCCCATGAAGTTCACAAACGCGCCGAAGTCGACGATGTTCACGACCTTGCCGTTGTAGACCTTACCCACTTCAGCTTCCTCGACGATGCCGAGAATCCACTTCTTCGCCGCTTCGATCTCGTCGATGTTCGAGGAGCTGATCTTGATCACGCCCTCGTCGTCGATGTCGACCTTGGCGCCGGTTTCAGCGACGATCTCGCGGATCACCTTGCCGCCGGTGCCGATAACGTCACGGATCTTCGACTTGTCGATCTGGATCGTCTCGATGCGCGGTGCGTGCTTGCTGACTTCGGTGCGGGCGGTGCCCAGCGCCTTGGTCATTTCGCTCAGGATGTGCATCCGGCCGGCCTTCGCCTGCTCGAGCGCCTTGGCCATGATCTCTTGCGTGATGCCGGCGATCTTGATGTCCATCTGCATCGTAGTGATGCCTGCAGCGGTACCGGCCACCTTGAAGTCCATGTCGCCGAGGTGATCTTCATCACCCAGGATGTCCGACAGGACGGCAAATTCGTCGCCTTCGAGGATCAGGCCCATGGCAATGCCCGAGACCGGAGCCTTCACCGGAACGCCGGCATCCATCATCGACAGACAGCCGCCGCACACGGTCGCCATCGAGGACGAGCCGTTCGACTCGGTGATGTCCGACAGAACGCGGATCGTGTAGGGGAAGTCCTCGCGCGACGGCAGCACCGGGTTGAGCGCGCGCCAAGCGAGCTTGCCGTGACCGACTTCGCGGCGACCGGGCGCGCCGAAGCGGCCCACTTCACCGACCGAATAGGGCGGGAAGTTGTAGTGCAGCATGAAGCTGGTGTAGCTCAGGCCCTCCAAACCGTCGATCATCTGCTCGGAATCCTTGGTGCCGAGCGTGGTCGTGCAGATCGCCTGCGTTTCGCCGCGGGTGAACAGCGACGAACCGTGGGTGCGGGGCAGGAAGCCGACGATCGCTTCGATCGGGCGGACCTGATCGAGCTTGCGGCCGTCGATGCGCTGACCATCCTTGAGGATCGCACCGCGCACGATTTCGGCTTCGAGCTTCTTCATCAGCTTGCCCGCGACCATCTGGGTCTGGCCGCCTTCGTCGGCGAAGGCCGCCTTGGCCTTGGCCCGCGCTTCGTTGAGAAGGTTCGAACGCGCCGACTTGTCGGTGACCTTGTAAGCCGCCGCAATATCGCCGCCGATCAGGGCCTTGAGCTTGGCCTTCATGTCGGCGGTGTTGTCGCTGAGGTCGACGGTCCACGGATCCTTGGCAGCCTTCTCGGCCAGATCGATGATCGCGCCGATGACGTTGCGGATTTCGTTGTGCGCGAACATCACTGCGCCGAGCATTTCTTCCTCGGTCAGTTCCTTGGCTTCGGATTCCACCATCATCACCGCGTCTTGCGTGGCGGCCACGACGAGATCGAGGCGGCCATCGGCCAGCGCGCGGTCCTGCTTCGGATTGAGGACATATTCGCCGTCAATATAACCCACGCGGCACGAGCCGATCGGGCCCATGAAGGGCAATCCCGAGATGGTCAGCGCAGCCGAGGCGGCGATCATCGCGACCATGTCCGGCTCGTTCTCGCCATCGAACGAGAGAACCTGGCAGATCACGTTGATCTCGTTGTAGAAGCCCTCGGGGAACAGCGGGCGGATCGGACGGTCGATCAGGCGGCTGGTGAGCGTTTCCTTTTCAGTCGCGCCGCGTTCACGCTTGAAGAAGCCGCCCGGGATGCGCCCGGCGGCCGAAAACTTTTCCTGATAGTGGACGGTGAGCGGGAAGAAGTCCTGCCCTTCCTTGACCGACTTGGCGGCGGTCACGGCGCACAGCACCACGGTTTCGCCATAGGTCGCCAGCACAGCGCCATCGGCCTGACGGGCAATACGCCCAGTTTCCAGAGTGAGGGTCTTGCCGCCCCACTCCAGCGATACGGTTTTCGTGTCGAACATGTATTTTCCTTATGACCCGCGATCGCCCAATTGCGTGCGGGGCCTCATGTGCCGGGGGAAAGACCGTCCCGGCCCGGTGCAGGGCGCTTTGGCCCCAAGGCGGGAAGACCGGATGTCTGCCTGCCCCAAATGCAAAAAAGGCGGCCCATCGAGCCGCCTTTTCGCAAAACTCTTACTTACGCAGGCCCAGCTTCTGGATCAGCGCGTTATAGCGCTCAACGTCCTTTTTCTTAAGATACGCGAGCAGCGTGCGACGCTTGTTGACCATCATCAGAAG
>JBBRUU010000139.1:0-6775 GCA_038247515.1 Sphingomonadales bacterium
GCGGCCAAAGTCGGAAAGTCGATGCCGATGTTCCCGCCAAGATCAAACCACGCGAGCGCCTGACAGATTGCCGGCACAGCCGCCAGCGCCACGTCGCGCGGGGCTCCCACGCCGTCGATATCGATCACAGTCATGGCGGGCGTGACGCTGACCAGCACCTCGCCGCCGGAAAAATCGAGGCTGGCCGAGGAGGCGGCGTGCCACACCTCCTCCCACAGTCCGGCGGGAAAGCGGCGAACGATACGACCCTGCGAGCTTCCCGCGGGCCATGAAGCGACCGGCGAGGGCGTGTCCGGCCCCGCCACCCGGACCTGCGCGCGCTTCAGCCGCCCGCGCTCTGCCAGCGCCGCGCGGGTGACGACACACTCGAGCGTCTGGCCCTCGGTCGCTTGCGGGGGCAAGTGATCGACCAGCGCCTCAGTGCCGTTTTCGAGCAGCGCGATACCGCGCCGCGTGCCCTTGAGCTTGACGGTGAGCTTGCCGGCGGTGCGCGCGCCTGCGGCAAGCTCGCCCGGCCACATCACCTTTGCGCCAAGCACCCGTTCGCCCTCGACCTGCAGAGCGCGCGTTTCAGCGATTCCCTCCTCGATCAGCCACTCAGCCCCCGAACTAGGCAATTGGGAACCCTGCCGCCTTGAGCAGTGCGCGCGTGTGGTAAAGCGGCAGGCCCATCACGCCCGAATGGCTGCCCCTGATCCATGCGATGAGACCTTCCGCCGCGCCTTGAATTGCATAGCCGCCGGCCTTGCCCTGCCACTCACCGCCCGCAAGGTAGGCGGCGATCTCACCGGCCGAGAGGCGCTTGAAGGACACCACGGTCTCATCGAGCCGCTCGTGCAAGGTGCCATCGGGAGCGCGTAGCACCACGCTCGAGAGCACCTGATGCCGCCGCCCGCTCATCAATTCGAGACAGGCGCGCGCTTCGGCTTCGGTCTCGGTCTTGGGGAGGATGCGCCGTCCCACGGCAACGACCGTGTCGCCCGCCAGCACGAAGCCCGGCGCGCTGATCGCAAGCGCCTTTTGCCGGCCCACGCGCAAAGCATAGGTGCGCGGCAGCTCGCCCTTCAGCGGCGTCTCGTCGATATCGGCAGGGACGACGGCATCGGGCGCAAGCCCAAGCCGCGCGAGCAGTTCGCGCCGCCGCGGCGAGGCCGAGGCCAAGGTGAGGTGGGGGGCGCCCATCAGGGCCGCCGCAGGTGTTACTGCGGGCCGGGGCCGCCGCGACCCGGCATGAAGCGGTAGGTGATGCGCGCCTTGGTGAGATCATAAGGCGTCAGCTCGCACAGCACTTCGTCGCCGACCAGCACGCGGATGCGGTTCTTGCGCATCTTGCCCGCAGTGTGGCCGAGCACTTCATGGCCGTTTTCAAGCTCCACCCGGAACATCGCATTGGGCAGCAGCTCAACCACGCGCCCGCGCATTTCGAGGAGTTCTTCCTTGGCCATGTAATTCCTTCGTTGTTTATTGCGGCGCACAAGACGCCCGTCGATACGGGGCTGCGCTTTAGCGATGCGGGAACCAAAAGGGAAGGCTCGTGCGTTAGGGCCATGTTCTGCGGGGATTTACGCTATTTCGATCATGCGTGCGTGCGCTGGGAAAAGGCTAGCCGCCTGCCCTGACGCCCGACCCCCGACGGTAGCGGTAACAGCCGCGCCGCTGTCATTTTTGCATCTAAAGGGACTACATGAAACTCTCGCCGCTTTCCCGCGCTGCTTTGCGCGCTGGCACAGGTGCTGTCAGTTTGGCGATCGCCATGCCGGTGGTCGCCAATGACATGTCGGCGCAGCCGCAGCCCGTTGCGGTCCCGGTCGGCAGCACCGAACCCGAAAGCGCCAGCGGCGCCGCTGAGGTGAGCAAGGGCGATGCGGCGGAGCCTACAGATGGCGAGATCATCGTGCGTTCGGGCCGGTTGCGCGGCCAGCTACTCGTCGATCAGGCGCCGCTCCTCCAGCTCGACGAGACCCAGATTGCCGCTGAAGGTGTGACCTCGATCAGCGATCTCATCGCCCAGATCAGCGCGCGCACCGGTTCGGCACGCGGGCGCGGCGGCGGAGGGATGCCGGTCATCCTTGTCAACGGCATCCGCATCGGTTCCTTCCGCGAATTCGCCAATTACCCGCCCGAAGCCCTCGCGCGGGTCGAGGTGTTCCCCGAGGAAGTCGCCCAGCGCTTCGGCTTTCCGCCCGATCGCCGCGTCATCAACCTGATCCTCAAGGACAAGTATTCGAACCGCCAGATCGATCTCGAATACGAGATGCCGACGCGCGGCGGCTACAGCAGGTCCGAACAACAGCTTGGGATCCTCAAGATTGCCAATGGCGCGCGGATCAACGCCAATATCGAGGTCAATGACACTACGCTTCTCACCGAAGACGAGCGTAACATCGCCCAGACCCCGGGTTCGGTTTCGGCCGTTCCTGGCGATCCGGCGCAGGCCAGCAA
The DNA here is from genome assembly GCA_038247515.1 of Sphingomonadales bacterium. Classification (GTDB taxonomy): domain Bacteria; phylum Pseudomonadota; class Alphaproteobacteria; order Sphingomonadales; family Sphingomonadaceae; genus Erythrobacter. The sequence continues at coordinate 2,443 of JBBRUU010000139.1, forward strand.
TCGCAGCCTGCTTGCCGATACCTTCGGCATCGAGGGCAATGTTTCATGGGCCAAGGCGATCATCGACAGCGGCACGTCGCTGAGCGCCAACCTTAATTACAAGCGCGACGAGAGCCGCAGCCTCGACGGGCTCAACACCGTCACGCTGCGCCGCAATGCGCTCGACGCGGGCACGCTGCGGACGTTCGGCGGCGAATCCCCGCTGGCCCGGCGCACCTCGACCGATACGATCGCGACCGCCGGCTCGCTCAACAAGCCGGTCAACAATTTCCGCCTGACCAGCACCTTTGACGCCTCGCTTGCCGAGACCGAGACCGAGATCGACCGGCGGCTCACACCCCAGCAGCTCGCAGTGTTCCAGACCGCCGCGCTGGCAGGAACGCTTGGCGTGACCGGATCGCTGCCGACGAACGCCGCCAACGGCTTTGACGTGGCGCGCAGCCGCGTCATCAACGGCTCGACGCTCAACACCTTGCAAGGCCCGCTCGGCACGCTTCCGGCAGGCGATGTGCTGGCAACATTCGACGTGCGGCTCGACTGGCAAAAGATCGAAAGCTTCGACACCCGCTCGGCGCAGGGCGCTAGCCTGACGCGCCGCAACCTGTCGACCGGTGTCAACCTCGTGGTCCCGCTCACCAGCCGCCGCGACAAATTTGCAGGCGCGCTGGGCGACTTCACGCTTAACCTGCAGGTCGGCGTCGACGACTTCAGCGATTTCGGCGTGCTGGGCGACTGGAACGCCGGGCTGACGTGGAAGCCGTTCGACAAGCTCGACCTGTCGGCGACCTACATCTGGCGCGAAGTGGCGCCGGGTCTGGCCGCGCTCGGCAATCCGCAAATCTTCAACCAGAACGTGCCGGTGTTCGATTTCGTGCGCGGCGAAAACGTGCTCGCCGAAGTCAGAACCGGGGGCAACCCGAACCTGCCGGCTGAGACGCAGCGTGACTGGAAGTTCGCGGCCAACTGGGAGCTGCCCTTCGTGAAGGACACGCGCCTGACGGTCGAATATATCCGCAATCGTTCGGACAACGTGGTGAGCGCCTTCCCGCAGGTCACCTCGGCAATCGAGGCGGCGTTCCCCGGGCGGATCACCCGCGATGCCGGCGGGCGGCTGATCGCGGTCGACCGGCGTTCGGTGAGCTTTGCCGAGACCAAGTCCGACCGCCTGCAGTTCACGCTCTCGACCAACGGCAGCATCGGCGCGCCCGCAGGAGGCCCCGGCGGCTTCGGCGGTCCGGGCGGCGGTGGCGGCGGTGGTAGGGGAGGCCCGCCGGCAGCGGCGGCCCCCCAGCCTGCCCCCCAGCCTGCCCTGCAGCCTGTCCCACAGCCTGCCCCACTGGCGACCGGCGCAGCCCCGGCTCCGCAGGCTGGCGGAGCTTCGGCTGGCGGCTTGGGGGGCGGCGCTGCCGGCGCCGCGCAGCGCGAGCAGTTCATGGCTTTGCGCACGCGCCTGTGCGCCGATGACGGCATGGCCTTCCTCGAGAAGCTCGCGGCTGCCGCAGACAGCGGCGCTGACATCTCCGCCCAGTACCCCGGCGTCGATGCGGCGCAGCTTGCCCCGCTGCTGGCGCGCCTGCGCGGCGGAGACGGCAAGATCGACCCTGCGCGGCTCGTGCAGTTCCGCGCCCGCATCTGCAGCTTCGATCCGGCGCTGATGGGCGGTGCTCCGGGCGCCCCCGGTGCACCGCGCATCGTCGTTGTTCCGGGCGCCCCCGGCGCTCCGGCTGCGTCCGGCGGTATGCCCCCGCAATTCGCCGTCTTCCGCGAGCGCGCCTGCGGACCTGACGGCGCCGCCGCAATCGGCGCTCTAATTGGCAAGATCGACCGCGGCGAGGATATCTCGGCCGAGCTCCCCGGCGTCGATCCCGCCTTTATCAAGATGGCGCTCGACCGGTCGCGCGATGCCAACGGCAATGTCCCGCCCGAAGCGCTTGAGCAGTTCAAGCAGCGCTTCTGCGCAGCGGCACCGCCCGCGGCTGCAGGCGGCGCTCCGGCGGCGGCAGGAGGCGGCGCGCCTGCGGGTGGGCCTGCTTTCAACCCGCTCGCCCAGCGCAGCTTCCCCGGCTGGCGGTACTTCTTCAACCTCACCCACACGATCGAACTCGCCAACGAGATCCTGATCGCGCCCGGTCTCCAGCCCCTCGACCAGCTTGACGGTCAGGCGACCAGCGCCTTCGGCCAGCCGCGCCAGTCGAGCCGGCTCGAGGCGGGCATCTTCGGCAAGGGCATGGGCCTGCGCCTGTCGGGCATCTACACCGGCACCACGCGGCTCGACGGTTCTGGCTTGCCGGGCAGCACCGACATCGCCTTCGACGACATCGTCACCTTCAACCTGCGCCTGTTCGCCAACTTGGGCGAAGTCACGGGCAAGAACGAAGGTTTCCTCAAGGATTTGCGGGTCAGCCTGGTCGCCGACAATGTGTTCGACGCGCAGCGCAAGGTGCGGGATTCGAACGGAGGGACGCCGATCAACTACCAGCCCTTCGTGATCGACCCGCTGGGTCTGTACGTGGGCCTCGACCTGCGGAAATTGTTCTAGGATCGCACCTCCGCAAGCGCCTCGGCGCGCTTCATACGGCCGCCTCCGCAAGCGCCTCGGCGCAGGCATGGCCGCTCGCCCAGGCCCATTGGAAGTTGTAGCCGCCGAGCCAGCCGGTGACGTCGACCGCCTCGCCGATGGCGTAAAGGCCGGGCACCTTGGCGGCCTCCATTGTCCGGCTGGAGAGTTCGGCCACGGCGATGCCGCCAGCTGTTACTTCGGCCTTGGCGTAGCCTTCAGTCCCGTTGGGGGCGAAACGCCAGTCGGCCAGCTTTGCCTGCGCGGCGCGCAAGTCCTTGTCGGGCAGATTGCCAAGCTCACGATCGAGCCCCAGCCGGTCGGCCAGCGCATCGGCCAGCCGCGCGGGCAGGGCTTCGCGCAGCAGCGTCCGCAAATGCGAACGCGGCCGGTCGCGCTTGGCGTCGATCAGCCAACCGGTCGCGGCCTCGGGCAGGAAGGTGATGCCCACCTCCTCGCCGCGCCGCCAGTAGCTTGAGACTTGCAGGATCGCCGGGCCCGACAGCCCCTTGTGCGTGAACAGCGCGGCCTCTGTGAACGCAGATTTGCGCTGGTCGGTTCCGGCACGCGCCCGCACCGGGGCAGCAACGCCGGACAGCTCGCGGAACAATGCATCCTCGCCGCCCAGCGTCAGCGGGACGAGGGCGGGGCGGGGCTCGACCACCTTGAGGCCGAACTGGCGGGCGAGGGTGTAGGCAAAGTCGCTCGCGCCCATCTTGGGGATCGAAGGCCCTCCGGTGGCGATCACCAGCGCCGGTGCCTGCCATGTGCGGCCATCGGCGGCGGTGACGGTGAATTGGCCCTCAGGTGAGCGCGCGACCGCCTCCACCTCGACCTCGCAGCTCAGCTTGACCGTGTCCGCCGGGCATTCCGCCAGCAGCATCGCTACGATCTGCTTGGCCGAGCCATCGCAGAACAATTGCCCCAGCGTCTTCTCGTGCCACGCGATACCATGCCTCTCGACCAGCGCGATGAAGTCAGCAGGCGTGTAGCGGGCCAGCGCGCTCTTGGCGAAATGCGGATTGGCGGAGAGGTAATTGCCCGGCCCTGATCCCAGATTGGTGAAGTTGCAGCGCCCGCCGCCCGAGATCAGGATCTTCTTGCCCGGCGCATCAGCCTTCTCAAGCAGCGCCACGCGCAGACCGCGCTGCCCCGCCTGCCCGGCGCAGTAAAGCCCGGCCGCGCCCGCGCCAAGGATGATGACATCATGTTCGCTCACGCAGGCGGCGTTAATGGCGCAGCCGCTGATTGCCAATGGCGTCGTCGCTTTGTGCTGCAACTGCCCGCAACTTGTCCCGCACCGCAGGTCCATCCACCGTGTTTGCCTGGCGATACGGAACCTGACCGGCCCGCCCCGGTAATGGTTGGCAGTCCGTCACCGGCGGCTCAACAAATTGGAGTTCTTCCCATGCAAATCCCCGAAGGCGCTTACGTGGCCGTTATCGACGGCGAGCGGTTCTTGTGGCTGCACAACACCGGCAATGCCGCCCAACCGCAGCTGGAGAACCTCGGCACGCCCGATCTTGATCCGCCCAACCGGAGCAAGGGCACGATGCGCCATTCCGGCCCCACCCAACACCACAGTGATCGCGTTCTCGACGAAGCAGCGCATGTCGCAGCGGCGGCGGATTGGCTGAATCATCAGGCCAAGACCAACAAGTTCGAGCAGCTCATCGTCGTCGCCGACAAACGCTCTCTGGGCGAATTGCGTAGCCACTACCACCTGGAGCTTGAAAATCGTCTGGTGGGCGAGGTCGGCAAGGCCGTGACCAACCA
>JBBRUU010000140.1:0-6737 GCA_038247515.1 Sphingomonadales bacterium
GCGAGCACGAACTGGGTGTTCTGGAAGTCCCAGATGGTCTTGCCGAAAGCCTTGCGGTTCTTGACGTATTCGACCGTCACATCGAGCGCCTTTTCGATGCCCGCAATCGCGTTCATCGCAATCACCAGACGCTCCTGCGGCAGCTCGCCCATCAGCTGGTAGAACCCGCGTCCTTCCACTCCGCCGAGCAGATTGTCCCCCGGAATGAAGACGTTATCGAAGAACAGTTCGGAGGTATCCTGCGCATCCAACCCGATCTTGTCGAGCTTTTTGCCGCGCGCGAAGCCTTCTGCGCCGTCTGTTTCGAGCAGCAGCAGCGAGATGCCCTTGGCGCCCTCGGTCGGATCGGTCTTGGCAACGACGATAATGAAATCAGCCAGTTGGCCGTTCGAGATCCACGTCTTCGAGCCGTTCAGCCGGTAGCCGTTGCCGTCCTTCAGCGCGGTCGTCTTGATCGCCTGGAGGTCGGACCCGGCATCGGGTTCGCTCATCGCGATCGCGCTGACCAGATCGCCGGCAACGAGGCGGGGGAGATACTTGAGCTTCTGCTCCTCGGTACCGTGGCGCACGAGGTACGGAAGGATGATCGTGTTGTGAAGCGAGGCGCCAAATCCATCAACGCCGTGCTTTCCCTGCTGGTCGATCACCACCATGTCGTGCCGGAAGTCGCCGCCGTGACCGCCGTATTCGGCCGGGACCGAGACGCCGAGCAGGCCGGCTGTTCCGGCCTCGCGCCAGAACTCGCGTTCGACCATCCCGTCCTCGCGCCACTTCTCGACCCGCTTTTGGGGTGCGTGCTGGGCGTAGAACTTGCCGACCGCATCGGCGAAAATGGCGATTTCTTCTTCTTCCATGAAGGCCGGCTGGGGCACATCGATGACAGGCATTTTTCTCTCCTGATGATCGGCGATGTTTCACGTGAAACAACCGCCGGAATGCTCTTTTGAAGGGGTATGGAAGGGGTCTAAACGGGGTCTAGAGGGGGTCTAAACCGTTCTGGAGGGGGTCTGGAAGCCACCAACACGCCCTCTGGAGGGGGCCAGCTTTTACTTGCCCGTCCAGTTCGGCTTGCGCTTCTCGGCAAAGGCGGCCGCGCCTTCGCGGGCGTCGAGGCTGACGAACACCGGACCGATCAGCTTGCCCTGCTCGGCGTAGCGATCGTCCATTGCCCAGCCGCGCGATTGCTTCATCACCTGCTTGGAGACGCGCACGGCGAGCGGCCCGTTGGCGGCGATCTTCGCGGCCAGCGCCTTGGCGGCATCGAGAGCCGGGCCTTCGGTCACCTCGTTGATGAGGCCGAGCTGGAACGCCCGCTCAGCCCCGATGAAATCACCGGTCAGCGCGAGTTCCAGCGCGATCCGCTCGGGGATCTGGTCGGGCAGCATCATCACGCCGCCAGCCGCAGCAACCAGCCCGCGCTTCACTTCGGGAATGCCGAACTTGGCGTCCTTGTGCGCCACGACGAGATCGCACGCGATCATCAACTCCAGCCCGCCGGCCAGCGCATAACCCTCTACCGCTGCGATCAGCGGCTTGGCGGGCGGTGCCTGCACCACGCCGCCAAAGCCGCGGCCCGGCACAGAAGGCGTCTCGCCGCGCAGGAATCCCTTGAGGTCCATCCCTGAGCAGAACGTGCCGCCCGCGCCAGTGATGATGCCGACGCGCAGGTCGTCTTCGGCGTCCAACCGGTCCATCGCCGCCGCGATTCCCTCGGCCGCGGCCTTGGTCATGGCGTTCTTGGCTTCGGGGCGGTTGATGGTGACGATCAGGACGCCGTCCTCGACTTCTGTCAGCACTTCTGGGGCAGCGGTCTGGCTCACGGGTTCAATTCCTCTATTCTGGCCTGTCAAAAAAGTGATTGCGATTTGAAACGCAATTCTTGTGCCACTGGTGCAGTCGGTTTACGGACCCGTCAACTGCAATTTCGCTAGAAACGGACGAGGATCATCATGGCCCAAGCTTACATCATCGACGCAGTTCGCACCCCGCGCGGGATCGGCAAGCAGGGCCAAGGGGAAAGGCGGGGCGGCGCGCTGGCCGCATGCCACCCGCAGCACCTGGCCGCGACGGTGCTGAAGGCGATCAAGGACCGCAACAATCTCGACACCGCGACGGTCGACGATGTGATCTGGTCGGTCAGCACGCAGGACGGGATGCAGGCGGGCGACATGGGCCGCATGGCAGCGCTCGATGCAGGCTTTGACATCACTTCGTCAGGCACCACGCTCGATCGGTTCTGCGGCGGCGGCATCACCAGCGTTGCGCTTGCCGCTGCGCAGGTGATGAGCGGGATGGAAGATTGCGTGATCGCAGGCGGCACCGAGATGATGAGCCTCACCGGCGCGATGTCCCAGGAAAAGATGCGTGCGGGTATCAAACCACCGATGATGGGCAGCTACAACGCGCGCCTCCAGGCGGTGCACCCGCAGTCGCACCAGGGCATCTGCGGCGATGCGATTGCGTCCAAGGATGGCTTCACCCGCGAGGAGCTGGACGAAGTCGGCTACCGTTCGCAAGTGCGCGCCGCTGCGGCGATGGCGGCGGGCCACTTTGCCAAGTCGGTGGTGCCGGTGGTGGGCGATGACGGCACGGTGCTGCTCGACCGCGACGAATATCCCCGCCCCCAGACCACCCGCGAAGACCTCGCCAAGCTGGCGCCTGCCTTCCCCAAGATCGCCGACGTTCCGCTGGACGAGGCGGGCACGACCTTCCGCAAGCTCATCAACAACAAGTATCCCGATCTGGACATCCAGCACTTCCACCACGCGGGCAACTCCTCGGGCGTCGTGGATGGTGCAGCAGCGGTGCTGATCACGTCGAAGGCCTATGCCCAAAAGCACGGGCTGACACCGCGCGCCCGGATCGTCGCCACCGCCAACATGGGCGATGATCCGACGCTGATGCTCAACGCGCCGGTGCCTGCGGCCAGGAAGGTTCTGGCCAAGGCGGGCTTGAGCGTGGACGATATCGACCTGTTCGAAATCAACGAGGCCTTCGCGGTGGTCGCCGCCAAGTTCGTGCGCGATCTCGATCTTGATTGGGACAAGGTCAACGTCAACGGCGGCTCGATTGCGCTCGGCCACCCGATCGGCGCGACCGGATCGATGCTGATTGGCACTATTGTGGACGAACTGGAACGCCGCGGCGGGCGTTACGGCCTCGTGACGATGTGCGCGGCGGGCGGCATGGCGCCGGCAATCATCGTCGAACGGGTCGACGGCTTTGTCGACTGAGCCGGGGGGCTTGGTTCCGGACAACACGCCCGTCATCATCGGGGTCGGACAGTATTCGGAACGGGTCTCAGAGCCCGGCTACGAGGCGCTGTCCTATATGGACCTCGGCGGGCGGGCGCTGGCAGCGGCGATAGCTGACAGCTGTGCCCTTGGGGGAGCGAGCGGTGACGTGGCCGATGCCATCGATACCCTCGCCGCGATCCGCGCCTTCGAAATGTCGCGCCCCGACCGCAAGCCGCCGTTCGGGGCGGCGAGCAACGTCCCGCGCGCACTGGCAAAGCGCGTCGGGGCAAACCCGGCGCGTGCGATCCTCACCACCACCGGCGGGCAGACCAACCAGCAATTGGTGGGCGAATTTGCTACGGCGATCGCGGCAGGGCAGAGCCGCTGCGCGGTGATCGTCGGATCAGAAGCGATCTCGACCGTGCTCGCGCTCACCGCCAAGGGCGAGATCCCCGACTGGTCGGAGGCAATCGAGGGCGATTTCGAGGATCAGGGCTTCGGGGTCGAGGAACTGCTCGAACCGGTGCTGTTCGCCCACGGCGCAAGCGGGGCGATCCCGCTTTATGCGCTGGCCGAGAACGCGCGGCGGGCAAAGCTGGGCATGGCGCTGGAAGACTACCGGCTCGAAATCGGCAAGCTGTTTGCGCCCTTCACGCGAGTAGCTGCGGCAAACCCGCATTCCGCCGCTCCGGTGGAGCGCACGGCGCAGGAGCTGGCAACCGTCACCGACCGCAACCGCATCGTCGCCGAGCCTTATCCGCGCATGACGGTCGCCCGCGATCAGGTGAACCAGGCCGCCGCGATCATTGTCGCTTCGGCGGGGCTGGCGCGCGAATTGGGCGTGCCGCAGGACAAGTGGGTGCATATCCACGCCGTCACCGCCGCGACCGAGCTGAAGCTTTCGGAGCGGCCCGATCTCGCGGCCAACCCTGCCTCGATCGCATCGGTTGATGCGGCGCTGGCGCGGGCGGGGAAGGGCATGGCGGAGATGCGCTACATCGACTTCTATTCCTGCTTTGCGATTCCCGTGTTCAACCAGTGCGACCACTTTGGCCTTGCGGCCGGCGACCCGCGCGGGTTGACGCTGACGGGCGGGTTGCCGTTCTTCGGCGGGGCGGGGAACAACTACTCGGCCCACGCCATCGCCGAAGCGGTGCAGAAGGTGCGCGGCGACCGGGGGAGTTTCGCTCTGGTCGGCGCGAATGGCGGGTGGATGAGCAAGTATGCGACCGGCATCTATTCAACCGACCCCGCCGACTGGAGCGCGAATGACCGCTTCGCCGTGCTCCCCAAGGCCACCGACAAGGTACCGGTGGCGCGCGGCCCTGTGGATAGCGCGGTGGTCGAGACCTACACCATCAACCGCGGCCCCAAAGGTTCCGAAGCGATTGTCATCGGGCGCTCGGATACAGGCGAGCGGGTGATCGCCAACGCCGACCTCGCCGACCCTGCCACAGCTGCGGTGTTCGAGAGCGGCGAGCCGTTCGGTGCGCGGCTGGCGCTGGTGCAGGATGAACGCGGGCGCACGGTCGGCCGGATCGCCTGACCTTGCGCGACCCGCGGAATTGCAGTAACTGGTTTCAATTGAAACTATCTTGCAGCCGCAGGGGATCACCGCGATGAACGTCCAGAGCCAAGACCTTTTCGAAAACCCTGTCGGCCTTGATGGCTTCGAATTCGTCGAGTTCTGCGCGCCGGAAAAAGGCATGCTCGAACCGGTGTTTGCGGCGATGGGCTTCACCCGCGTCGCGCAGCACCGCTCCAAGGATGTGCACCTGTGGCGTCAGGGCGGCATCAACCTGATCGCCAATTACGAACCGCGCAGCCCCGCTTGGTTTTTCGCGCGCGAACACGGCGCTTCGGCCTGCGGGATGGCCTTCCGCGTGCGCGATGCGGCGGCGGCCTATGACCACCTGATCGCCAAGGGCGCCGAGCCGGTAGCGATGCAGACCGGGGTGATGGAGCTGCGCATCCCCGCGATCCGCGGCATCGGCGGGGCGATCCTCTATCTGGTCGATCGCTACGCGGGCGCTGGCAACAGCCTGACCATCTACGACATCGATTTCGAGTACCTGCCGGGCGCAGCCAAGCACCCGGTCGGCGCGGGCTTCCACACCATCGATCACCTCACCCACAACGTTTACACCGGGCGCATGAAGTACTGGGCGGACTATTACGAGACGCTGTTCAACTTCCGCGAGATCCGGTTCTTCGACATCAAGGGCGAATACACCGGCCTCACCTCGCAGGCGCTGACCGCGCCCGACGGCAAGATCCGCATCCCGCTCAACGAGGAGGGCAAGGGCGGGAAGGGCCAGATCGAGGAGTTCCTGCGCGCCTTCAACGGCGAGGGCATCCAGCACATCGCGCTGATCTGCGACGATCTTCCCGCCTGCTGGGACCGCCTCAAGGCGCTCGGCGTGCCCTTCATGACCGCGCCGCCAGCCGCCTATTACGCGATGCTGGAAGGGCGCCTTCCGGGCCACGGCGAGAATGTGGACCAACTCCAGATGCGCGGCATCCTCTTGGATGGAACGACTGAAGGCGGCTCCCCCCGCCTGCTGCTCCAGATCTTCGCGCAGGCGCAGGTCGGGCCGGTGTTCTTCGAATTCATCCAGAGGAAGGGCGACGAGGGCTTTGGCGAAGGCAACTTCAAGGCCCTGTTCGAAAGCATGGAGCGCGACCAGATCGAGCGCGGCGTGCTCAATGTCGAGGAGCCTGCGGAATGACGCATCCCGTGGCCCTGTCAGGCATCCACCACGCCGCCTACCGCTGCAAGGACGCGAAAGAGACCGTAGAGTGGTACGCCCGCGTGCTCGGCATGACCTATACCACCGCCTTTGCCGAGGATCACGTGCCCTCGACCGGCGAGTATGATCCCTACATGCACATCTTCCTCGACGCGGGGAACGGCAACATCCTCGCCTTTTTCGAGCTGCCCAATCAGCCGGAAATGGGCAAGGACCCCAACACGCCTGCATGGGTGCAGCACCTTGCGCTGAAGGTGCCTGACGTGCCTGCGCTGCTCGCTGCCAAGGCGCATATCGAGGCTGAAGGCATCGACGTGCTCGGCCCGACGCATCACGGCATCTTCAAGTCGATCTACTTCTTCGATCCTAACGGCCACCGCGTCGAACTCGCCGCCGATATCGGCACGGCCGAGCAATATGCCGAACTCGCCCGCATCGCCCCGGTGATGCTGGAAGAATGGAGCCAGACCAAGACCGCCCCGCGCCACGCCGACTGGCTGCATGAACTTGCCCGCGCGGAACACGCGAAGGACTGACCACTCTAGGGTGCATCAGGTCTGCGTGATGTCCGCTTTCGGGAGCTGGCGGCTGGTTGCGTTATGACCGCAAGTGGGTGGGAAGCTGACATCCGCAACAAAACGATTGTTCGCTTATCTAGCTTCTGGTTCCTGTGAGCGAAGCGCAGCCATGCCAACGGCGCTGGTGGAGACGTAATAGCCAACTGTCTGTCCATCCGAGGGCGGCGACCAAC
>JBBRUU010000141.1:0-6575 GCA_038247515.1 Sphingomonadales bacterium
ACCTGCGCGGCGATTGCAGCGATGGCGGGGACCGCGTCATCGGCGAATTCGAGCGTCACGTCTTCGGTGGCCAGCAGCGCCTTGTATTGCGCGACAAGGTTGGCGCGGGTCTCGGAAAGGATGCGGACGAAATCGGCCTCGGTCAGCGCCTGCAATTCGACCCGGATCGGCAGGCGGCCCTGAAGCTCCGGCAGCATGTCGGAGGGCTTGGCGACGTGGAACGCGCCGCTCGCGATGAACAGCACGTGGTCTGTCTTCATCGGCCCATATTTGGTGGCGACCGTGGTGCCCTCGATGAGCGGCAGGAGGTCGCGCTGCACGCCTTCGCGGCTGACCGAACCGCCGCGCACATCGCTGACCGCGATCTTGTCGATCTCGTCGAGGAACACGATCCCGTTGGTCTCGGCATTGAGAAGCGCCGCGCGCGCGACATCGTCCTGATCGAGGCGCTTGTCGGCCTCTTCGTCGACCAGCCGGTCCCAGGCATCGGGCACGCGCAGTTTCTGGCGGCGGGTGTTCTTCCGCCCCAGCGCCTTGCCCATCATGTCGGACAGGTCGATCATCCCGATCTGCCCGCCCATATTGCCCATGTCGAAGGGCGCCGCGGAGGCATCGCGCACCTCGATCTCGACCTCGACGTCGTTCATCGCGTTCTGGACGATGCGCTGGCGAAAGCTCTCGCGGGTCGCCTCGGAGGCGTTGTCGCCGACCAGCGCATTGAGCAGCCGGTCCATGGCTGCCTCGGAGGCGGCCTCGCGGACCTTGTCGCGGCGGCTCTCCTTCTCGAGCCGGATCGCTTCTTCGACGAGGTCGCGGGCGATCTGCTCGACGTCGCGGCCGACATAGCCGACCTCGGTGAACTTGGTCGCCTCAACCTTGATGAACGGAGCCTCGGCCAGCTTCGCCAGCCGCCGACTGATCTCGGTCTTCCCGCAGCCCGTCGGGCCGATCATCAGGATGTTCTTGGGCGTCACCTCGTCGCGCAGGTCGGCGCCGAGGCGCTGGCGGCGCCAACGATTGCGCAGCGCCACCGCGACCGCGCGCTTGGCATCGGCCTGGCCGATGATGTGTTCGTCGAGCGCGGCGACGATCGCCTTGGGGGTCAGCGCCTGAAAAGAGGAGGAGGGGGGTGTCATGGGGTCTTTCTATCGGGTTCGTCTCAGCTATGTGGCGCGGCGAAACGCCTGTTCAAGGCCAGCATCATCGGCCGTTCGATCCACCGGAAGAACAGCCAGCCCAGCATGACGGTGGCTGCGATGGCGCTGAGGAGATAGTCCCAGGGTCCGGCATCGAAGAACGGCAGGCGGCCCCAGAACCACAGCCAGAACCACGCCACCGGCACGTGGAGGAGGTAGACGGCATAGCTCGCATCGCCCGCGCGGTTGATCAGCGCCGCAGCGGGCAGGGCGAGCGGGCCGGACAGCGCTGCAAACGCGATCAGCAGCGCCGGCAGGGCTGCCCAAGCGAGATAATCAAAGCCCATCGCATCCAGATTGCCCGGCATCGGCACCAGCCACAGCGCCGCAACCAGTCCCGCCACCGCCGCCCAGCGGCCCCACCCCGGCGCGCGGCCTCCGTGTTCGCGCCAGAGCGCCAGCAGCATCCCGGCGCCGAAGACGAGGGTGATCGGGCGCGTAGCGGAAAACAGCGCCGCGTTCTCAGGCGGCACCCACAGGCCCGCAAGCGCCATCGCTCCGAGCACCGCCATGATCCCCGCAATTGCCGCCTCGCGCCGCCACGCGATGAACAGCCCGAACAGGGCGTAGAACATCATCTCGTAAAACAGCGTCCAGCCGACCCACAGGAACGGCACCGGCCGGATGGAACCGTCCATCGGCCAAAAGGGAACCAGCAGCAGCGATTGTGCCAGCCGCAGCGGGTCGATGGGGGCCGGGAAAAGCGTCAGGAAAATCAGCGCCAACAGCCCGGTCGCGATCCAATAGGGCGGCATGATCCGGATCAACCGGCGCGCCCAAAACGCCTGTCGCGCACCCGGCTGTCCGAACAGGGCTTGCGAGGAGACCACCATCACGTAGCCCGAGACGACGAAGAACAGCATCACGGCGATCTGCCCCGTGCCGCCATCGCCGCGGCCAATCCCGAGCCCGCTGCCGAGATAATCGGCAAAGGCGAAAGCGTTGTGCCCCACCGCGACAGTCAGCGCGGCGAGCGCCCGGAGCAGCTGGATCGCGGCGATCTTGCCGCCCGGCGCTTCTCCCATGTCTTGACTGGTCGCCCACTCCCTCGCGCGCCCGTGGCGCAAGGGCAAGCGTTTGGGCTAAACCGTCTCGACGGTCAAATTGCCGTTGGTGAAGACGCAGATCTCGGCTGCGACCGCCATCGCCTTGCGTGCGATAGTCTCGGCATCGGTCTCGTAGTCCGACAGCGCGCGCGCCGCGGCGAGGGCGAAGTTCCCGCCCGATCCGATCGCGGCGATCTCGCCAATCGGCTCCAGCACGTCGCCGTTGCCGGTTAGCACCAGCAGCGTGTCCTTGTCGGCGACGATCATCAGCGCCTCGAGATTGCGCAGGTATTTGTCGGTGCGCCAGTCCTTGGCGAGTTCTACCGAGGCTCGCATCAGCTGGCCGGAATATTGTTCGAGCTTCTTCTCGAGCCGCTCGAACAGGGTGAAGGCATCGGCGGTCGCGCCGGCGAAACCCGCGATGACGCTGCCATCGCCAAGGCGGCGGACCTTGCGCGCATTGGGCTTCATCACGGTATTGCCCATCGACACCTGCCCGTCGCCCGCGATGACCGTGGTGTCGCCGCGCCGGACGCCGATGATGGTGGTGCCGTGCCATTGCACGAGGCCGTGGGCCGAGGGATCGTGTGTCATGTCAGCGAATATGGCGCGCCTGTCCCGAGGATCAAGCGCGCGCCGTGCAGCACGTCGCTTACTGACCGTTGGGACCACTGCCCGCCGGGCCGCCGCCCGCCGGACCGCCCAATCCTCCGCTGCCAACCTGGCCGATATTGCCGAACAGGTCTTCGAGGAAGCCGCGCTCGCGGCCCAGGGTCGGGGTCTTGTTACCGTTCGGATCGAGGAAGGTGACCTTCTCTATCCCGCTGCGATCAACCTTGGCGACGCGGCCCTGTGCATCGAACTGCACAGCAAGCACGCTATGCGTGCGGATGCGCGGACGGTTGAACGGGCGCTGGCCGGTGATGCTCGATACATAGTACCAAGTCGGCGTGCCAAACTGGCTGGTGAAGGTCGGTCGGCCAAGCGTGCTTTCGACCGACTGCTGGTTGTCGATGCGCGGCTGGACCGCGTCCGTCAGCAGCGGATCAACGATGTAGCCGCGCGACTCGGTGATCGCCGTGCACGCGGGCAGCAGCGCCGCCGCTCCAGCGAGCAGGATCGGCCCAAGTACCTTGCGCCTCGAATTCATCGTGCCCGCAATTATCATCTGCGCCAAACCGTGTCCGTTCTGTTGTCATCGCGCTCGCACGCGCACTTGTCCCTTGGGCGAGGTGCTTTAAGGGGCTAGGCGCAAGCTTGCAACGCACCAAATGTGAACGCGGTGGCCTGACCACGTTGAACGGCGGTTGAACGCATCCGCGCCTCGTGCGTTGCCGTAGGAAGCGTTGGATCGTAAACCTACGCGTCCGACCTGAAAGAATGCCTCGAAGCGCGAAAGGCTTTTGACCCCATGTCCGTTCTCTCCCGCCTGTTCGGCACCGCCCCCGACCCGCGCGAAGGCGTGCGTCCGCTGTGGCACCGCGTGATCGAGTTGGCGCGCGACCCCGTCTATTACGCCGATTGCCGCGTGGCGGACTCGGTCGCCGGGCGCTTCGACATGATCACCGGCGTGCTGAGCGCGGTGATGGTGCGGCTCGAGGCCTCGCAGCTGCGCGCCGAGAGTGCGCTTCTGGCCGAACTGTTCGTCGAGGACATGGACGGACAATTGCGCGAATTCGGGATCAATGACGTGGTCGTCGGCAAGCGCATCGGCAAGCTGATGAGCGTGCTCGGCGGGCGGCTCGGTGCCTATCGCGGGGCTTTCAACGAAGGCGAACTGGAGCGGTTGACCGCGGCCGTCTCACGCAACGTGACCTTTGCCGAAGGCACCGACGAGGCCGTCAGCGCGCGCGCCGTGGCGGATCGGTTGATGAAGCTTTTCAACCGCTTGGGACGCTTTTCCGATGCGGAACTGATGCAGGCGAGCGCAATCTGGTGACGGCGCCGCTGCTGCCCGCTTCGGAACTCACCCGCATGGTCAAGGCCCGCCCCTTGCCGGCAGGCGCAGTGGTGATCGAGGCAAGCGACGCCGAGCGCGCGTTGCTTGCCGCACGGTTCGGGCTGGGCGCGGTCGAGAGCCTGCGGGCCGAAGTCGCCTTGGAACAAAAACCCAGCGCGATCCGCGCCACCGGGCGGCTCCGCGCGGCGATACTGCAAGCCTGCGCGGTGTCGGGCGATGAGCTGCCGGTCACCATTGATGAGCCAATCGACCTCAGATTTGTCGAACAACATCAGTGCCCTGTCCCCGATGAAGAGGACATCGAGATCGAGCTCGAGGCGGATGATTGCGACGAGATCGCGTTCACCGGCGATATGTTCGACCTCGGCGAGGCGGTGGCGCAGACGCTGGGCCTCGCGATCGATCCCTATGTCGAAGGGCCCAACGCCGATGCGGTGCGGGCCGCTGCCGGGATCGTGCTGGAGGGCGAGCAATTGGGTCCCCTTGCCGATCTGCTGGCGGGGCTCAAGCAAGGCTGACCTTGGCGCGTGTCCCTAGAGACGCGGGCAAACATTGTTAAGCCGCTGTCCGCCAAGGTGTTTTTCCGCCGATCATCCGCCGGAGACCTGCCATGCCGCCACCGCTGCGCCCTGTACCTGCCTTGGCCCTTGCGCTTGCCTTCGCGATTAGCCCTGCCCCGGCGCTTGCCGAGGAGGACGGCAATGTCTGGCTCGGCCAATTCGTTACCGTCAACGCTACCGACAAGGTCTTTATCCGGCTTGAGGCGCAGGAGCGGTTCACCAATGATTCCAGCCGCTTGGGCCAGCTCCTGCTGCGCTCGCTGGTCGCTTACAGGATCAACAAAAGCGTTAATATCGGCGCGGGCTATGCCTTCGTGCTGACCGATCCGGTCGGGCCGGTCGAACACAACGAACACCGGTTCTATCAGGAGCTCAACGTCCGTCTGCTGACGACCGAGGGGGGCATCACGCTCGATTCCCGCACCCGGCTTGAAGAGCGCACCTTCGAGGGGCGCTCGGGCACCGATTGGCGCTTGCGTGAATTTTTGCAACTGCGGGTTCCGGTGAGCAAAAACAACAAGCTGGTGTTCTACACCGAGCCGTTTTTCAATCTTAGCCAAGGACCAGTGCAGCGCGGCGGAGGGCTGGCGTTGTGGCGCAACTTTGCCGGGGTCTCGATCCCGGTGGCCAAGGGCATAGAGGTAGTGCCTGGTTATCTCAACCAGCACGTCTTGCGCCAAGGCGAGGACCGCAGCGACCACACGGCCAACCTCAATTTGTTCATGACGTTTTGAGCGGGGGCCGACAAAGCAATGTTTCACGTGAAACAGGCCCTGCAAAACGCGGCTGGAGGGGGTCTAAAAGGGGTCTGGAGGGGGTCTAAACCGCGCTGGAAGGGGTCTAGACGCGTCTGACAGACCCCTAAAAGGCCCCGCCTAAGTAATACCGGGCCTCAGAACGGAATGTCGTCGTCGAGGTCATCGTAGCCGCCGCCGCCTCCCGAAGCGCCGCCGCCACCCGAGCCGCCGCCGCCGCTCTGATCCCAAGCGCCGCCGCCGCCGCCACCGTAGCTGCCGCCGCCCGAACGGCCACCGACGCCGCCGTCACCACCGCCGCCGCCGCCACCCATGCCGCCGCCGGAGCCGCCTGCACCGCCAGCCGCGCCATCAAGCATGGTCAGCGTGCCGCCGAGGCCCTGAATGACGATCTCGGTGCTGTAGCGGTCTTGCCCGTTCTGGTCCTGCCACTTGCGGGTCTGGAGCTTGCCTTCGACGAAGACCTTGCTGCCCTTCTTGAGGTAGCGTTCAACCACGCTGACGAGGCCTTCGGAGAAGATCGCCACGGTGTGCCACTCGGTCTTTTCCTTGCGCTCGCCGGTCGCCTTGTCCTTCCACTGTTCGGAAGTGGCGATGCGCAGGTTGGCGACCTTGCCACCGTTCTGGAAGCTGCGGATTTCGGGGTCGGCCCCGAGATTGCCGATCAGCATGACCTTGTTGAGCGAACCCGCCATCGAAATACCCTTCCCGTCAATGGTTTGATTCTGCGCGCGAGGATGCGCTGCGAATCTGTGACAGGCAATAGGGAAGCGGGGCGTTGTGCGCGAGGCACAGCTAGGGGTTAATCAACAGTTCGGACGCGTTGCCTTCGCCTACCGCTTCGCTGCTAGAGGCGGTTTACCGCGCCGGGTAGCGCAACCGGCCCAGGAACCGCGTCAGGCTCGGCCGCTCGCGGCCCTTGCCGAGGAACTGCGCCTTGGCCTTCTCGAACTTCATCACCCCGTCGATCCGCCGTTCGAGGAAGGCGTGGGTGTCGGCCTTGCCTTCTGATTCGTCGTTGACGAACACCGCAAGGCTCGCCGAGTAAATCCCTGCGA
>JBBRUU010000142.1:0-6429 GCA_038247515.1 Sphingomonadales bacterium
CGCCAGGCTCGCCGGGCGGTGGGTGATGATGATTACCGTGCGCCCTTTGAGCGTCTCGATGCAGGCCTCGATAAAGGCCGCCTCTCCCTCGAGATCATACATGCTGGTCGCCTCATCGAAGATATAGATTGGGGGATCACGGAACAACGCCCGGGCGAGCGCAAGACGTTGCTGCTGGCCGCCCGATAGGCGAATACCGTTGTCCCCGATTTCGGTTTCGAGCCCGCGCGGGAGCTTGCCGATAAAGTCCCACGCCTGCGCCAACCGCGCGGCGTGTTCAATCGCGGCGGGTTCGGGATCAGCCATGCCGAAGGCGATGTTTTCGGCGATCGTGCCGTTGAACAGCAGGGGGCGCTGCGGCACGTAGCCGAACTGGCGGCGCAGCGCTTGCACCTGCAGGCTGGCAATGTCCGTCCCGTCCAGAGTGATCCGGCCGCTGTCGGGATTGTAGAAGCGCAACAGGAGCCGGATCATCGTCGATTTGCCGACCCCGTTGTCGCCGGTCAGCGCAACGATTTCGCCCGGCGCGATGGCAAGGTCGATGCCGTCCAGCACCCCGCCGCGTCCCGGATAGCCAAAGCTGACTTGCTCGAAGACGATCGCCCCGCGCGCCCGGTCGATGGTGCCGGTCTGGTCGTAGCCCGGCTCGATCGTCTTGGCGAAGACCGCCTCGAGCCGCGCCAGCGTGCCTTTGGCGACCTGAAACCTGCCGTAGGTGTCGGCCAGAGCTGCGACCGGGCGCGTGAGCAGCGCAGCGTAGAGCAGGAAGGCGAAAAGATCGCCCGGCGTGCGCCCGCCGCCCGCCACCTGCGCCCCGCCGAGCAGCAGGACCGCGATCGCCGCCAGCGCTGCGACCAGCGCGACCATCGGGCTGATGAAAGCGAGGATGCGGGCCTGCCGCAGGTCGAGCGCGCGGGCCCGCTCCACGGCGGCGTCATACTGGTCGCTGTGGAAGTCCTCGGCGGCGAAAGCCTTGATCGCAGGGAGCATGGCGAGGTCGCTCTCGGCGGTCCAAACCAGTTCGGCCTGCGCCTTGCGGACCTTGCGCGCCAGCATGCGGACGCGCCTCCCGATCAGCTTCATGATGATGGTGAATAACGGCACGAGCACCGGAACCACCAGCGCCATTACCGGGTCGAGCAGGAACAGCAGGATTACCGCGCCCCCGGCAGTCATCAGCATTGCCGGGACATTGGCGAGGGTGGCCGTCAGGAAGCTGCTGAGATTGCCGACCTCGTAAGTCATGAGAGCGAGCAGATCGCCGCTCTTGCTGCGGTCGTGGAAGGATAGCGGCATTAGCTGGATGCGGGCATAGGTCTCGCGCTGGAGGCCTGCGAGGATGCGTCCCGAAGCCGCGCGCGATAGCACCGCGACGGCGATATTGACGGCGGTCAGTCCAACCAGCGCCGAGACCAGCAGCGCCACTGTCAGCCCGAGGTCGATGTTTGCCCCCCCGTCCGTTCCCGCGCCGATAACCTTGCCGAGGAACTGCCCCGCCAGCCACGGGATCGCCAGCGACGCGCAGGCGCTGAGCACTGCCATGCCGCTGATCACGGCAAGCTCGCCGAAGAAGGGACGGGCGCGGTCAGTGAGGAAACGGATATTCACCGGCTGTTCCCGTCAGATGGCTATGGTGCGGCGGTGCATCATCGCTGGCCACCATCATAGCGGCACGGCGTCAAGTGGGAAGGCCGAGGCGCCGCAGCACGCCGCCAGCCATTCGCCGAAGGTGCAGCGCCCACAAGGGCCAGTGCTGCGCATCGGGAAAGCGCTCGTCCATGAAGCGGCGACCGGGCAAGAAACGCAGGCGCAGCAGGTCGGCTAGCTCGCCCGGACTCGTCACTGCGGCGAGATCTTTCTTCAATCGCTTGATGTGCGAAGGCTCGCCCAGATAGGCCGCGACGGGCTCTGTGCCTCCGGTCTTGGCGAGCCGGTCGAGGAAACCGTCGGGCAGGGCGAGACCGATGCTGGCCTGCGCGAAGGCGAGGCCGTCGCGTACCACGCGCGCGGTGCCGCTCCTTACGGCCAATTCTGCCAGAAGCGCCCAGTCCTCAGCGGCGAAACGCTTGCACACTAGGATCATGTCGACTGCCCAGATGTGGCGATTACCGTCCTCTGGACGATCATCCTCGACATGGTAGCCGAAGGCCTGGTGCGAGTAGCGGTTGACGCAAGTCAGGATGAGGTTGTCGATCCCGCCAAGCGCCAGGGCGGAAGGGGCAAGCCGCGGCAAAAGGACCATGCGCGCCTCACAGTCCAACCGCTCCATTGACTGCGAAACCGCGAGGCTGCCGTTGATACGCCAGTGAATGTCGACCTCGTGGGTAAACCCGTCCCTGCCCGTGATCGACCACGGCTCCTGAGTGGGGCCGCGTTCACCGGCGGGGACGAAGCCGCACCGCTCAAGAACGCTCCGCGCCTGCGGGCGCGATGCGCGCACGAGGAGCAGGTCGGTATCCCCCCGCCGCCGGACTGCGGGGTCCTTATGATAGCCGTAGCCGATCGCGGTCCCTTTCAGCGCAGCGGCAATGATCCCGGCGGTGGCAAAGGCCTCGACGAGAGGGCGCACGGCGGCGTGATGGCTTGCTTCCCACAGCGCTTGCATCCGTGCCTCGTCCCTCACCGCGCGAACCACGCGTTCGGGCCAGCCTTGGGGCGCGGGGTCGTGCCGGACAAGCAGGAGGGCAATGCCGTGGAACTTGATGCGCGCGGTTGCAGTTTCGGCATTCTGCTGCGGCCAAGAGGCCGGCCATATGGCCAGCGTCTCGTTCGCCAGGCAAGCCTTGACGCAGGCCGCCAGGTAGGAATCGATCGAAATGTCCGTCATGCCCCCGACCGGTTTACATGCCCCTGCGTTGCCTCGCGCCCGTCAGGGCCGATGCCGTCTCGACATGCGCCAAGAGCCCGGCAAATGCTAGGGTTCAGCCACAGTTCGGCTGTCTTGCCGGGCTGTCCAGCGGAACGGGAACTTTCCCGTTGACCCACCCGAGCCGTGCTGCAATGCAGCGCCGCGAGCGCACATCCACGCGCAGAGGCAATCGGAACAGCGATGGCGGGCGACACGAATAGGCGCGGCATTATCCTTGCGGGGGGCTCGGGAACCCGGCTCTACCCGCTGACGCGCGGCGTCTCCAAGCAGCTGATGCCGATCTTCGACAAGCCGATGATCTATTATCCGCTCAGCACCCTGATGCTGGCGAGGATTCGCGACATCCTGATCATCACCACGCCCGAGGACGCCGCTCAGTTCAAGCGCGTGCTCGGTGACGGGTCAGACTTCGGCGTGTCGCTATCCTATGAAGTGCAGCCCAAGCCAGAGGGGCTGGCGCAGGCCTTCCATATTGGTGCCGACTTCCTGCGCGGCGGACCGAGCGCGCTAATCCTCGGCGACAACATTTTCTATGGGCACGGCCTTCCGGCCCTGCTTCAGAACGCGACCGCCCGCAACAGCGGTGCAACGGTCTTCGCCTACCGGGTCAACGATCCGCAGGCCTTCGGCGTCGTCGAGTTCGACGCTTCGGGCAAGGCGATTTCGATCGAGGAAAAGCCCAAGGTCGCCAAGTCGAACTATGCCGTCACCGGCCTCTATTTCTACGACGACACCGTAGTCGATCGCGCGCGCGACCTTCCGCCCTCGCCGCGCGGTGAGCTCGAGATCACCGATCTGAACCGCCTCTACCTCGAGGACGGCACGATGTCGGTCGAGATCATGGGCCGCGGTTTCGCTTGGCTCGATACCGGCACCCACGCCTCGCTCCTCGACGCAGCCACCTATGTGCGCATCACAGAAGAACGGCAGGGGCTCAAGATCTGCTGTCCCGAAGAGATCGCCTGGCGTCAGGGCTTCATCACAGCCGACCGCCTGCGTGAGATTGCCCAGCCGCTGCGCAAGTCGGGCTATGGCGAATACCTCCTCAACATGCTGGAAAGTCCGGTGCTGTCGTGAACGTCATCGAGACGGCTATTGCCGGCGTGCTGATCATCGAACCGCGCGTGTTCGGCGACCAGCGCGGCTTCTTCATGGAGACCTGGAACGCAGGCACCTTTGCTGCGGCAGGGCTAGACCTCGACTTCGTGCAGGACAATCACAGCCGCTCGCAGAAGGGCGTGCTGCGCGGTCTGCATTTTCAGAATCCGGGGCCGCAGGGCAAGCTGGTGCGGGTGACTGCTGGCGCGGTGTTCGACGTGGTGGTCGACCTGCGCGCCTCCTCGCCGACCTTTGGGCAGTGGGTGGGCGCAGAGCTCAGCGCCGACAACAAGCGGATGTTCTGGGTGCCCGAGGGCTTCGCGCACGGGTTCCTGACGCTCGAGGACGACACCGACTTCCTCTACAGGTGCACCGCGCCCTATGCGCCGCAGAGCGAACACACGCTGGCGTGGAACGACCCGATGGTGGGGATCGAATGGCCGCTGGGCGGGCTGGATCCGATTATCTCCGATAAGGACGCGCGCGGGCTCTCGCTCGCCGATGCGCTGGTGTTCGCATGAGGGTGCTGATCACCGGCGCCAACGGGCAGCTTGGCGGCGCGCTTCAGCGGACCGCGCCTGAATGGGCCGACATCAACGCCATCGACGTCGATGATTGCGATCTCACCGATGCCTCGATGCTCACGGCGCGGCTGGTGGTCGAGGCCCCTGATCTGATCATCAATGCCGCTGCATATACAGCTGTCGACAAGGCCGAGACCGACGAGGCGCTCGCCCGCGCGATCAATTCCGATGCGGTGGCGACGATGGTCGAGGCGATGGCCGGTACCGGAGGCAGGCTCGTCCATGTCTCGACCGACTACGTCTTCGATGGAACCGCGTCCGAACCCTACGCGCCCGACGCCGAGCGCAATCCGCAGTCGGTCTATGGCCGCACTAAGGCCGAGGGCGAGGATCATCTGCGCGACACCGACCTCCTTGTGCGCACAGCTTGGGTCTATGAGGCCAGCGGAGCTAACTTCGTGCGCACGATGATCCGCCTGATGAGAGAGCGCGACGAAGTCGCGGTGGTGGCCGACCAGATCGGTTCGCCGACCTGGGCGACGGGCCTTGCGCGCACCATCTGGGGGCTGGCCGAGAAGGGCGCTAGCGGCACCTTCCACCACAGCGATGACGGCGCAATCAGCTGGTATGACTTCGCGGTCGCGATCGGCGAGGAAGCTTATGCGCTGGGTCTGCTGACGCGGGTGCCGGTCTTCCGGCCGCTCACCACGGCGGAATACCCCACCCCCGCGCGGCGCCCTGCGTTCTCCTTGCTTGATAGCTCGGCGACGCGCGCATTTCTGGGTGATGCCCCCGTGCCGTGGCGTGAGAACTTGCGCCTGATGCTTAAAGAGGAAGCAAAGCTTGGCTAACGTGCTCGTCACCGGAGGCGCCGGTTTCATCGGTGGTAACTTTGTGCATTACTGGAATGCGAAGCACCCCGATGACCGGGTGATCGTGCTCGATGCGCTGACCTATGCCGGTAACCGGTCGACGATCGAGGGGGCGCCCAACGCAAGCCTCGTCGAGGGCGACATCCGCGACACCGCGCTGGTCGAGCAGTTGCTGCGCGACCACGCGATCACCACACTGATGCACTTTGCCGCGGAAAGCCATGTGGACCGCTCGATCAGCGGGCCCGACGCATTTATCGACACCAACATCCTCGGCACCAACAGCTTGCTCAAGGCCGCTCGTGCTGTGTGGCTGGCGGGTAGCGGCACTCCGCACCGCTTCCACCATATCTCCACCGACGAAGTGTTCGGTTCGCTCGGCCCGGCCGATCCGGCCTTCAGCGAGACGACGGCTTATGCGCCCAACTCGCCCTATTCGGCATCGAAGGCAGCGTCGGATCACTTGGTGCGCGCTTACCACCACACTTTCGGGCTTGAGGTGACCACCAGCAATTGCTCGAACAATTACGGGCCATACCAGTATCCGGAAAAGCTGATCCCGCTGTTCCTGTTGAACGCGCTGCACGGGCGCGCCTTGCCGATCTATGGTGACGGGATGAACGTGCGCGACTGGCTGCATGTCGAGGATCACTGCCGCGGCATCGAGGCGTGCCTGCTGCGCGGCCAGCCCGGCGAGACCTACAATATCGGCGGCGGAGCCGAACTGCCCAACATGGCGGTGATCGATCGCGTCTGCGCCGAGGTCGACCGGGCTTTTG
Source organism: Sphingomonadales bacterium (assembly GCA_038247515.1). GTDB lineage: Bacteria > Pseudomonadota > Alphaproteobacteria > Sphingomonadales > Sphingomonadaceae > Erythrobacter. The sequence goes on from JBBRUU010000142.1 coordinate 6,143, forward strand.
CTGAAATCGACGGCCTCGCAGAGCGCTATGCCGACGCCCCTGCAGCGAAGGGCGCGGCGACGACTAGCCTCAAGACCTTTGTCACGGACCGCGCTGGCCATGATCGCCGCTATGCAATCGACGAGACCAAGGCGCGCGGCGAACTCGGATATGCGCCAAAACACAGCTTTGAAGACGGCCTTCGCCAGACGCTATGCTGGTATCTTGCCAATGAGGCTTGGTGGCGGGTGCTATTGCCAGATTAGCTAGTATTACAGTTGCGCTTTTGTTGAAACTCTGAATCAATA
>JBBRUU010000143.1:0-6408 GCA_038247515.1 Sphingomonadales bacterium
CACAAGGGTGCCGTGCATCGCATCATGACAGACGATGAACACGCCGACCGAAAGCCAGCACTGCACCATCGCCAGCCCCAGCGCAAACGGCCAGTTGCTCAATGTCAGCTCGAAGACGAACATCCCGTAAGCGTGGATCGCAAGCCAGCTGCCGGCAATTGCCAGCCCCAATACAAGCCCGGCCACGCGCTGGACGCGGCGTTCAGGCAGCATGAAGGCTGGGGCGAATTGCGAGTTCATCTGTCAAGGAATACGCGGGGGCAGGCCATGGGGATGCGTATAGACAGCGCGCGGAATGTGGCAATTGCGTTTCGCGGAAGGCGGCGAATGGCTCAACCCACTTTGACACCCTTCCAGAAGGCGATGTGGTCCCTGATTTCGGCGGCAGCGTCCTTGGGTTCGGGGTAGAACCACGCGGCATCAGGATTGGTCGCGCCGCCGGCGTTCAGCGAATGATACGAGGCAACGCCCTTCCACCCGCAGGTCGTATGGGTGTCGCTGGCGACAAGGTACTGCGCGTCCACATCCTTGCGCGGGAAATAGTGGTTGCCGTCCACCACCACCGTTGCGTCGCTTTGGGCGATGACCACGCCATTCCAACTTGCCTTGACCATTTGACTCATGCCTTTCGTGATCCAGCGACCCGCCGCAGCGTACGCCTGTGGCACTGTCGATCCTTTCGCCGCAGACCGCAAGCGATTGCGCATTCCTGCTGCGGCGGCCTGTGGCGGTGGCAGGGCCGTTCGCGCGCCCGGCCCTTCCCCCCTGATCGAGGTTAGGGCCGCGCTGAAACCTTCCGCGATGATGGGCTTGGCACACAGAAAGGCCCTCCCATGAAACTGAAGCCGCTCGACCAGCAGACCATCGTCATCACCGGCGGCTCCTCCGGCATCGGTCTTGCCACCGCCCGCCTTGCTGCCGAACGCGGCGCCAATGTGGTGATCATTGCCCGCAGCGAAGACGGGCTTGAAGCGGCTGCCGCGCAGATCCGCGCCAACGGCGGACGCTGCGACACGATCAGCGCCGACGTGTCGAGCCGCACCGAGGTCAAGGCCGCGGTCGCCGCCGTGATCGGGCGCCACGGCGGGTTCGACACCTTCGTGAGCAATGCCGGAGTGGGGGTCTACGGCAAGCTTGAGGACATTTCCGACGCCGACCACCACCAGGTCTTCGACATCAATTACTGGGGCACGGTATACTGCGCGACCGAGGCCCTGCCGCATCTGAAGGCACACGGCGGCGCGCTGATCACGACCGGCTCGATCGCCTCGGACATACCCTCCCCGATATTGTCGTCCTACACGGCCAGCAAACATGCGGTGAAGGGCTTTATCGATTCGCTGCGGATCGAGTTGATCCACGACAAGGCGCCAGTATCGGTGACGCTGATCCAGCCTTCGGGCATCAACACGCCCTTCAGCGATCACGCGCTAAACATGATGGACGAGAAAGCCAAGGTTCCCCAGCCGGTCTATTCGCCCGATGTTGTGGCCGAAGCGATCTGCCATGCCGCCGAGCACCCCACCCGCGACATGATCGTCGGCGGCGCTGGGCGGGCGATGACGCTGTTTGCCGCGCTGGCCCCTAATCTTGCCGACCGGGTCTTTTCGGCCGCCTTCTTCGCCACCGCGCTTGAGAAAGGCGTGCCCACGCCGCCCCAGACAGGCGAAGGCTTCCGCACCGGCGGCGGCGAGGGTAAGGTCTACGGCAAACAGATGATGCGCCAGACGAGCCTCTATACCTTGGCGCGCAGCAACCCGCTGGCCTCGCTGGCCGGAGCGGTGATGGCAGCAGGCGCGATGGGCGCGGCGCTGCGGCGGCGGTGATGGGGTTGGCCTGTTTAGCCGACCATCATCGGCACAGGGTCCAAGTTGCCGGGCATAAGTCCATTGGTAATTTATGAGAATTAAAGCTGAGAGCGCTTCAGCTCATCCAATGAAGGAGCGCTTGGCGTGCCCAATCTCGAAAATTACCTGACGTTTGCGCATTGGCAATATGAAATCGTCCGCCACCTGCTGCAACTGACGGTGGCCTGCTTTGCTGCAGGGTTTGTGTATTTTATCCTGACGGCCAAGGACATCGCGCCACGCTATCGCCTGTCCTCGATAATTTCCGCCGTCGTCATGGTTTCTGCGACCCTCGAGATAGGCTATCTGTCACTTCTCTGGTCAACCGCTTTTAACTACTCGGCAGCCGATGCCGCCTGGGTGCCAGCCGAGAGCGAGCTTTTCTCCAACGGCTTCCGGTATATCAACTGGTCAATCGACGTGCCAATGCTGCTTACTCAGATCCTGGTAGTGCTCGGTCTCACCGGCCAAGAATTTTGGAAACGGTGCTGGCCATTGGCCGGTGCCGGGTTGCTGATGATCTGGACGGGCTATCCTGGCCAGTTCTACGAGCCGGCGGTTGCCGGGATCGCGCCCGGGGCAGCGGCTTGGCCTTTCTGGTTCTGGGGGGGCGTATCGACCGTATTCTATGTTTACGTGGTTTGGACAGTTGGAATGCTGATCGGCCGGCCGCCCGAGAAAATTGAAGAACCCGCATATCGCCAGCTGAAATATTGCTGGTATTTATTGCTATTTTCCTGGTCGCTGTACCCGTTTGCCTATTTAATGCCGGCGGTCTGGCCGACGAGCGACGGCATGGTGCTACGTCAGGGCCTGTTCACTGTAGCGGATATAGCTTCCAAGCTAATCTTTGGCATCGTCCTCGGGCGCGCTGCTCGCTTCCGGTCACAGGCTATCGGCTACCAGCCTGCCTAGCTTGCCAGCGCTCCGACCCCGCCGTTGGCTGGCTAAGGGCTTCTGAAATCAGCAATGACCCTCCGCGTGCCGTAAATCGCGTTCCAGATCAGCAGCACGACTGTGACGATAAACCAGGCAACCATGGATCTTGTCAGCACCCGATCCGGCCTTGAGCGAGTTCGTCACAACGATTCGCTTTCGACACTTGAACGAAAAGCCCAAGAATGTGGGAACTTAGGCCATAGTTCCGGCTGTTTTGCTGGCTATTGCATTGGCGACTTCAGCGCCAGCTCAGGAAACGCCAACGGCGGGGCAAGGTCACATGTGCTTTATTGCCCGAAGACAGACCCGTCACTTCGCAACGTTTTGACTAAGCCCTGACCCACACGCTCTCGAGCGCCGCACCAAGCTGCAAAAAGCTGAGGCCTTGCCGCTCAACCCTTCAGCGGCACTTCATTCCCCCTTGGGGAAAAAAAACTCGCGCAAGTGTTCGCCGATGCGCGCGGGCCGCAGGGTTTCGGCGTCGATGCAGCACCAGCTCGATTGCACCTCGGCGAGCACTTCCTCGCCGCGCTTGATCAGCGTGGAGTAGAACGCTCGCGCGCCGTTAAAACGTTCGAGCACGGTCTGCGCGATCACGTCGTCTTCGAGGAAGGCGGGTTTGCGGTAGGTGATCTCGTGCTTCAATGCGACCCACGCCTTGCTCGCCACGTCCTCGGCAGGCGCCATCCCGCGCCAGTGCGCCAGCACCGCGTCCTGCACCCAGTTGAGGTAGCGCGCATTATTGACGTGACCCATAAAGTCGATGTCCGAGGCTTCGACCTTGATCGGGTGATAGAAGGCGGCGGCGCCGGTGCTGAGAATCGCGTTTGCTGACATAAGTGTCAGCTAGCGCAAGATTGTGACAAATTCTACTCGCGCGTGCCGGTAAATCGGCGCAATCTTGCCACGGCTCGCGCAACAGGATTATGGGCGTGGGCAAAGGGCTGCACTTGCGCTCCCCCAACCGATGGACCCGATCATGGCGAGCCGCCCGCGCACCCTCTACGAGAAAATCTGGGACGCGCATGTCGTCGAGACCCGCAATGATGGCACGGCGCTCATCTATATCGACCGGCATCTGGTGCACGAAGTGACGAGCCCGCAGGCTTTCGAGGCGCTGCGGATCGCGGGACGCGGCGTGCGGCGGCCCGAGCTCACTCTCGCCGTTCCCGATCACAACCTGCCGACCACCGCGCGCCTCGATTCTGCAGGCAAGCCACTGCCGATCGCCGATCCTGAAAGCGCAGCCCAGCTCGCCGCGCTCGCGCAGAACGCGCCCGCCTTTGGCATCCGCTACATCCCCGCCACCGCCAAGGAGCAGGGGATCGTCCATGTCGTCGGCCCGGAACAAGGCTTCTCGCTGCCCGGCACCACCATCGTCTGCGGGGATTCGCACACCGCCTGCCACGGCGGGCTCGGCGCGCTGGCCTTCGGGATCGGGACGAGCGAGGTCGAGCATGTGCTCGCGACCCAGACACTGCTGCTCCGGCAATCGAAGCCGATGGAGGTGCGGGTCGAAGGCGACCTTGGCCCCGGCATCAGCGCCAAGGATCTGATCCTGCACATCATCGGCACCATCGGCGCAGCGGGCGGCAGCGGCTACGTGATCGAGTATCGCGGCCGCGTGTTCGAGCGCATGACGCTCGAGGAGCGCCTCACGATCTGCAACATGAGCATCGAAGCGGGCGCACGCGCTGGGCTGATCGCGCCCGATGACACCACCTTCGCCTATCTCAACGGCCGCCCGATGGCTCCCAAGGGCGCAGACTGGGACGCGGCAGTTGCTTACTGGCGCACCCTCCACACCGACACAGGCGCGGTCTTTGCCAAGTCGGTGGTGATCGACGCCGGCACCGTGGAGCCGACCGTCACATGGGGCACCAGTCCCGAGGACGTGGTGGCGATCGGCGGGCGGATCCCGCACCCTCAGGACTTCGCCGACGAGAGCAAACGGGTCGCGGCGCAAAAGAGCCTCGACTACATGGGCCTCGTCCCCGGCACCCCGATGACCGATGTGGTAATCGAGAACGTGTTCATCGGTAGCTGCACCAACAGCCGCATAGAGGACCTGCGCGCCGCCGCCGCTGTCCTCAAAGGACGCCGCAAGGCCGACAACGTGCGCTGGGCGATTGTCGTGCCGGGCTCGGGTCTGGTCAAGCGCCAAGCCGAGGAAGAGGGCCTCGACACAGTGTTCATCGACGCCGGCTTCGAATGGCGCGAACCGGGCTGCTCGGCGTGTCTGGGCATGAACCCCGACAAGGTGCCGCCGGGCGAACGCTGCGCCTCGACCAGCAATCGCAACTTCGTCGGACGGCAGGGCCCGGGCGCGCGCACGCACCTTGTTTCGCCGGCGATGGCGGCAGCGGCGGCGGTGACGGGGCGGCTCACCGATGTGCGAGACCTCGTGTGACGTCACAGGCTTGAAACACTTGGCCGCAAGAGGCATGGTCAGGCAATGACCGAAAAGCCCAAATCGCATACCGCCCGCAACGCTGCCATTGCCGCTGCCGGAGCGATCGGATCGGCGGCAATCGCTGCCGCGCTGCTTTACACGCGCAAGAAGAAGCCGAACGAGCCGACCCAGCCCGGCGCCATCCCTTCGGGCGAGCCGCCGCAAACCGATTGAGCAGGATAGCCTGATGGAACCGCTGACCCGCGTCGAAGGCCGCGCCATCCCGCTCGGCCTCAAGAACGTCGATACCGACATCATCATCCCGGCCAAGTGGCTCAAGACCATCAGCCGCGATGGGTTGGGCGCGGGCGCATTCGAGGCGCTGCGGGCGGAACCGGGCAACGTCATCGACGACCCTGCCTATGCGGGCGCGAACATGCTCATCGCGGGCGACAATTTCGGCTGCGGATCGAGCCGCGAGCACGCCGCTTGGGCGCTGGGCGACCTCGGGCTGCGGGTCGTGATCGCGCCCAGCTTCTCGGACATATTCTCGGGCAACGCGGTGAAGAACGGGATCCTTCCTGTTGTCCTCCCGCAGGAGGCGGTCGACCGGCTGCTCGAAGTCGCGCGCGAAGGCTTGGCCATCAGCGTCGATCTCGAAAGCCAGACTGTTACCACGCCCTATCAGGACCGCTTCACCTTCGCGCTCGACCCGTTCCGGCGCGATTGCCTGCTCGGCGGGCTCGACGAGGTAGGGCTGACGATGGCGCGCGGCGAAGCGATCGGCGGCTTCGAAGCCAGCCGCGCCGCCGCCCAGCCGTGGCTGACGCGCGGCACCGCCGCTGCATAGAATCAAAAGACACAGGAGAGACATCATGAGAGCCATTCGCAGCCACGCCACCGGTGGGCCTGAAACGCTGACGCTGGACGAGATCGACGCTCCCGTTCCCGGCAAGGGCGAGGTGCTGATCGCGGTCAAGGCCTGCGCGATCAACTACCCCGACGGGTTGATCATCCGCGACATGTACCAGTTCAAGCCCGAGCGCCCCTTCTCGCCCGGCGGCGAGATTTCGGGCGTGATCGAGGCGATCGGCGAAGGTGTCGAAGGTTTTGCGGTAGGCGACAAGGTGCTCGCCGGGATCGGCAATGGTGGTCTGGCCGAAAAGGTCGTGGTGCCTGCCGGACGTATGTTCGCGGTGCCAGGCGGTGTGCCGTTCGAGAAGGCGGCGA
>JBBRUU010000144.1:0-6395 GCA_038247515.1 Sphingomonadales bacterium
AGGCATCCGCCTGCGGCAGGTGCCGCTCAACATCGCCATGCCCGATGCCTTCTCGGGCGCGGTGCGGCGGATCGCTTACGAGCGCCTGCTGCTCGATCTGGTTGAGGGCGACCAGACGCTGTTCGTGCGGCGCGACGAAGTGGAAGCACAGTGGGACTGGGTCGACGCGATCCGCGCCGGCTGGGCGGCGGACGGCCTCATCCCCAAGACCTACACCGCCGGTAGCTGGGGCCCCAGCGCGGCGATCGCGCTGGCGGAACGCGACGGAGTGACTTGGCATGAGTAACCTCCACGACACCGTCCACCGCGTCACCCAGCGGGTGATCGAAAAGTCGCGGGCGAGCCGCCGGGCCTATCTCGACCTCATCGCGCATGAGGGTGACAATCTGGGCAAGCGCCCCGCCGTATCCTGCTCGAATCTCGCCCACGCCTATGCGGGGATGGAGGACGACAAGCCCGCAATGGTCGCAGGCCGCGGCCCGAACATCGGCATCGTCACCGCCTATAACGACATGCTGTCGGCCCACGCGCCCTATTACCGCTATCCCGAGCGGCTGAAGATCTACGCCCGCGAGGTCGGCGCCACCGCGCAGGTCGCAGGCGGCACTCCGGCGATGTGCGACGGCGTGACGCAGGGCGAGGTCGGCATGGAGCTGTCGCTGTTCAGCCGCGACGTTATCGCGCTCTCCGCCGCCGTCGCATTGAGCCATGCGATGTATGAAGGCGCGCTGATGCTCGGCATCTGCGACAAGATCGTGCCCGGGCTGCTGATGGGCGCCCTGCGCTTTGGCCACCTGCCGGTGATCTTCGTGCCCGGCGGACCGATGCCGACCGGCATTCCGAACAAGGAAAAGCAGCGCGTCCGCCAGCTCTATGCCGAAGGCAAGGCGGACCGCGCCGAGCTGCTGGCCAGCGAGATGGCGAGCTACCATTCGGCCGGCACCTGCACCTTCTTCGGCACCGCCAACTCCAACCAGATGATGATGGAGATGATGGGGCTGCACGTGCCGGGCAGCGCCTTTATCCAGCCGGGCACCAAGCTGCGCCAGGCATTGGACCGCGAGGCGGTGCACCGCGTTGCTCAGATCGGGCGCGGCGGCGATGACTACCGCCCGCTGGGCCGCTGCATCGACGAGAAGGCGATCATCAATGCGGCCGTCGGCCTGCTGGCCACCGGCGGATCGACCAACCACGCGATCCACCTGCCCGCGATGGCGCGCGCGGCAGGAGTTATCTTCGACTGGGACGACCTTTCGGAGCTGTCGGGCGCCGTCCCGCTGATTGCGCAGATCTATCCCAATGGCTCGGGCGATGTGAACCAGTTCCACGCCGCAGGCGGCATGGGCTACGTGATCGGCGAGCTGCTCGCAGCGGGCCTTGCCCACCCCGACATCCTGACGGTCGGGCGCGGCGGCTTTGCCGATTACGCGCGCGAACCCGGCCTCGACACCTCCGACGAGAGCGGGGACGCGCTGGTGTGGCGCAAGGTCGGCGCGGCGGGTGACGACACCATGCTGCGCCCCGTCGCCAACCCGTTCAGGGCGGATGGCGGAATGCGCCTCCTCCAAGGCAATCTGGGCCGCGCCTGCTTCAAGACCTCGGCGGTGGGCGAGAGCCGCTGGACGGTCGAGGCACCGTGCCGCGTGTTCGAGGATCAGCCGAGTGTCGCTGCCGCATTCGGGACGGGCGAGCTTAACCGCGACGTGGTGGTGGTCGTCCGCTTCCAGGGCCCGCGCGCCAACGGAATGCCCGAACTTCACAAGCTGACCCCGGTTCTGGGCGTGTTGCAGGATCGCGGGTACAAGGTGGCGCTGGTCACCGACGGGCGCATGTCGGGCGCTTCGGGCAAGGTGCCGGCCGCAATCCACTGCACCCCCGAAGCATTAGGGGGCGGCCCGCTCGCCCGCCTGCGCGATGGCGATGTGGTGCGGGTCTGCGCTGTGACCGGCGCGCTTTCGACCACCGCCGACCTTGCGGCCCGCGGGCCTGTGCCCGATCCGCATGGGCAAATGGGCACGGGGCGTGAGCTGTTCGGGATGTTCCGCCACTTTGCCGACGGGGCCGAACAAGGCGCATCGGCGATGCTGGCTACCGGGCTGGCCACCGGAGGAATGTGAGCGATGAATATCGACGCCATCATGCGCACCGCGCCGGTCATTCCGGTAATCGTGATCGAGGACGAGGCCCACGCCGTCCCGCTCGCCGAAGCTCTGGTGGCGGGCGGCCTTTGCGTGCTCGAAGTCACCCTGCGCACCCCTGCCGCGCTGCCCGCGATCCGCGCGATGAGGCAGGTCGAGGGCGCGATTGTCGGGGCGGGCACCGTAACGTGCCCGCGCCAGCTTGACGCGGCGCTGGAAGCGGGCAGCCAGTTCATCGTCTCCCCCGGCCTTACCGACACCCTCGGCAAGGCAGCGATTGCGAGCGGCGTGCCGTTCCTCCCCGGCATCGCCACTGCGGGCGACATCATGCGCGGGCTGGACCTCGGCCTCGACCGCTTCAAGTTCTTCCCGGCGATGGCGGCAGGCGGGCTCCCCGCGCTGAAGGCCCTCGCCGCGCCGTTCGCAAGCGTCCGCTTCTGCCCGACCGGCGGGATCAGCCTCGATAACGCCGCTGAATGGCTCGCCTTTGATCCGGTGCTGTGCGTCGGCGGAAGCTGGGTCTCGCCCAAGGGCGCGCCCGACAAGGCGGTTATCGAGGCGCTGGCCCGCGAGGCCTGCGGCTTGCGCTGATTTAGCCCTTCCCCTTGGGGGAGTCGCAGACGGCCTGCTTGCGGGCTAACGGTTGCGACGGGGGGTCTGCCATACGAGCAGCCAAACCCGCACCCCTCGGCTCCCGGCCCCCGGCCCCCGGCCCCTGGGCTTTCGCCAAGGGGAGGGGGAAAAGGTGATAGGTGCCCCGGGGCAATGGATTTACCACACCTTGCACAAAGACTGCTTGCGACGTGTGATTTTGGGCCATGAGCCGGCTGACTGCTGTCAGGATTTGCCGCGTCCGGCTGGAATGCCTGATCATGGGTGGGAAGGCGAATGGTGGCTTGGCTTCCACTTTGAGGAAATCCAAACGAAATTCGCTACTGCTACTTGGCGTGCCGCGATGACCAAGACATAAGGGCGAGACTCAGCCCGACGAGGATCAGCGAAAGCGGACCGGCATATTGAAAGATTGTCTCAAGCTGTTCCCCAGACCAGTTTTTCTTCACCGCGTTGGCCAACGAGACCGCGCCCTCCATGAGCCCGGCATGAAGCCAGAAGGCCGCAAAAATTGCGCACGCGCCGCATACTGCGGCAAGTGCGAAAGCCATGGTCCGAGTTCGCGTCATAGAAAACCAGCCTCCAAGCACAGAATCCGTCCGCCTTTTTATAGCTTGCAAGGAAATGTCTGAAAAGGGGTCGCTTGCTGAAGTTCCGCTTTCGGCAAAAATCCTGCTTTAGCTGCCCGTCCGCTATCGGGAACGCGCACCATTACCGGGAACGGCTGCTACTGGGTGGGAAGCGGACATACCTCATCACGGCGAGCCAGATGATATCGAGTGAGGAGTTTATGCGGCGCAATGGGCTTGGCGGAAAGGCTCGAGATTTGCGCGGCCTTAGCGCCGGTTAGAGCCTCACCAGCGGATCAGGCGCGGCACCAGCACGCGGCCCAGCCCCGCCATCGCCAGCACCGCCATGCTGTGCCAGATGCCGATGTGGACGATATCGTTGTCCGGGCAGTACAGCGAGAAGGCGAAGGCGCCCAGCGCCCCCGCCGCGAGCCCGGCGACCAGCCCCGCACGGCCCGGCGCGGTCGGCGCGCCGCGGCGCAGCCAGGCGGTCAGCACGGCCAGCACCAGCAGCGAGGCAAGGCCGCACGCCACGAAGCAGTACGCTCCGAGGCGCACCGTCGCTTCTGCCAGCACTTCGCGCCCGCGGCCCATCGCGACGATCAATCCGGCGATCGGCAGCAGCGCCGCCATCCCCGCCGCCCAGCGCCATCCGCTGTGGTCACTCCCCACCTGCGGGCGGCTCATGACGATCACCGTCACGCTCGCTGCCAGCCCGAGGCCGCCAAACAGTCCGGTCGCAACAAGGTGCATCGGATTGACCAATCCTGCCAGCCAGTCGGGACGCAGGCCGAACAGGGCGATCACCGCCGCAGCCGACAGCCCTGCTGCCGCCAGCGTCCCTGCCATCCCCGCGCCGAAGTGCAGCGGCCGGACCGGCTCGAGATCGCCGACCAGTTCGGCGATGAGGGCATCGGAATTGCGGGGGCTCGTCATCATGCTTTCTCGATCAGGAGGGCGAGCTTTTTCAGCCCGCGGTGGATGTTCACTTTGACGAGGCTCTCGCTTTGCCCGGTCTCGGCAGAGGCTTCGGCGATGCTCAGCCCCTCGATCTTGACCAGTGCGATGGCGCGCTCCTGCGCGGGCGGGAGCAGGCCGAGCAGCCGGTCAAGGCTGATGCGCGCAGCGATGCCGGGCTCGTCGTCGCTGCCGTGCAGTTCCTCGTTCAATTCGCCCTCGCAAGCGCGGTACAGGCGGCGCAGGTGATCGACCCACCGGTACCGCGCGATCGCCGCGAGCCACGGCAGGAAGGGCCGCGCCGGGTCCCACGAGGCGCGCTTGGTGTGGAGTGAAATCAGCGTCTCCTGCACCAGATCGTCGAGGCTGGAGGGCGCGATGCGGCGGCTGTAATAGCCGCGCAGCCAACGCTGGCACGCCTCGAGCAGCGCGGCATATGCCTGTTTGTCGCCCTGCTGCGACAGCGCCATCAGACGGGCAAGCGTGGCTTCGTCGGCTCTCATGCGGTCCGGTTCGCGCGGGCTCTCACAGCGGTTACAGCGCAAAAGCAAAAGCCCCGCTCGCGCCGGGGCGGGAGCGGGGCCTTGTGCATCGCGGAGTGCGCCGCATCAGGAGAGCGCGACGTGGCGCTTCAGGTGGTGATCGACATTGCCGAACTCGCTGTCGAAAATCGTCAACCGCTTGAAGAAGTGGCCGATTGCGTATTCGTCGGTCACCCCGTTGCCGCCGTGAATCTGCACCGCTTCCTGCCCGATCAGCCGCGCCGCTTGGCCCACCCCGACCTTCGCCGCAGAGACCGCCTTCTTACGCTCCACCTCGTCAGTACCGAGGCGCAGCGTGGCGAGATAGGTCAGCGAGACGGCTTGCTCATAGGCGGTGTACATGTCGACCATGCGGTGCTGGAGCACCTGGAAGCTCCCGATGGGCACGCCGAACTGCTTACGCTGGCGGGAGTATTCAACCGTCATCGCATGGGCGACCTTCATCGCCCCGCAGGCTTCGGCGCACAGCGCGGCGATGGCTTCGTCGGTGACGGTTTCGATCAGCGCCAGCCCTTCGCCCTCGGCGCCGATCAGCGCTTCGGCGGGGACGGCGACGTTCTCGAAATAGACTTCTGAAGCGCGCCGACCGTCGACCGTCACGTAGTCGCGGGTGGTGATTCCGGCCAAATCCTTAGCGATTACAAACACCGAAACGCCCGAGCGGTCCCGCCGCTCGCCGCCGGTACGGGCAGTGACGACGAGGTGGCTCGCCCAAGGCGCGCCGATCACCACTGCCTTGTGGCCGTTCAGCACATACCCTGCGCCGCCCTTCTTCGCGGTGGTTTCAAGGTCGGCATAGTCAAAGCGCCCGCGCGGTTCTGCATAGGCGAAGGCGAACACCCGAGTGCCTGCGACGATTCCGCCGATATGCTCGTCCTTCTGCGCAGCCGTTCCGGCGTGCTTGAGGAAGCCGCCGGCACATACCACGGTGGGAAGAAAAGGCTCGATTACCAGGCCCTTACCGAACTCCTCCATGATGATCATCGCATCGACCACGCCGCCGCCGAAGCCGCCGTCGGCCTCGCTGAACGGCATTCCGAGGATGCCCAGTTCAGCCAATTGCGCCCACACTTCGGGCCGCCAACCTGCGCTGCTGGCGATCGCCTTGGACCGGGTTTCCCAGTCATATTGTTCGCGCACCAGCCGCGACAACCCGTCGCGCACCATGCCTTGTTCTTCGGTGAAGTTGAAATCCACGAATTCTCTCCCGTCCTCAGTCGTTTACAAGCCGAGGATCATTTTGGTGATGATGTTGCGCTGGATTTCGTTCGATCCGCCATAGATCGAGGTCTTGCGCATGTTGAAATAGGTCGCCGCGGCGTGTTGGGCATAATCGGGACCGACCGGGTGCTCGTTGGAGCCGTTGTCGTTCGAAACCCCGCCATGATACGGCGCGCTGTAGGTGCCGACCGCTTCCAGTGTCAGCTCGGTCAGGCGCTGCTGGATTTCGGTGCCCTTGATCTTGAGGATCGAGCTTTCCGGCCCCGGCCCCTTGCCCGCCTGCTCGCCCGCCAGCGTGCGCAGTTCGGTGATTTCGAGCGCGGCGAGGTCGATCTCGAGCTGGCTTACCTTGCGGG
>JBBRUU010000145.1:0-6255 GCA_038247515.1 Sphingomonadales bacterium
CGAGGCCGATTTCGTCCGCATCCTTTCCGAGACCCGCGCCAACCTTGTCGCGCAATACAAGGCGCTGCTGGCCACCGAAGACGTGACGCTCGAATTCGCCGATGACGCGGTCCCCGCCATCGCTGCAATCGCCGCGCAGGTAAACGCCACCGTCGAGAACATCGGCGCGCGGCGTTTGCAGACGGTGATGGAGCGATTGCTCGAGGAAATTAGCTTCGAGGCCGAGGATCTGAGGGGCCAGACGGTGAGGGTCGACGCAGTCTATGTGCGCGACCGGTTGGCCGGGCTGGCAGGCAATACCGACCTCAGCAAATATATCCTGTAATGGGCGCCCCATGAGTGCTTTGGTGCCGGTCAGCGATCTTGCGGGGATGCTCGCAGGCATTGCCCCGGTGCTTGATGCGCGCAGGTGGGACTTTGCCTTGCTCGAGGGCAATCCGCCTTCCGATGCCTTTGCGGTCATCTGCGAGGAGGAGGGCACCACCGCGATCGTTGCGCAGGAGGCCGGTGGTTTCGCTCGCATCACCCTGACGGTCCACTCCGCGCTCGGTGGCGTCGGGCTGACCGCCGCGGTTGCCAGCGGGCTCGCCGCAGCGGGGATCGCTTGCAATGTCGTGGCGGGATATCACCACGATCATCTGTTCGTGCCGTGGGAGCGGCGGGACGAGGCGCTGGCAATTCTCCAGTGCCTCGCTGCCTAGATCGTCACCCGCCGAGCAGGTACTTCTTCCAGAACACCAGCTGGGCGAGGAAGGCGTAGTCGGAGTTCACCTTCTTGGCGAAGCCGTGGCCTTCGTCCGCCGCCACAAGGTGCCACGCTTCGCCGCCCTTGCCACGGATCGCGGCGACCATCTGGTTGGCTTCCGACTTGGGCACGCGCGGGTCGTTGGCGCCTGTGACCACGAACATCGGCTTGGTGATCTCGTTCACGCGGGTCAGCGGGCTGATCGCAGCGAGCTTGGCACGCTGGGCGGGCACGCGCTCATCGCCATATTCGACCCGGCGCAGGTCCTGCCGGTAAGGATTCGTGTTCTCGAGGAAGCTCACGAAGTTGCTGATCGCGACGGTGCACTGGGTGGCGGTCAGCTTGTCCTTTAGCTGCACGGCGGCGGCATAGCACATGTAGCCGCCGTACGAGCCGCCGGTCAGCCCCACCTTGTCCGGATCGACCGCCGGGTCGGCCCGAACAGCGTCGATCAGCGCGGCCATGTCCTTGACTGAATCCTCGCGCTTGAACGGCCCGTTATCGAGGCTGACGAAGGTCTTCCCATAGCCAGTTGATCCGCGAACGTTCGGGTAGAAGATGCCGATGCCGAGCTCGTTCAAGTAGTAGTTGTTGCGGCCCATGAAGCCCGCTGTGCTCTGACCTTCCGGCCCGCCGTGGACCGAGACGATCAGCGGTCGCCTGCCCAGGAACTTCGCCGGATCGGGCATGTAAAGCAGCCCCGAAACCTCAAGCTTGTCAAAGCTCTTGGTGGTGACAATCCGCGGCTCGACATTCAGCCCGGCATCAAGCCCGCCGGTTTCGCTCTGCGTCCAGCGAGTCAGCTGCAGGCTCGCCGGGTCCATTGACCAGACATCCGCCGGGCTCTTGGCGCTACTGAACGAGAAGCCTATCTCGCCCCACGGCGCGAAGGACAATCCGCCGATCTGGCCGGCGGGGAGGGCGTCTACCTTGGTTACCTTGCCGGTGCCCACGTCGAGCAGCCGCAGCCGGTCGGACCCGGCCTCGTTGACCTCGTAGGCGATGGTCCTCCCGTCGGGCGAAATGTCGAAGCCATCGACGTCCCAGGTTTCCTTCGATACCGGGGTGAACTTGCCCGACACCGGATTAAGACGCCCCAGCCGCTGGAAATCGGAGCCTTGATCTGCGGTCACCCAAAGAGTGCCATCAGGCGCAACGCGCATCCCGCTGAAGGCTGTCTCGGCCTTGGGATCGCCGATCGCGGTCATCGCCCCTCCGGCGAGATCGAGCCGGTAGAGGTCGACATCCTGCACCGAGCTGTAGTCGGCGATGTAGGCTGTGGCATTGTCGGGGGCAAAGCCGGTGATGGCCCAGCCGCCGCCCTGGCTTTCGAGCACCATCCGCGCCGAGGCAGGATTGCGCGGGTCCATGACATAGAGGTCCGAATCCACCCCGTTGCGGCGGGTCGAGCTGAAACCGAGCAAGGCGCCGTCTTCGCTCCAAGCCCCGCGCTCGTTGCGGCTCTTGCCGTCGGTAAGCAGCGTGAGGCGGCCGTTCTTGAGGCTGTGGAGCTGGTAATATTCGTCCCCGCCACGGTCCTTGCTGACGACAATCACGTCACCCTTGGTGGGTGCGTAGGTGCCCGACACCGGCTCGGCCTCGAAGCTGATCTGGGTGCGCGCGCCCATCGGCTGGGCGACGCGGTGGAGCTGGCTGACATTGGCGAAGCGGGTCGAGATCAGCACCGCGCGGGCGTTCGGGTCCCACCCGGCAAATCCCGCGCCGCGGGATTCAAGATAGGGCCGCGCGCGCTCGGCAATGGCGAGTGGTATCGGCGGCATCTCCTCGGCGGTGAGCGCGGCCGGTTTCGGCACGGTCGGCGCGGGGGCGACAGCAGGGGCGGCCCGGTTCTGGGCAACGGCAGGGGCTGCGGCGCTGGCGAGCAGCAAGGCAATCATGGCGGCATGGCGCATGGGCAGTGTTTCTCTCTTGCGATGGGTCCATCCCCGGACGGGGCAGGCGACAAGAGGTAACGGGCGCGCGGGCATCACGCAATCCGCCGCGCGCAATGCACTATTCGGCGGCTTGCACCTCGGCGTCATCCACGATCTCTCGCCGCTCGTTTGCTTGGCGGGCCCACATCTCGGCATAGAGCTCGCCGCGCTTGAGGAGGGCGGCGTGATTACCGCTCTCCACCAGCTTTCCGTGATCGAGCACAAGGATGTTGTCGGCATCCGCGATGGTCGAGAGCCGGTGCGCGATGGCCAGTGTGGTGCGGCCCTTGGCTATGCGGCGCAGGGTGCCGAGAATCTCCTGCTCGGTGCGCGTGTCGAGCGCGCTCGTCGCCTCGTCGAGCAGCAGGATCGGCGGGTTCTTCACCAGCGTCCGCGCAATCGCGACGCGCTGCTTCTCCCCGCCCGAAAGCTTCAGACCGCGCTCGCCCACCATCGTCTGGTAGCGATCGGGAAGGCGCTCGATCAGCGGAGTGAGCGCGGCATCTCGTGCTGCCTGCTCGACCATGGCCTCGTCCGCGTCATGCGCGCCGTACGCGATGTTATAGGCGAGGTTTTCGTTGAACAGCACCGAATCCTGCGGGACGATCCCGATCGCGGCGCGCACGCTTTCTTGCGTGACCTGCGCGATATCCTCGCCGCCGACGAGCACACGGCCCGACAGCGGATCATAGAAGCGAAACAACAGCCGGCCGATGGTGCTCTTGCCCGCGCCCGAGGGCCCGACAATCGCGGTGGTCGATCCCGCCGGCGCCTCAAAGCTGAGCCCGTGGAGGATGGTGCGGCCCGCATCATAGCCGAACGTGACGTTGTCGAAGACAACGGTGGGCGTGCGGATAATCAGCGCGGGCGCGCCGGGCTTGTCCTTCACCTCGACGTCGGTGTCGATCAGTCGGAACATCTCGGCCATGTCGATGAGGCCTTGGCGGATGGTGCGGTACACCCATCCCAAAACGTCGAGCGGGCGGAACAGCTGGATGAGGTAGCTGTTGACCAGCACCAGATCGCCGACCGTCATCGCGCCGGTGCTCCAACCCCACACAGTGTAGGCCATCGCCGCCGCCACAAGCGAGTTGGTGATCAGCGCCTGCGCCATGTTGAGCAGGCCGACCGAGTTTTCCGACTTAATCGCGGCCTCGGCATAGGCGCGGGCGGCCTGACTGTAGCGGGCTTCCTCGCGGCCTTCGGCGCCGAAGTATTTCACTGTCTCGTAATTGAGCAGCGAATCCACCGCGCGGTACAGTGCCTTGCCGTCGAGGTCGTTCATCTCGCGGCGCAGCTTGGTGCGCCACTCGGTGATCGCACGTGTCACCCAGACATAAGCGACCACCGTGACCGCGGTGGCCAGCACCAGATCGATCCCGAAATTGATGTAGAAGATCACGCCGACCGCGATCAGCTCGATGATCGTCGGCGCAATGTTGAACAGCAGGAAATAGAGCATCTGGTCGATGCTCTTGGTCCCGCGCTCGATGATCTTGGTTACCTCGCCGGTGCGCCGCGCGAGGTGAAACCTGAGGGACAGGCGATGGAGCCGGTGGAATACGTCCTCGGCCAAGTGCAGCGTCGCGACCTGCCCGACCCGCTCGAAAGCGATATTGCGGAAGTTGTCGAAGGCAACCGAGGTGAAGCGCCCTAGCGCATAGGCGGCGACCAGCGCGAAGGCGACCGTGGCCGCCTGGCTCTCGGGGCCACCACGTGCGCCCGACATGGCGTCGACCGCGCCCTTGTAGGCGAACGGCAGGGCGAGAGTGACCGCCTTGGCCGACAGCACCAGCACCATTGCGATGATTATGCGGGTGCGCAGGCCGGGATTGTCCTTGGGCCAGAGGTAGGGGAGGAACCGCTTCAGCGTCAGCCAGCTCTCCGCGTCCCGCGCGTCCGTCTTCTTGTCAGCGGGATTTGCGGATGTGGCGGTGTCTGGCGGCATGGCCTCCCATGTGGGAGCGCGGAGGTAATCCCGCAAGGCGCATGCCAGAAGCAGGTGCTCAGAAGCGCGGCGAGTATGATGTGCTGCGCTTCGCCTCGCGCATGGCCCGGGCGACATCGGCAGGCACGTCGAAGAGGATACGCTGGTTGGCGAAGTCGATCGCGACCCGGTCGAACAGCGATAGGTGCTGCATCCCGATAGAGAGCACCGGTTGGTCCTGGAGGCCGAGCGCGGCGAAGGCTGGCGTGTCGGCGAAGGTGAGCGGCACATCCTGGAGCGACAGCCCCGCGATCGTCAGCGAGCGCACGAATGCAAGCTGGCCGACGATATCGACGCCGTTGACATCGGTAGTGACGACATCGTGTGCACGCTTTGCGCGGATCTTGTCGCGCAGGGCGAGGTTGGCCAGGCTCGCCTGCGCGCCGGTGTCGATGATCACGGTCGCGCGAACGCCTTCTACCATAGCGTCGGTAATCAGCAGCTGGCCGAGCTTGCTGCGTGCGCGGACCACGATCTCGTATCCGCCGGGCTTGGCCTTGGTAGCGGCGCTTTCGACGGCAATGGTCTGCTTGCGAAAATCGATTAGGACACGAAAGTCCTGCAACGCGTCGAGGCCGATGATCCCGTCTGCCCCGACATTTTCGCGCAACAACACGGGGGCGGCGAAGTTGGTGTAGCTGTTGTTACCGAACTCGATGCGTCCCACGGTGACGAGATCGACCTCGCGGCGGCTGGCCATGCCGACCAGGACCGCCTTGCCAGCGGGCGAGAGACCGGCAGCGGAGCGGATTTCCGGTGTGACTGCGGTTGCCTGACTGCCGGTATCAATCATGAAGGCGAAAGGACCTGTGCCTTCGACCAGCACGGGGAGAGTCATTCGGGCGTGGCGATCGGCCTCAAGGGTGAGCACCTCGGCCTGCGGATCGACGATGCCGGTGGTTGCCGCCGACGGGAGCTGGGCGGGCTTCAGCGTATCTGCGGCAGCCGGGGCGGCGGCGGCCAGCAGAGTGGCGGCGAGGATGATGCGTGCACGCATATATAAGGCCTCTCATTGGGCAGGATGTGAAAAATCCCTGTCGGCCGGGTATGATCCTACCATCATAAGGAAGGCGCCCCAACACGCAGCAGGTTGATCCGATCCGGGACTTGGTGCCGGCAGAGGACTCGCTAGAGCGATCCTACAGATGGGTGTCAGCATAGGGCGATGATGGCGCGGTCAGAACCGGATTCGGGACCCGATTCACTCTGTTTCCACCCCGCTAATGGGTCATTTACCCCCTGCTGGATGGGCATTTGCGGGGTGAAAATAGGCGAAAAATGGCAGAATTCTAAGGTTCTTGCGTGGCACTGAAATAAAATTGCAAAAACCCGTTGACCGAATCTCGAAGCGCGCATAGATGACCTCCACCGACGCGGCGCTGACGGCTTCAACCGCCACCGCAACGCTCGGTCGCCAACAAATTCGGATAGCCGGTCCCCCGGTGTAAATCGGGGAACCAATTGCTGTCCGCTATTACTGTCTGGCGGCTCTTTGACATTGTTGGTTTTTGATGAAGGGACATGTGGGCGACGGCGCCCGGTCCGGGGACCTCAAGGCTCCGGTAACCGGTTAATTTATGCCAATGCCA
>JBBRUU010000146.1:0-6234 GCA_038247515.1 Sphingomonadales bacterium
CCATACTGGCCGCGCGCTGGCGGCAAGTGGTCCTGAGCGAAATGCGTAGGCGGAACGGTCTGTCAGCGCCGATCCGGATAAGCCGCCTGTAATAGTAGACGCCGTCCTTGCGGGTTACGTTTTGTAGTCTGCACATTGATCGTGTTTCCCATGCCGTGGCACCCTATCGTGGTACCCTGCCGTGGCACTTCACGGCTCAACAATGATCGGAAGCGTGTATATTCATATGCTTACGTCATTTCCGGCAGGGGCTCCGCACACCCCTGCCAATTTTGTGTTCCTGCCAATTTTGTGTTGCGAACCGGCCTCCGCCGGTTCGTCCTGGCGGCGGATCCTTCATTTCGCTACGCTTGGTTCCGGGCCGCTGCGGGTGACCGCGTGGGCTTGCGACGCCGTCGGCGTCGAATCGCTCCTTACCTGATCGTTTCAGAGGCTTCCCAGCCGATTGCTGCGATTCACCGCAGGTGCCATTCATCCTGCCGCAAGCCGAAGCGTGTATTCCTGTCGACGAACTGTTTCGCCGACCTCGCCAAGGAAACCTGCAGATGAGCGCCTACACCTTCCGTTCCTCGCGTCCCGATCAGTGGGTCAGCCCGCGGCCGACCCGCGATCCGGCGCGGCTTGCGGCGATCCACGGCCCGCTACGGCCGATGCACGAAGAGCCAAGTCTCGTCGCCCGTCTGTTCGGCCTGCGCTGAAGCGCCTGCGCGGCACGCCCGCGAGCGATCTTGCATTCGCGCAGGCCAACGCGTAAAGGCGTCTGCGTCTTTCCGACATCGGCAGATACTCCAGCCCCTCCGGCGACCTTGTCCCGGACGGCGCGGAGCCCTACCTGAAAGCCGGCCGGACGAGACGTGAAGGCATTACGCGAAGGAACGAAAAGCCACATGGCTGACAAGATGATCGCCCCCAAGGACGGGGTTGAAGAAAAGCAGCGCAAGACCTCGCCAGGCGAGTTCGTGCGGCAGGTTCAGGCTGAGACGAACAAGATCGTCTGGCCGACCCGCGACGAGACGGTACGCACCGCGATCTTTGTGTTCATCTTCATGCTGATCATGTCGACATTCTTCCTCGGCGTTGACAGCCTGTTCGGCGCCGTCGTGCGCGGCGTGATCGGCCTGCTCCAGTAAGGCCTCGCGCCCTTCGCTCATTCTGCCCGTCAGACCCCAATTCCAAGGATTTCCCATGGCTGCTCGCTGGTACATCATCCACGCTTACTCCGGTTTCGAGAACAAGGTGCGCGACGCGATCATCTCCGAAGCTGACCGTCTCGGCCTGGCCGAGGGCGTCGAGGAAGTGCAGGTCCCGACCGAGACCGTGACCGAAGTGAAGCGCGGCAAGAAGGTGCAGGTCGAGCGCAAGTTCATGCCCGGCTACGTGCTGGCCAAGCTCAATCTCACCGACGATGTCTATCACCTCGTCAAGAATACGCCGAAGGTGACCGGCTTCCTCGGCTCGATGAACAAGCCGCAGCCGATCTCCGAGCGCGAGGCCTCGCGCTATTTCGGCGGAATGGCCGACGCCAAGGCGACTCCAAAGCGCGAAATCAGCGTCGATTACGAGATTGGCGATTCGGTGAAGGTGCTCGACGGGCCCTTCGCAAGCTTCAACGGCATCGTCGAGGAACTCGATTTCGACAAGGCGAGGGTCAAGGTCAGCGTGTCGATCTTCGGCCGCGCGACCCCGGTCGAACTGGACTTCGAGTACGTCCAACTCGCCAAATGAGTCTTGCGCACCCGCCTCCGCGGGTGCGCCATCGGTGCTGTTGCTCCGGGCGCCTGCGGGCGCCTGCGCTCGGGCGTCTTTGATGGCCTACCGCTTTGCTACTTTAGGCCTAGCGCCGTTGCGGCCTCTGGCGAGGCCGATCCAGCGCTTGCATAGGTGCGCGGGGCAGGGGTGATGAAGACCCGCCCCGGCATCTGCCAGCGTAAACGCCGCTACGAGACCCGCGAAGAAGCCGAAGCGGTCGCGGCGCGCGCTGCCGTGACTTTGCGCGCCTACAAGTGCGCGCTGTGCCGCAAGTTTCATCTCACCAGCCGCACCAAGGGACTGCGGGTGCCGCGTCCCTCGAATCTACCTCCCTCGGCGCCCCGTGCTTGACACGCGGCCCGGCTGCCTTTGGCTGATCGCGCCGTCCTGAAGAAAAGCCCGGCCCCGGATCACGTCTCGGGCGACCGATGTGCGAATCTGTCACGCGTGCAAGCGGGTTGCTTTTTGCCCCGCGCGCCTCTAGCTGCCCGCCTTCACTTGGCCTGCGTGCCGGGTGATTCCGTGCGGGAGCCTCTGCAATGCACACGCAGAGGCGCTGGAACCGCTTAACATGAGCCTGCGCTCGAAAGAGCCGGGCAAGAGTGCGACAGGAGTAAGGCCACATGGCCAAGAAAATTGAAGGCTATATCAAGCTGCAGGTGTCCGCCGGCTCTGCAACCCCCTCGCCGCCGATCGGCCCGGCGCTGGGTCAGCGCGGCGTGAACATCATGGAATTCTGCAAGGCGTTCAACGCTGCGACGCAGGAAATGGAAAAGGGCACGCCGATCCCGACCGTGATCACGGTCTATGGCGATCGCTCGTTCACCTTCGTCACCAAGACCCCGCCGGCGTCGTTCTTCCTCAAGAAGGCGGCGGGCCTCAAGTCGGGCTCGAAGGAGCCGAGCAAGATTTCGGCTGGAACCGTGACCAGCACGCAGATTCGCGAGATCGCCGAAGCCAAGATGGCCGATCTCAACGCGAACAATATTGACCAGGCGATGAAGATCATCGCCGGCTCGGCCCGCTCGATGGGCCTCGAAGTGGTGGAGGGCTAAGCACATGACCAAGATCACCAAGAAGGCCAAGGTGCTGGCCTCGCTCGACCGCGAAAAGCTCTACTCCGTCGAAGCGGCGCTCGGCGTCCTGCGTCAGTTCACGACCAAGTTCGACGAGACTGTCGAAGTGGCGATGAACCTCGGCGTCGACCCGCGTCACGCCGACCAGATGGTCCGCGGCATGGTCTCGCTGCCTTCGGGCACCGGCAAGGACGTCAAGGTCGCTGTCTTTGCCCGCGGCGACAACGCCGAGAAGGCGCTGGCCGCCGGAGCCGACAAGGTTGGCGCCGAAGACCTCATGGAAGACATGATGGCTGGCAACCTCGCCTATGACCGCGTGATTGCCTCCCCCGACATGATGAGTGTCGTGGGTCGTCTCGGTAAGATACTCGGCCCCAAGGGCCTGATGCCGAACCCGAAGCTTGGCACTGTGACCCCGAACGTCGCTCAGGCGGTCAAGGACGCCAAGAGCGGCCAGGTCGAATACCGGGTCGAAAAGCACGGCATCATCCACTCCGGCATCGGCAAGCTCAGCTTCTCGGACGACGCTCTGATGGCCAACTTCAAGGCGCTGACCGAAGCTGTCATGCGCTCGAAGCCCTCGGGCGCCAAGGGCAAGTATGTCCGCAAGATCACCGTGACCTAGTCGATGGGCCCGGGCCTCAAGGTCGACCTGGCGGAAGTCGAAGGCGCGTGATTTGCGGGAGGCGAGCGCGTCCGCGCTCTTCCTTCCTCGCTCACGCTGCCTGACAGCACCGTCGCTGCGGGCGCGCATTCGCGCTTGCGATCCCTGCAGGATCGGACCGGTGTCAGATTGCGAAATCAAAGGAGCCGGAAGCGCAAAGCTTCCGGCTCCTTTCCTTTGCCAGATAAGTCACTCTTCCCCCTTGTGTTCAGCCGGTGCCCGCCCATTTGCTTAGTAGCAGCGCGGCCCCCCTCGTCCCCACCTGCGCGCTATTTCAAAGAGGTTATTGCATATGCCCGTTCCTTCAGAACGTTTGGCTGGATGGCTCGCGCCCAAGTGGATGGTCGGCGCGGTCGCGCTGGCTGCCTTTGCGATGCTGATGACTTATGACCTGCGCCTCGGTCTTGCGGCGGGCGCGCTGTTTGGCGCCATCGCTGCGGCTTGGCTCTATCTTGCGCTGCGTTATGGCTCGCTTAGCGGTGCGCCTTCGGTGCGGGATTCGATCGTCGAAGGTGCACAGCAGCACGCGGTCAACCGCCGTACCGCTGCCGGGCGGACAAACTCAGCCCCGCAGCAGGGCCCGGATCCGGCTCAGCGCCCCTGAGCGCTCCGCAAATATCTTCGCACCCGAAATCCCTGCGTCGAACGTGTCCCGCGCGCCCAGCAGGGCACGGTTAGCGAGCGTCGGTTCGAGCAGCAGAAGGCTCGAACAAGCGGCTGAGTGCGTACCGAACATCGTCTTGTGTGCGCCATCGCCCTCGGTGAAGTCAAACCAACGGTAGCGCGCTTCGCCGCACAACCGTTCGAGCGCATCCATCTGAAGAACCGTGCCGGGCGAGAGCCGCCCCCATGCAGGATCGTAGCCGAGGTGCGCATAGATCAACGTCGCGCCGGTCACGGGGAGCGAAAGGTAGGCGATCGCCTCTCCACCTGCATGGAGCAAGAAGGCACGCATCCGGTCAGCCTCGGCCGCCTCGAGCATGGCGCGGCGAGCCTCAGGGGTGTCAGGCAGCCCCGCATCCAGTAGCCGTGCCTGATAGGTGCGCGCCGACAGCGGCAGCGCGGCGGCGAGAAAGGTCTCGATCTCGGCCGCACTGCGGTGTTCGGTGATGGTGTAGCCACCTGCCTCCTTGCTGAGCTTTTTCGCCTTGCGCCGCAGGGTCGAGCGGGTCTTACCCGAAAACCGCGCCATGTAGTCGGTAAAGCTGGTTCCCATGTCGATGTAGTGGCGGCGGTAGTCTTGCCGCCCGCCCGCGACGAAGCCGGGGTAGTGCGCGATGACTTCGGCTAGCCGTTCGGTCGGGGCGGAAAGGATGCGCAACCCGTCACGCCCGCTCGATGGGGATGGGGGGAGGGCGCCGGCCAGCACATCCTCGAGCCCGAAGCTCCAAGTTGAAAGATCGCGCGCCACGCTGAGCAAGCGGCGCGAGCCGAGGGTGAAGTCGATTGCTGTGCTGGCCATGCCCTGATGTCGCTAGATCGCACCGTATAGCGCGTTGGAGATGAATTGTTCGGCCAGCCGCTGCCCTGTGCGCAGGGCGCTAGCCGGGAGTGGTTTTGCAGACCCGCCGGTCAGGCACAAGACCGGTGGGCTGTCCTTGTAGTTGCCAGTCTCCACGCCGCGCATTGTTGCGAGCGTCTTGATCAATCCGCCAAAGCGGCGGCGGACGATGTGGTTCACCGCCAACTTGCGGCGGTTGATGAGTTCGAAGGAGTGGCTCACAAGTGTGAAGCTGCCGCGCCCGCCATCGCGCGCATGGCGAACCGCGCAGAGCATCTCGGCAAGCGTTAGCGCGGTGATCTGGGCATGGCGCAACCCGCCACCTATGGTGCCGATTGCGCCGATCGGCACTTCGAGAATACCCATGTGGCCGACTGGATCGCGGTTTTCCGAGCCAAGGCCGATGCGGCACGAGCTCGTACCTACCAGCGCCGGGCAATGGCTTGAATCATAGGAAAGACCAAGCGCGGCAAGCGCGCGCAGCGTATCGTCATTAGCGCCGTAATTCCCCGCGCGGAAGGCGACCGGATCAGGCGCACCGGCTGCGATCAGCGTGGTGCGGGCGTAGTCGAGGAGCTGGCACTGCTCCTCGAAGGGAAAATCGGCGATGTTCAGCCCAACGGCCTTGGAGGGCAGCGGATTGGCGCTCCCCGCTATCGCCAGCCATTCGGTGTGGCAGTGGAGCTGGACGTCCTGCCCGCCCTCGAGGATCGGGCCGACGATATCTTCGATTGCCGCCACGCCCCACACAAGCGCGGGCATGGGATCGACGAAAAACACCGCCTTCTGGCCGTAGCGCTTGAGCAGTTCGAGTTTGTGGGTGATGCCAGAGCGCCCCTCGGGCGTGATGCAGGCAATCGAGCGGGCATCGAGATCGTCCGTGTTGATGAGGACGATATTTGGTGGGGCCGAGGGATTGGTCAAGCGCTGGAGGTCCATCTCGTTTCCAGGCAGCGGTTGCGGCGTGCGGGCGATTGGCGTGCTGGCGGACACGTCATTTACGGAGCAAGACCGCGGTGCGTTCGAGGGTGTCCGTGACTCCGGTGCGGCGACCGGCGTCGCGGAGTCCCCCAGATTTGCCGGCGGCGCCTGGGCGGGGCACGAGCCAGCGGCGAGGCACGTTGCCTGAGCCCGCGCCAGCGCTTCGATGGCCGCCAGCGGCACGCCGGGGATGCCGACCATCTGGACCTGCGCTGTCCAGACCCCGACCTGAGTCTCGACCAGATAGCCGTGTGCCGTGCCGG
>JBBRUU010000147.1:0-6186 GCA_038247515.1 Sphingomonadales bacterium
GCGGGAAGCCGCCATCGAGGCGGTCCGCCGGATCATGCCGCGCCTCGATCTGGACGAACGCACCATTCCCCCCGAAGTGCTCGAAGATCTGTGCGTCAGCCGTGACGATTTTCTCAGCGCCCTGAAGCGTGTCCAGCCTTCGGCGATGCGCGAGGTGATGGTGCAAGTGCCGAATGTCGGCTGGGACGACATCGGCGGCATGGGCGAGGCGATCGACAGGTTGAAAGAGGGGGTCGAACTTCCGCTTAAGAACCCCGACGCTTTCCGCCGGCTCGGCATCCGTCCGGCCAAGGGCTTCCTGCTTTACGGCCCGCCCGGCACCGGCAAGACCCTGCTCGCCAAGGCCGTCGCCAAGGAGGCCGAGGCCAATTTCATCTCGATGAAAAGCAGCGACTTGCTGTCAAAATGGTACGGCGAGAGCGAGCAGCAGATCGCCAAGCTGTTCGCCCGCGCCCGCGCGGTCGCGCCTTGCGTGATCTTTATTGACGAGATCGATTCGCTGGTCCCTGCGCGCGGGAGCGGACAGGGCGAGCCGCAGGTGACGGGCCGCGTGGTCAACACCATCCTTGCCGAGATGGACGGGCTTGAGGAGCTGCAATCGGTCGTCGTGATCGGCGCGACCAACCGGCCCACGTTGGTCGATCCCGCGCTGCTGCGCCCCGGCCGCTTCGACGAACTGGTGTATGTGGGCACCCCCGATGCGGCGGGGCGCGAGCGGATTCTTGGCATTCACACCGCCAAGATGCCGCTTGATGAGGGCGTCGATCTTGCCTCGCTGGCGGCGCGGACCGAGCGCTTTACCGGCGCGGATCTCGAGGATCTGGTGCGCCGCGCCGGCCTTGCCGCGCTGCGCCGCGTGGGCGGCGATGTGACCACGGTCGAGGCGCAGGACTTCGAGGCCGCACTCAAGGATTCGCGCGCGACGGTGACGGCCGAGATGGAGGAAGAGTACCTCGATATGCGCGGCGAGCTGAAAAAGCGCGCGGCGGCACCCCAGCCGATCGGGTTCTTCTCGCCCGACATGCTCAAGCCGACCCGCGAGAAGAAGCACGATTGATGTTCGCCGAATGTTTCACGTGAAACATTGCCGCCAATGCGCCAAATATCCCGCTCTAGAGCGCCTCAAAGCGCGTCTGGAGGGGGTCTAAAGGGGGTCTGGAACGATCTGGCCAAGGTCTGGAGCTGGTCTGGAGCTGGTCGGGACTGGCCCTAAATCAATGCGCCGCATCCCACGATCGCCCGGTGCCGATGTCGATCCCGAGCGGCACCGTCAGTTCCACCGCAGGCAGCGCCGCCTCGGCCATCACCTGCCGGATGATCGGGGTTGCGGCCTTTACACGGCCCTCGGGCAGTTCGAATACCAGTTCGTCGTGGACCTGCAGCAGCATCCGCACATCATGCAGACCCGCATCAGCCAGCGCCGGGAGCATCCGCGCCATCGCGCGCTTGATGATGTCGGCGCTGGTGCCCTGGATCGGCGCGTTGATCGCGGCGCGCTCGCTGCCTTGCCGCTCGGCCTGGTTCTTGGAGTTGATCCGCGGAAACCACGTCTTGCGGCCAAACAATGTCTCGGAATAGCCGCAGCTGCGCACGCTTTCGAGCGTTTCGTGGATATACCGCTGGATGCCCGGGAAGCGCAGGAAATAGGTGTCGATCATACCTTGCGCCTCTTCGGCCGGCACTTCGAGCCGGCCGGCAAGGCCCCAGCGGCTGATGCCGTAGAGGATCGCGAAGTTGATCGTCTTGGCCCGCCCGCGGGTGTCGCGGGTGACCTCGCCGAACATCTCTTGCGCGGTGCGGGCGTGAATGTCCTCGCCGGCCGCGAAGGCTTCCTTCAGCGCGGGCACATCGGCCATGTGCGCCGCCAGCCGCAGTTCGATCTGCGAATAATCGGCAGCCAGCAGCACATTGCCAGCGTCCGGCACGAAAGCCTCACGGATCTGACGCCCTATCGCGGTGCGGATCGGGATGTTCTGCAAGTTCGGGTCGGTCGAGGACAACCGCCCGGTCTGCGCGCCGACCAGGCTGTAGCTGGTATGGACGCGCGCGGTTGCAGGGTTGATCGCCTGCTGGAGCGCATCGGTGTAGGTCGATTTCAGTTTGGAGAGCTGGCGCCATTCGAGCACAATCCGCGCAATCGGTGCGCCTTCGCCCGCAAGCTTCTCCAGCACCGAAACATCGGTCGAATATTGCCCCGACTTGCCCTTCTTGCCGCCCTTGTAGCCCAGCTTGTCGAACAGGATGTCGCCCAATTGCTTGGGGCTGCCGACGGTGAATTGCTGCCCGGCGACCACGTGGATTTCGCTTTCCAGCCGCCCGATCCCGGCCGCAAACTCCTCCGACAAGCGCGCCAGCCGCGCGCGGTCGACGCGGATACCCTCACGCTCCATGCGGGCAACCACCGGGATCAGCGGGCGGTCGACACGCTCGTAAACCCGGCTCCCGCCTTCGATGGCGAGGCGCGGCTTCAGGTGCGCGTGGAGCCGCCAGGTGATGTCGGCATCCTCGGCGGCGTAGGCGGTGGCACGGTCCAAGGGGACTTCACCGAACGCGATCGCCTTCTTGCCGGTGCCGCAGACGTCCTTGAAGGGGATCGCGGTGTGGCCGAAGTGGCGCAGGCTCAGCTCGTCCATGCCGTGCCCGCCGCCGATGCCTTCCTCGCCGCGCCCTGCGTCAAGGTCGAAGCTGATCACCATCGTGTCGTCGATCGGCGCGACGGCAATCCCGACCCGGGCGAGGATGTTGAGATCGTACTTGCCGTTGTGGAACACCTTGAGGACCGCGTCGTCTTCGAGCAACGGCTTCAGCGCGGCCAGCGCTGCGTTGATCGGCACCTGTTGGGGCTTTTCCGCAAACATGTCGCTGCCGCCCCCCCCAATATTATGGTGGGCGAGCGGGATATAGCAGGCATCATTTGGCCCGAGCGCAAGGCTGATCCCGACCAGATCGGCTTTCATCGCGTCGAGCGCAGTGGTTTCAGTATCGACTGCCACCAGTTGCGCAGCAGAGGCGCGCGCGATCCATGCGCCGAGCCGCTCCATCGTTTGCACCGTCTCGTAGGCCGAGCGATCGACGGCCGCGAAATCGGGCAATGGCTGGCGGTTGGCCTCGCCCTGTGCAGCCAAGTTGGCGCCCCCCCCATTCAGACCCCCCCCATTCAAACCCCCCCCATTCAAACTGGGCGTGGCCGGCTTGGCAGGGTTCAGTTCGGTTGTGCGCGAGGGGCTGCCGCGCCCGGCATCAAGCCGCCGCAGCAGCGAGGTGAAGCCGTGGTGTTCGAGGAAGGCGGCGAGCGGTTCGGGCGGCACCGGGCCGAGCACCATCTCGTCGAGCGCATGCGGCAGGTCGCAATCCTCTTTCAGAGTCACCAGCACTTTGGAAAGCTCGGCATCACCGCGCCCCTCGATCAGCCGGTCCTTGAGCTTGGAGGGCTTCATCGCCGGGGCGGAATCCAGCGCCGAAGTCAGCGATCCGTGCTCGGCGATCAGCTTGGAGGCGGTCTTGGGCCCGACCCCGTAAATCCCCGGCACATTGTCCACGCTGTCGCCCATCAGCGCCAGCACATCGCCGACCAGATCGGGGGTCACGCCGAACTTCTCCTCGACTTCGGCGAGGTAGATGCGCTGGTTTTTCATCGTATCGAGCATGTCGATGCGCGCGGGGCCAAACGGTGTGTCGACCTCGCCGATCAGTTGCATCAGGTCCTTGTCGGATGAGACGATGGTCACGTCCCACCCGCGCTCCTGCGCACGCCGCGCATAGGTCGCGATCAGATCGTCCGCCTCAAGCCCCGGCACTTCGATGCACGGCAGGCTGAAGGCGCGGGTCGCGTCGCGGATCAGCGGGAACTGCGGGACGAGATCCTCGGGCGGCGCAGGGCGGTTGGCCTTGTAGAGCGCGTAGAGATCGTTGCGGAAGCTGACCCCGCTGGCATCGAGGATCACTGCAAGGTGCGTCGGCCCGTCTGCCGCGTCGAGATCGGCGGCGAGCTTCCACAGCATCGTGGTGTAGCCATAGACCGCGCCGACCGGCGTGCCTTCCGGGTTCGTCAGCGGCGGCAGCCGGTGATAGGCCCGAAAGATGTAGGACGAGCCATCGACGAGATAGAGGTGCTTGCCAGAATGATTTGGAGTGTCGGCCATGCCGCCTGCTAGCAGGCGCGGCGCGGTGCCGATAGGGTTGGCGCAAGGAAGCGATGCGACGAAGCGCGCTCCAATCGTGGCGAAAATAAGGCGTATTGTGTGCAAAGCGCCGCTCCCGCCTTGCGGCGCGGCGCTGCTGCTCCTAATTTTGCGAGGTGAGCCGGTCCAACAGAACCCGGCCATTCTGCAGGAAAAGGGAATCACTTCATGCGCAAGATCATCCTCGCCGCCGCCATCGCTGCATCCGCGCTCAGCCTGGCCGCGTGCAGCGAGACAACAGAAGAGAATGCTGACGACACCGTCGAGACAATGGCTGCCGACGCCGATGCCAATGCCGACAACGCCGGCCAAGCTATCGAAGGCACGGCCGATGAAAGCGCCGCGAACATCGAAGCCGCTGCTGAGAATGCCGCCGATGAAGCTGTGAAGACCACCGACGACATCGGCAATGCCGCTGCCAGCGTGGCCGAGGAAGCAGAAGCAGCTGCCGAATAAGCCGCGATCATCGCTACACACACGAAAAGGGCGGCGCCTTGCGGTGCCGCCCTTTTTGCAGCCTCGCGTCAGGCAAGGGCACGCGGTGGGATCTAGCCGCCGGTCCCGTAGGGCGCGTTCGCCCAGTTCTTGACCGGGTTGGCCTGCGCGCGGACCGCAAACCCATCATACAGCGCGCGGGCGATTGCAGCGATGCGCTCCTCGCGGGCCTGCTTGGTAACCTGCCCGGTGACGTAGATCGCCACCGCAATGGTGCGCCCATCGGGGCATTCGATGATCCCGACATCGCTGGAGGTGTTGCTCAGCGATCCGGTCTTGTGGCTGACCCGCGCTTCCAATGGCATGTTTGCCGGGATGCGGCGCTTTCCGGTAACGGTGCGGCTCATTGCGCCGAGCAGCACCCGGCGGCTCTGGTCGGACAGGAACTCGCCGCGCTGGAGCCCGGACAGCAGCCGCACCATCGCGCGCGGGGTGGCCGCGTCGCGGGGGTCCACATAGGTGGCCGGATTGAACTCGCCGTCATCGCGCACCAGTGTGGCGATGTCGCGGTTGATCGAGAACTGGGTGATGCTCTGCCGGCGCATCCAGTCGTTGACTACCGCAGGCCCGCCGACCGCAGCCAGCAGCGCGTCGGTCGCCGGGTTGGAGGAGCGGGTGATCATCATCTCGATCAGGTCGATCGCCGGCATGTACTGCCCGGGACGGACCGGCGCCTTGGCCGTGGAGTACTTCGCCGAGGAGACCGGCATCATCAGCGGGAATTCGCTGGTAAGCGAATACTTGCCCATCTCGACCATCTCGAGGAAAGCTGCGGCGACCGCGACCTTGCTCGTCGAAGCCAGCGGGAAAAGCTGGTCGCCGAGCACCATCACTTCTTCGCCCGTGGCCAGATCGATCGCGGCGACGCCGATGCGTCCCCGCGCCGGATCGGCGAGCATGGCGATACGCTGCTCGAACGTCGACGCGTAGACCGCATCGAAGCTCTGGGGGGCGCGGGCCTGGGTCCCGAAGGTGCTGTCGAAGGTGGCCTGAAGGTCATCCCCCTGCGCCGCCGCCGGAGCGGCGATCGCCGCAAACACAGCCGCGATACCGGTCAGTGCAACGAGAAAGCGGGGGAATGCCATATTCGCAATACTACTCCGACGGGGTTGCGGCGGGCTTAACGCCAACCATGACCACGCTCGGTTGACCGCTGCAAGCACTCAGGTCGCCGATTGCGATAAACTGAGCGCTGGCCGCGACCGGAGAACTGCGGTCGCGGCCAGCCGAATTCATGTGGCTGCTCGGCTGCGGTAGGGAGTTTGTCGAAAGACCGCTTGCAGGTGCACGATCGGACTTGACTGCGGCGCGCGGGCGGGCAGTCTGGCGTTCAATGCCGATACGCTTTCGGGGCTATTGCCGAGATTAGGGGACTGTTCATGACCAATATCCACGCTGCGCGCTCCTCGCGCGCCGCTTTTGCCGCCGCATTGCTGCTGTCTGCATCGGGCATTGCCCATGCTCAGAGCGCGCAAAGCGTCCAGATCGTCCAGCCCGGCGCGCCCGGCCA
>JBBRUU010000148.1:0-6165 GCA_038247515.1 Sphingomonadales bacterium
GAATACCTCAAGACGCCGCCCACGCCTGAGAAGCTCGCCCAGCTTTATTGCGACGCCGGGATAACGCCGCAGCAGGGACTGCGTATATGCGGCACT
This sequence comes from Sphingomonadales bacterium, assembly GCA_038247515.1. Classification (GTDB taxonomy): domain Bacteria; phylum Pseudomonadota; class Alphaproteobacteria; order Sphingomonadales; family Sphingomonadaceae; genus Erythrobacter. Next base: position 97 of record JBBRUU010000148.1, read on the forward strand.
GATGCAGCCGAGCGCGGCCTTCCCAAGGCGGACGATCAGGCCGTACTTGCCGCGATGGCCGCCAACCCGATCCTGATCGAGCGGCCGCTGGTGGAGACCGACAAAGGCGTCAGGCTGTGCAGGCCGCAGGATACCGTTCTGGAAATATTGTAGTGCTTGCGATGCCCGGTCGCGCAGCAACCGCGAGCGCACGCGCGCGAGCCGCAGGGGCCCGGACCCCGGACTTGATCCGGGGGGAGGAACCGCACCGAGGACGTTTCTGCGGAGGCAGGCACGCAATCAGGACCGCGTTAGATCCCGGTCGGCCTGCAGCCGGAACCAGCCGTGCACCAGCACGATGAGGCACAGCGCCACGATCAGCCCGAAGCCCAGCCAGTCCGAATGGCCGTAGAGCCACACGCCCAGCGCCGGCGCATAGATGTAGCTCGCGCCTGCGAGGCTCGCGACAATCCCTGAGGCTTGCCCCTGCTCGGCGCGGCTAACCGCCAGCGAGGTGCCCGCTGTGGTGCCGGGGCGGAACAGGCCGAAGCCCAGCGAGGCGATGCCATAGCCCAAGGCGATCAGGTGGAGGTTGCCCGCTACCGCGAGGATCATCGTGCCGAAACCGGCGATCGCAATCCCCCACAGCGTTGCCGCGCGCGGGCCGAGGTCGAAGCGCGGGATCAGGCCCCATTGCGCAAGCAGGGTCGCGATCGCGCCGCTCATCAGCACAAGGCCGACCGGCCCTGCACCCTCGGCAGGTGTGTCGCGCAAACCGAGCCGGTCGAGCACGAGGAAACCCGAGATGCCCAGCACCATCGCCTGCGCATGGCCGCCGAAAAGCCCGGCGAAGACCCACGGACGCAGGCGCGGGTCGCGCCAGGTGAGGCGCGGCGGCTCACCAGCTTGGTCGGCTTCGCCAGCTTCGCCAGCTTCTTCGGCTTCGGACGTTTCGAGCGGATCGACCGGTGCGCCCGTCCCGCTCGAATAGGCGACCGCCTCGCCGCGCGCTGCATATTGCGGCTCGTCATTGGGGAGGCGCAGGCGCAGCAGGATCAGCGCCACAACGCCGATCGCGGCAAAGCACAGGAACGGTCCGGTTAGGCCAAGGCCGAGGAACGGCACCACCATCAGCGGCGCCAGCGCGGGGCCGATCACCGTGCCGAGCCCGAAGCTCGAGGCGATCAGCGAAAGCGCCTGCGTCCGCTCGGCGCGCGGCGTGCGCGAGGCGACATAGGCCTGCACCGCAGGCGGCGCGGCGCTGCCGAAGCCGCCATACAGGCTGCGCGCGGCGGCGAACGCGACCAGCGTCCAGAAGGCCGTCAACCAGCCCGAAAGGCCCGCCCACAGCACCGCGCCGCACAGCACGAAGGAGGTGATGAAGCCCGACAGGCCCAGCGCCATCATCGCCTTGCGCCCGCGCTTGTCCGAGCGCCGCGCCCAGAACGGCGCGCACACCACCCACAATAGCGCCGACCAGCTATAGGCAAGGCTGATCCACACGTCCGCGACCTTCAGCGCGGTGCCGATCGAGGGCATCACCGATTGCATCGCGGTGTTGCCGGCGGCGGTCACCAGCATGACCATGAACAACAGCGCCATACGCGCAGGCGGAATGGCCCCCGTCGGCGAGGCGGCAGGCCCCTTAGCGGGCTTGGTCAGGGCAGGATCGGTGTCGGCCATCGCTGCGGGCGTCCTCGCTTACGCGAACAGGTCCGCTTCCTCGTCGGGAAGGGACTGGGTGAGCTGGCGGTAGATCGACGCGGTCAGCGCGAAGGACATGGTGTAGAACACCGTCAGCAACAGCGCGAAGATCGCCGCATTGCCGATCAACGCGGCCCGCTCGCCCGCCGCCGAAAGGACGAGGCCGATCACCAGCAAAAGGATTAGGCCGATTACGGCGGCGAGCAGGAGCAGCATGGCAAAGAAGCCGAACAAGCGCAGCGAATTGCCCTTGGTCAGCAGCCACGATCCGCGCATCGCCTCGATCGGATTGCGCTGGCGGCCAAGGACAACCATTGCCGTCGTCAGGGTGAACTTGATTGTCAGGTAGATTGTCAGCGGCAGGACGACGAGGCCGAGCGCGCCGGCCACGACTTCGGGCAGCAGCCCGGCCAGGAAGGAAGGCAGCTGTGTCAGCACCCCGACCAGCACCTGCACACCCAGCACCGGCAGGAACATTCGCGGCACCATGCCCAGCGCCTCGCGCACCGTGGGCCGGTCTGGATCGCCGAGCAGCGCGATGATCGCAATGGAGCCGCACAGCTGGCCGATGATCGCAAGCAGCAGCGCCCACCAGTTTGCAACCAGGAAGGCATTGACCTCGGCCGCGACCCGCTCCGGATTGGGTTGGCCGCCCCCACCGCCGCTGAGGTCGATGCCGCTGGTAAACAGAGCATAGACGATCACGAACATCGGGATGAACAGGAACAGCCCCGCCAACACCCCGACAAGGTCGCGGTTGGCGCCGATCATCCCGGTCGCCTGTACCCATGCGCGTCCCATGTCGAGCTTGGCCATGTCGAGCTTGGCCAGGTCGAGCTTGGCCTTGTCGAGCTTCCGGTGTGCCATTGGTGTCAATCCGATCCCGTGGGTGGTGGCGGCGAAGCGGTGCGCAATCGCCTCTTGATCTCGCTGTTCAATGCCCCCACCGCAGCATCATGGCAAGCACTGCTCCGGCCCTTGGGGCTGAACCCCCGATCGAATGGCGGCGCGAGGCTGCACCCGTCGCCTACGCCGCCGCGCTGGCGCAAATGGAGGCGCGCAACGCTGCCGTTCATGCGGGCGAGGCGGCGGAGCTTGTCTGGCTGCTCGAACACCCGCCAGTCTATACCGCGGGCACCAGCGCCGACCCGGCTGAGCTCGTCGACCCGCGCTTCGAAGTGGTCGAGGCCGGGCGCGGCGGGCGCTACACCTATCATGGACCGGGGCAGCGGGTGGGCTACCTCGTGCTCGACCTGGCCAGGCGCGGCAAGGACGTGCGCTGCTTCGTCCACGCGATTGAAGGCTGGGTGATCGCCACGCTCTCCCGCTTCGGCGTGGAAAGCTGGCGCGCCGAGGGCCGCGTCGGCATCTGGACACGCGACATCGACGGGCGCGAGGCCAAGATTGGCGCGATCGGCGTGCGCGTGCGGCGCTGGGTGACGATGCACGGCTTTTCGGTCAACCTCGACCCCGATCTCAGCCACTTCGGCGGGATCGTGCCTTGCGGGATCGCTGAATATGGCGTGACCAGCCTTGCGCGGTTGGGCCTCACGGTTTCGGCGGAGGAGTGGGACGAGGCGCTGATCGCCACCAGCGCAGATTTTCTTGACGCATTGGACGCAGCGGCGAAAAGAGCGTGCCGATGAAACGCCCCCAAGCCCTTTGCGCTACCCTTGCCCTTGCACTCCTTGCCGCCAGTTGCGGCGATGAGGCCGCTGCGCCTGCCGAGCAGGGCGGCGCAGCCTCGGGCGAGGTGCTCGCCGGATCAGTCAGCGATGCGATGATCCCGCTCGGTCAGCTCGAGTCGCAAGCCCCGCTCGCCCCGCGTCAGGGCCCAGCCCCGAGCGATCTGGATGCCGAGCAGCCGGTCGTCACCCCTGCCCAAGGTATCGGCGATGCACCGACAAGCGAAGGGGCCGGGACAGCTCCTGCCGCCCCGACCCCTCAAACCCCGCCCGAAGGCTAGGCCAGCTTACTCGGCGGCTTCGGCCCGCTCTTCGTTGAGCGTCGGGTAATCGACGTAGCCTTCGGGGATCGGGAAGTACCAGCTTTTGGGCACGTCCTTGTTCGGGTTCCAGTGCGCGTCCGCCGCGATCCGCTGTTCGAGATCGGGGTTGGAGATATAAGGTCGGCCAAAGCTCACCGCATCGCACTTGCCGCTGGTCACGTCGGCCACGGCTTCTTGTGCGGTGTAATCGGAATTGAGGATTAGCGTGCCGGTGTAAATCTGGCGGATCAGCGGGCTCTGCTTGGGCACGTCGGTCTGGCCGAAGGTGCCGTCCGGGCCGGGCTCGCGCAGCTCGACGAAGGCTAGGCCGAGTTCCTCGCACACCTTGGCCGCCGCGCCGAAGGTTGCTGCCGGGTTGCTGTCATCGGTGCCTTGCGAATCGCCGTTGGGCGAGAGGCGAATGCCGACGCGGCCTGCGCCCCACACGCCGATCAGCGCCTCGAGCACTTCGCGCATGAAGCGGGTGCGGTTTTCCGGAGTGCCGCCATATTCGTCGGTGCGCAGATTGGTCCCGTCACGCAGGAACTGGTCGACCAGATAGCCATTGGCGCTATGCAACTGCACGCCGTCAAAGCCTGCGGCCTTGGCGTTTTCGGCGGCGCGGCGGTAATCACCGATGGTGCGCTTGATGTCATCATGCGTCATCGCGCGCGCTTGGGCATAGGGCTGCTTGCCTTGCGGGGTGTGAGCATCGCCCGGCGCGGTGGTGGCGCTGGCCGAGACCGGCGGCTGGCCATCGAGGAACACGGGGTGGACGATGCGGCCCATGTGCCACAGCTGCATGACGATCAGGCCGCCATCTTCGTGAACCGCCTTGGTGGTGGCCTTCCAGGCTTCGGTCTGCTCGTCGCTCCAGATGCCGGGGGCCGAGGGCCAGCCGAGGCCTTCGCGGCTGATGCCGGTCGCTTCGGTGAGGATCATGCCCGCGCCCGCACGCTGGCGGTAATAGGTCGCCATCAGCGCGTTGGGGGTGAACATCGGCTCGGCCGCGCGCCCGCGGGTGAGCGGGGCCATGTGGATGCGGTTCTTTGCGTGGAGCGCGCCCATTGTGAGCGGCTGAAACAGAGCGTCGTGCATATGTGGGAAATCCTTGGGTACCAGTTTCGATTGGCTATCCACTTGGAGCGAGCAGGGCTAGGGCGCAAGCATGGAAATTGAGGGTGCGGCCCAAGAAGAAGTTGTTACTGCTGCGCCTGTGGAAGCCGCGCGCCCGGCGGCGTGGCTGCTGCTGCTCGCATTGTTCGGCGGGAACGTGGCGCTGGCGATCGGGCCGTGGTTCGTGCGGCTTGCCGATACAGGTCCGGTTGCTGCGGGATTCTGGCGGTTGTTCCTCGCGCTGCCGTTTTTGGTGGTGCTGGCGCGGGCAAACGGCCAGCGGCTGACGGGCATTGGCGCAAAGACGCTGGCGCTCGTGGCGCTGGGCGCGGTGACCTTCGCTATGGACTTGGCGAGTTGGCACATCGGTATCGGCATGACCCGGCTGGGCAACGCGACGCTGTTCGGTAATGCCGGATCGATCGTGCTATTGTTTTGGGGCTTTATCGCGGCGCGGATGCTGCCCAAAGGTCTGGAGTGGCTGGCGATCATTTTCGCATTGGCGGGCGCGGCGATCCTGATGGGGCGTAGCCTTGAGATTTCGAACGCCACGCTGGTGGGCGACCTGTTCTGCCTCGCCGCCGGGCTGCTTTACGCGGTGTACCTGCTGACGCTGCAGGGCGCGCGCGGGAAGTTCGGATCGTGGAGCCTGCTGGTGTGGGTGAGCCTGTTCGGCTGCCCTGTGCTGCTTGGGCTGGCGCTGGCGCTTGGCGAGCCGGTGTGGCCGACTGATTGGACGCCGGTGATCGGGCTGTTCATCCTGAGCCAGTTGGTCGGCCAGGGTCTGATGGTCTATTCGCTCAAGTATTTCCCGCCGCTGATCGTGGGATTGGCGCTGCTGACCCAGCCTGCGGTCGCATCGGTCTACGGCTGGCTGGTGTTTGGCGAGGTTTTGAGCGGGCTGGATATTGGCGGGATGCTGCTGGTCAGCGCGGCGCTGGCTGTGTCGCGGGCGAAATAGCCGATCCGTTAAAGTGCCGTAGTCATTGCAAATTTGGCGTAGCGAGCTTCGACCAGATCAAGATCCGGCCCTGATAGCGCCTCGCGAACCTGAAGAATAAGCCGCTCCCCTTCCTGGCGCAGGATCGCCTCTCGCGTTTCATCGCTGATGGTGGACGCGGTTTCTGCGATCACCTCCAGCGCTACCAGAGCTGCTGCCGGACTGGTCGCCACCCCGCTGCGCATAGTGCCAAATCCGCGCGAGACGTAATGCGCAAAACCATCATTACGCAGGATGAGGCGTTCACTTCCCGTGTCATCTTTGCCGCCAATCACGCGAATGA
>JBBRUU010000149.1:0-6107 GCA_038247515.1 Sphingomonadales bacterium
GAGATGCTTTCCGCGCACGCCTGCTGAAATTGCAGCACGGGGCGGCGCGGCGCGGCGATGCGGGTCAGGCGGCCCGGTCGACCGGTTCCGGTTCGGCGCCCTCGGCAACCCAAAGCTGCTTGGCTTGGGCGACATCGGCGGGGGTCGCGCGGCTCAGGCGGTTAGCGATGAAATCGATGCCCCCGATCAGCCATGCCGCAAGCTCGGGCTGCGCAAGGCGATAGACGCGCTTTTGCCCATGCGTCGTCGTTTCGACCAGCGCCACCGCACGCAGCACGCTAAGGTGTTGCGAGACGCGGGTCGGCGAGATTTCAAGGATATCGCCGAGCTCGTTCACCGTCTGCTCGCCCGCCTGAAGCTTCAGCAACAAGCGAATGCGGTCGGGATGGGAAATCTGCCGCAGGACATGCGCCAGTTCATTCGCGACGATCTTGCGGCTCGTCATAGTGCCACCTTTTCGGGTTATTCAGCAGAATTAAAAGATATAACCCGCAAATTCTGCATTTGTCTTCCGGAAATTATCATGGGTGTGTTTTCGAGTGCCCGCCAGGGGCTCGCATACTGGCCCTCGACTGCGATTTCGCCCTGTAAAAGCGCGATGAATTCGGCGTCCGTGACTTCGGCGGCGTAGGGCGCATCGCTGCCGCGCGCTGCGGTCGTCACTCCGGGATCGTCACTCCGCGCCCGCGCAGCCGCGCCCAGGCCGCGTGCAAGCGCAGCGCCTCGCCCCGCACCTCGCCCCGCACCTCGCCCCGCACCTCGCCCCGCACCTCGGACGTCACGCGGCGCACGCCCAGCTTGTGCCACAGCATCGACCAAGGCCCGCGCACGCCGCTGGTTTCTGCAAGCAGGATAAAGACGATGCTCCGCAGCTCCGGCATGGCGATGATGGCGTCCCACGGCGCGCCGGGGGCCATCAGGGCGGGCAACGCATCCTCGATGGCAAGGATGTCCACCGCAAAGCCTTCCGGGCACAGCGAGCGGTCCTCGGCGAGGCGCATGGCAGCGAGCGCGGTGCGCTGGCGGGCGTGAACGATGATGGCGATCCGCTCGCGCCCCTCGGCGACGGCGGCGCGGATCATCGCCCTCAGGGTGCCGATGCCGGGAAGACCGCCCTCGCCTGCATCGCAAGTCGCAGGAAGCGGCGAGACAAGCACCACGTCCACCCCGCCCCGCCCCTGCGAGGCGCAGGTATCATGGTCGATGCAGTAACTGGCGACAAACTGCGCGTCCGGCAGCCCCGCGCAGCCGCAGTTCTGGAAGGCGGCCGCGCTCCATCCGGCCCACGGCGCAAAGACCGGGGCTGCGATGTCAGGCGCGCGAACGAAGGCGGCGCGGGCTCCGAGCAAGCGGGTGAGGTCGGCAAGGCCTGCGCTCCACGAATGCGGTATGGGATCGCCGTTCTGAGCCAGCCGCAGGGGGCTGCTCACCACTGCCAACCCCGGCGCCAGCCGCTGAACCCGCCCAGCGCACGCGGCCTCGGCTCCGTCGAACGGCACCAAGCCCTTTAAGTCGCCGCTCTGGTCCAAGAGGCTGAAGGCCCCTTTGCCGCTTCGAAAGGGAAGCTGGTGGCGGCCAGTTAGCCGCAAGGCGATGATCGGAAAAATTCAATCTTTCCTCGCAAACGTTCCAGAATTTGAATGAATGAAGGTTGGTCCACGCCGACTGCCGCCCTGGTCTTGAATTGCAACCGGCATCAGGGCATCACCCGGAGCGGGAGAAGCGGGGACCATACTCATGACAATAGCTGGATTGCGGGCGGGCGTAGCGCTCGGGCTTATCGCTTTGCTGGGCGCGGCAGGCGCGGCTGAAGCGCAGGATCAGGGCGGCGCAAGCGCCTCGACCCGGGCCGAGCAGGCGGCGACCGTCAAGCAGCTCCCCCCCGAAGGCACTCGCGATGCGGCAGATTCGCAGCGCGGCTTTCTTGCCACCCGCAGGGATCCGGTGATCCTCAACGCGGCCGGCAAGCCCGTCTGGAACCTTGACGCCTATGCCTTCGTCACCGGCCCCGCGCCCGACACGGTAAACCCCAGCCTGTGGCGGCACATGACGCACCTGAAGCGCCACGGGCTGTTTCAGGTGACGCCCAACGTCTGGCAGGTGCGCGGCTTCGACGTTTCAAACATGACCATCATCAAGGGAGAAACCGGCTGGATCGTGATTGATCCGCTGACCGGGGTCGAAACCGCACGGGCGGCGATGGAGCTGGTCAACCAGACTCTCGGCAAGCGCCCGGTCAGCGCGCTGATCTATTCGCACAGCCACGGCGACCACTTCGGCGGCGCCAAGGGCGTGGTCGATCCGGCGGATGTCGCATCGGGCAAGGTGCCGGTGATCGCGCCCGCGGGCTTCATGGAAGAGGCCACGTCCGAAAACGTCATGGCCGGCGGCGCGATGGTGCGCCGCGCTTCCTACCAGTTCGGCACCGGTTTGAAACCCGGCACGACCGGGCAGATGGGGAGCGGCATCGGCATGGGGATTTCCGCCGGCACGCTGTCGCTGATCCCGCCGACCGACACAGTCGCCAAGACCGGCGACACCCGCATGGTCGACGGCATCGCGCTTGAATTCCAGATCGTCTCGGGCACCGAAGCGCCTGCCGAGTTCAACGTCTTCGTGAAGCCGGAAAAGATCTTCCTCGCCGCCGAGATCGCTACGTGCAGCTTGCACAACATCCTCACGCCGCGCGGCGCCAAGGTGCGCGATGCGCGGGCCTGGGCGCGTTACCTCGACGAGGCGGCGAACCGCTATGCGCCGACCAGCAATGTCGTGATTTCGAGCCATTGCTGGCCGGTGTTCGGCCGCGCGGCGGGCACCGCGTGGCTGACCGCCCAGCGTGACAATTACCGCTGGCTCCACGACCAGACCGTGCGCCGCATGAACCGCGGCGAGACGATGGACGAAATCGCCGAGGCGCTCGAAAACGCGCCCCCGCCGGGTAACGCCAAAGAGTGGGCGACGCGCGGCTACTACGGCACGATCAGCCACAACGCGAAGGCGATCTACCAGTTTTATCTCGGCTGGTACGATGCTGTCCCCGCCAACCTCCACCGCTACCCGCCCGTCGAACGCGCGACCAAGCTGATCGACGCACTGGGCGGCGCGGACCGGACTCTGGCGCTCGCCGAGAATGCGATGGCGAGCGGGGACTATCGCTGGTCGTCGGACCTGCTGCAAAACCTCGTCTTCGCCGTTCCGGCCAATGCCAAGGCCAAGGCGATGCTTGCGGGCAGCTACGAACAGCAGGGCTACCAGTCCGAAAGTGCGATCTGGCGTAATCAGTTCCTGGCTGCGGCAAACGACCTCAGGCGCGGGCGCGCGCCATTTGCAGCCGCTCAGCCCAATGACCTGATCGCCGCGCTCGCCACGCAAGAACTGCTCGATTCCGCAGCAACACGCTTCGCGCCCGAGCGCCCGGGGCCGCGCAATATCACCATCGGCATCGAGCTGACCGACCACATGGAGATGGCGAGCCTTGAGATCACCGGTCAGGCGATGATCGGCCGTGTCGGCGCCCTGCCCGCCAACCCGGCGGCCAGCATCAAGGGCCCGCGCGCCCTCCTGCTCGCCATGCTGTTCCTGAAACAGCCGGTAGCAGCGCTCGAGAAAGTCGGTCTCCAAGTGACAGGCGACAAAGCCGCCCTGCAGGGGCTGATCGACGGGCTCGACCCGATGCGGCAAGGCTTCGAAATCGTGATGCCCTAACGGGTATCCTAGAACGAGCATTCCGCAGTCGCCGCGCTCTCGTCGCGGGCGATATCGCTGATCTGGAAGGCAAAGGGCGCTTGGGATGCGAAGGCCTGCCTTGCCGCCAGTCTCGCCAAGGCAGGCCGGGGTGAGCACCATCTCGCGCCAGCCCTTGCCTTGGGCGACGGCAAGCCCCTGCGTGATGCCTAGCGCCTTGCCGCCTGCCGTCACGGTGACGGGCCCAGCGGGCCGCGCGGTCACCTGATAGGAAATCCGCCACGCCGCGCCGCTGGCCGGGCCGCTCAGCGTCAGCTTCGCGCCCGGACCAAAGGCAATGCAGCGCGCGTCTTCCTGCGCCTTGCGGTCGGAGCCGGTGACGACGACGCCGTTGCCCACGCCGCGCAGGTCGGGGAGCAGCGCATTGTCGGCAACCGCCTGCACCTGCGCGCCCAGCTTGCCGCTGGCAAACCACACCGCGCCCGGATCATGGGTAAGCGCGGCGCAGGTCTCGCCGAGCTGCCAAAGCGCCCTCGCGCTCTCGAAGACAAGGCCGAAGCCGACCGGGAACAGCGCGTCCTTGGCGTTGTTAAGCGGCGCACTCTGGCAGGTCTTCGGCCAGCTGAACGAGAGCCGCCCGGTCGGTTGCACCGTGCCGAACAATACGTCGGCGACCCCTGCCCCTTCGCTCCTTGGGAGCCATGCGGCAACGAAGGCGTCGGCGACGTTCAATTCGCGGTTGATCCACAAGGGGCGCCCGGACAAGAAAGCTGCCAAGGTCGGAACGCCGCGCGCGCGGTAGGCCTTGAGGAGGTTCAATCCCTCCTCGTCGCGGAACGCGAGGTCCTTCCGGTCACCGGCGAATTCGGCATAGGGCTGCTCACCGAACCCGACGATAGCGATGTCAGGCTTGCTGGTAGCGCTGCCGGTAGGGGCGAGCACCGCCGCGCCGCCCGCCGCTTTGGCTGCTGCGGCAATGCCGCTGTAGATCGAGGTCGCACCGGGGAAATCGGCCGCGGTGAGATCGCCGCCCCCCTGCCATGTGATCGACCAGCCGCCAGCCTGCCTGGGGATGTTGTCGGCCGCGCTTCCCGCCACCTCGATCCGCGCTCCCGGCTTTGGTGGGAGCACGCCGGCATTCTTGAGGATCACCTGCGAATTCGCCACCGCCTCGCGGGCGAGCGCGCGGTGTTCGGGCGAGCCGAGCAGCTCCCACTTGCCGCCATTGGCACGCAGCGAAGGCTCCACCTCGCCATCGAAAATCCCCAGATCCGCCTTCAGGCGCAGCACCCGCAGCACCGCTGCATCGAGGCGGCTCATCGGGATCGTGCCGTCTTGCACCTCGCGCACGAGATTGGCGTGGAGCGCCTTCCAGTCCTCGGGCACCTTGTAGACATCAAGACCCGCCATCAGCGACTGCGGGCAATCCGAATTGGTGCAGCCCTTGACCTGCCCGCGGCCGTTCCAGTCGCCGACCACCAGCCCCTCAAAACCGAGATTGCCGCGCAGCTCGCCTGTGAGCAGCGCCTGATTGCCGTGCATCTTGGTGCCGTTGACCGAGTTGAAGCTCGCCATCACGCTCGCAGCGCCTGCTTCGATTGCGGCAGGATAGGGCGCGGCGTGGATCGCCATCAGCTCCTTGAGGTCGCCGTTGACGTCGCCCTGGTCGACGCCCTGCGCGGTGCCGCCGTCGCCGAAGAAGTGCTTGGCGGTAGCCGCGACCTTGCCCTTGCCGAGGAAACCCGGCTCGCCCGGGCGGCCCTGTAGCCCCTCGACCATCGCCGCGCCCATTCGGGTGACGAGGAGGGGATTTTCCGAAAAGCTCTCGTAGGTCCGCCCCCAGCGGTCATCGCGGGCAACGGCGATGGTGGGCGCAAAGGCCAAGTCGAGCCCCGTGACCTCGATTTCGACAGCGGTCGCCGCTCCGATGCGGCGGATCAGGTCGGCATGACCGGCCGCGCCCAAAGCGATGTTGTGCGGGAAGACCGTCGCGCCGGGAACATTGGCGTGGCCGTGGACCGCGTCGGTTGCCCACAGCGCGGGGATCGCCGGCTGGCCGTTCGGCAGCGGGGCGGTCGAGGCCTCGCAGTATGCGTCGGCGAGCTTCAGCCAATCGGCAGCAGGGGTCTTGTCGTTGCCTTAGGGCCCGGAATTGCCGCCATTGAGGATCGTGCCGAAGCGGTATTGGCGCACGTCCGTAAGCGTTATCGGGGCGGAAACCGGCCACACCTCGGGCGCCGCATTGCACCCGGCGAGCAGCGCGCCCAGCATCGCTCCGCACAACAGCCGACCCATTCCATTTTGCGCCATTCCGCCAGACCGTCCCAGATCCGCTTTGCTTCTTGAGAACGTTATCAGCCTATGTCGCTGCGCTGTGCTTGGCAAGCGCATCTCGCGCGGTCACGGCCGCCGCAGCGACACCA
>JBBRUU010000150.1:0-6052 GCA_038247515.1 Sphingomonadales bacterium
AGGATCGTGCCGAAGCGGTATTGGCGCACGTCCGTAGGCGTTATCGAACCGATGTCGGGCATGGTGATCTGCGCGACCTTGCTCTTAAGGCTGATGCGCGCCAGCAACGCCTCGGGCGAATTGGCCGCACGCGTTACCGGGGCGGAAACCGGCCACACCTCGGGCGCCGCATTGCACCCGGCGAGCAGCGCACCCAGCATCGCTCCGCACAACAGCCGACCCATTCCATTTCGCGCCATTCCGCCAGACCGTCCCAGATCCGCTTTGCTTCTTGAGAACGTTATCAGCCTATGTCGCTGCGCTGTGCTTGGCAAGCGCATCTCGCGCGGTCACGGCCGCCGCAGCGACACCACCAGAAGGGCGGCGCTGGCCAGCGACAGCGCGGCAAACAGCACGAACAGCCAGCCATAGCCAAAGCGCGGGACCAGCAGCACGGTGATCCACGGCATCACCATCCCCGGCACAGTGTTGGTGAGGTTGAACAGCCCCAGATCGCGCCCGCGATGCTGCGGGGCGGGCAGCACGCGCAAGGTCTGGCTGGCGTGGAGCGCGAGGAAGATCGCCGCGGACAGCCCGAACAATACATAGCCGGCGATGGTGTGGCCGAGCGTCTGCGCCCCCGCCATGATCAGCATGCCGGCAGCGCACAGCACCGCGCTCCCCGCAAGCGGCCGCACCGGGCGCGCGCGGTGATCGGTCCAGCGCCCCAGCCACAGCGAGAGCGGGACTAAGCAGATCAGCACAATGCTGAACACGTTCGCCGCCGCGTTTTCGGGGAAGCCCGGCGCGATCAAGCGCAGCCAATAGAGAAGGAAGGCGAACATGCCGCCTTCCGCGATCTGCACCAGCAGCCGCGCTGTCCACGTCCGCGCAACGACGCTGTCCTGCCGGGGCTGCGCGCTGCCATCGTTGACAGCCGGGACCATCAGTTCGCCGCGCACCCTGCCCGTGCCGAGCAGCACCGCAGGCAGCACCAGCGCGCTCACCAGCCCGGCCACTACCACCAGGCGCGCGCCGGGATCGACCAGGCCGACATAGGTGACCGGCGACCCCGCCGCTGCGCCGAGCGCCGGCGCCAGCGCCAGCGTGCCGCCGAGCATGCCTTTCTGCGCGTCGGGGAAGCAGTCGCCCGCCCAGGTCATCAGCGGCGAGAGCATGAGATCGAGCGCGACCTGCCAGATCATCACCAGCAGCACGATCTCGCTGACCGACCGCGCTTCGCCGATGGAAACCAGCAGCAGGTTCGAGGCGATCAGCCCGGCAATAATCCATAGCCGCCGCACACCGCTGCGGTCGCTCAGCCAGCCGACCGCGATGTTGGCAAGGCTCGCCATGACCGCGCCGAGGAAGATGACCTGTGCAAGCGCGGCGACATCCTCGCTCCCCTGAAGATCGGCGATGCGCTGCAGAAGCAGTATCGTGAGGAGCGGCACATAGGCCACCGCGCCCCCGGCAGCAGCGAGCGCAAAGAGAGCGAGGAACCAGCCGGGCTGGCGTTCTGGCGGAGCAACAGCCGACGTCAGCGGGATCAAGCCGGCGCCTTAGTCGGAACGGTCGGCGGAGGGGCGGTGGACGAGCGCTGGCCAAAATCGGCACGTGGAGCCTTGAGATCATCAAACGCTCTGACGCCGCAAAAGGCTTTGTCCTCCTGCCACGACGCTGGGTTGTCGAAAGAACCTTTGCATGGCTGAACCGCAACAGACGCTTGGCAAAAGACTTCGAACGAACCATCGAAAGCGCCACTGCATGGCTCTTCCCGGCCTCAATCCAGATTGATAACTCGAAGAATCGTAAGAACTTAAGCGAAAATTGAAGACTGATGAGTCAGACTCTTAATGAAGGTGCGACGGATGATCGGGCGAAACAAGCCGACACCGCGCTTAGGGCCTTTCTAAGTGGCAAAATATCGTTCAGCATCCACTGTCCGAGATAGGAGGGTGGTTTGCAGCTTCAAGATCCGCGTGCGGGAGAAGTAATACACATAAGGAAGCGGCCGGCCGCATTCTCCTTCTTCCCCACTTATAAGGGCGCGAAGCGAGAGGGTTTGCACTCCACGATGTTTGCAACCCAACCTTGGAACATAATCGAGCACGAACTAGAAAAGATCACCGACCCGAATGCTAAGCGGCAGGCATTGGCGTTTTCCAACCAAGCGCGAGACTTTTTTACCGCAGCGCAAAATTCAGATGTCAACGCGGCCAAACCGCTCCTTCTATACTATTCGTTCCTAAACCTTGCGAAATGCCTCGCAGTCAAGAAGCGCGGCGTCGCCCTTGGTACCGTAAGGCACGGGCTCTCGGAAAAGCTGCCCACCACTCCGGGCGCGATCCACGGCCACGTCTCCATCGACGTTACGAAAAACCCGGGCGAGAGCGCGTTCGTTATGTTCGCAAACGCACTTGACGCGACCTTGCCAGCGCCCGCGCCGGGCAGGACGCACATACAGATGCGTTCGCAGGACTTTCTAGGTCAGATCCTTATTGGCCACCGTGTCTTCAGCCACGCGGAGGGATTGATCGAACGCTTCATCAGCCTGGAGCGCGTCGATTATATGCACGACCCCGCGATCAGACAGGCTTGGATCAGGGTAAGGGCTTACGCTGACGACTTCACCCGCCTCGCCTACCCAATGACGGGACTCTCGAAAAGCCTCGATGACGCGCAAGGGTGGCTAAACGTAAAATGCGAGGACACGATTGACGGACGACGCATCATTGAGGCTGAGATGACGAACGCGATCGCCTACGGCCACCGTCCGTCACAGGCCCTCGAGGAGCTGAGCGGCGTCACTCGGTCCCGATTGTGGAGGTCGGTCACAGCCTTCCCCCCCTATCGGAAGTATTATGTTTATAGGGCCTCATCGACGCAGTTTCTGATGAATCAGCTTCTGACGATGTATTTAGCCACTTATTACTTCGGTTCGATCACACGCTACAAACCGGAACAGTTTGATTTCATCCTGCGCAGCCCAATCGGGCCATTCGTGTTCGAGTTCTTTGCCAATCAGCCTACTCAGTTTTTATACCTGATGGCTTCGGAGTTCATGGGTCAGGAGGTGGCAAAGGCAGCCATCGCCTGAGAGAGGTGCTGCTTCGTGGCTGAATGGATAGTGTGCAATAAAAATCGATAAGCGCAACGACAACAACGACAACGGTGTCGGGGGCAGCAGCGCGGTAGCCAGTAGCCCACTGGCCTTAGCCAGCGCCTCCCCGAACGCAGGTCGCCGGTGTTGTCCCGATCCCGCCGCCGGAGCGGAAGGCGGCAAGGTCAGGCCGGGAAATGCCCTTCGAGACCGCAGCGCAGAACAACCGGCCATCGCCGGTGTCGAGCAGCGCGTTAAAGCTCGGCAACCAGTTTTCGAAAGTAACCGCGCGGTCGTCCAGTACGATCTCGTCGGTGTGCGCCGCCGCAATTTGGGCCAAACGCGCGGCCGAAAGGCTGCAGAAGGCGGGCCGCTGGGCGGCGGGCAGCTGCTGGGCGCGGCCGCAAGCGGCGGTTACTTCGGAAAGCTCGGCGCGCCCGTTGCCATTCCCACCCGAGGCGGCGTTGTCGAAGAAGAACGGGTTGGAGAAGCCGATCAGGCCCGCCGCCACAACCCCGGTCTCGACGTAGCGCAGGCCGATATTGCCGGTGATCTTCCAGCCATTGTCGTAATCGGTGCCATAATCGACGCGGGCGTAGGCGGCCTTGGTGGTCTCCGACACATCGCTGATTTCGTTTTCGCAGAACGGATCGCACCGGGTGGTCTGCCCCATCACCGCGTTGGTGAAGTTGCGGTTGCGCACGCCGAAGAACGGGTTGGGCGTCTGCGAGAAAGTGTTGATCGCCTGCGCCTGACGGGCGGAGTCGCCCGCAAGATATTCCTTCAGGAAGCTATCCGCGCCAAAGAAGTGCGCGCCGCCCGGCAGCGGCGAAGGCGCGGTGCCGCGCTGGAAGCCATCGTCGAACGGCGTGCGCATGTTGGCGAATGTGGGGAAGTCGTCGACGTAAGCACCGCCGCCTATCGCGCCACCCTGATCCGGAAGGCCGGTGAAGAAGCGGCCCGGCTGGAAACCACCGGTCGCGGCACACCCTGGCCCAGCATTCCAAGGCGCGCAGCCTGCGCGGCCCGCCCAAGGTGCCGACAGGTTGGCCCACGTGCTGAAGTTGGTGTCACGCGTGGTCTGCCCGCGTTACGACCAGCGCGCCCCGAACTTGACCTGCTTGAAAAAGCCATCTTCCGAGATGTCGTATTCGAAATCGCCGCACAGCGTGCCGAGTTCGCCCTCGTTGCGGGCGATGCTGTCGAGCAGGAACCAGTACTAGGTGTTGCGGCCCGAAGTGAGGTAATCGGCCCGGGCGCCGGGAGGCGCGAGGAACTGCACCTGCGGCACCTTTCCGCGCTGATCGAGATCGATGTCGCCCAAGTCGACATCGTGTCGATGATCGAATCCTGTTGCAGATCCGAGGCAATGCGCTGCGCCTCGAAATTGACGCGCAGGCGGTCGGTGATCTCCCAGTCAACATCGACTGAGAAATCCTCGGTCGAGGACTGCGTCTCGCGCTCCTTCGACCGCATCGGCGGTGAGGTTCTTGAACACCTCGACCCGGCCGAGCAGTTCGGGAGAGACCTAGTTGAAGTTGAGAACGGTGCCACCGTTCGCCGAGAAGATGTCACGGCCGTTGAGCTCGGAGCGCACGAAATTGAGGCCGCGGATGATGACGATGGTGCCTTCGACCGAGAAACGGTCGGGGTCGGAGGGCTTTTCGAAGCGGCCGATGTTGACGCCCGGCACGCGCTGGAGCGCTTCAGCCACCGAGCGGTCGGGCAGCGCGCCGATGTCTTCGGCGCTGATCGCCTCGACAAAGGTATCGGCATTGCGCTTGATATTCTGCGCCGATTGGAGCGAGGCACGGTAGCCGGTGACGATGATCTGATCGCCCGACTCGGGATCGGCAGTAGCGTCGGCGGTATCCTTGTCCTTGTCGCCGGCCGGGGCATCCTGCGCGAGCGCCGGGCTGGCGGCGACAATTGCGGGCGCCAAAGCGGTACCGAGTGCGCGCAGACGCCGACGCGGCGCGAGCGATGCGGTGTTCTCAAGGCCGGACGGGCTGTGGATATTATCCTCATCGAATCCGAGGCGATCGGCACGGTCGGGGTTGGCGAAGCGACGATTCCGCCCTTCGTCGGCTACAACCAGCTACTCGGGATCGACGAGCGCGAGATGCTTGCGCAAGTTCGGCGGCACCTTCAAGCTCGGCATCCAGTTCGAAAACTGGGGCAAGCTCGGCGATAACTACATCCACCCCTTCGGCGCCTATGACTGCACGATGGGCGGGATTTCCTTCCACCACGTCTGGCACCAGATGGCCGAATGCCGCGACAAGCGCCCGATCCAGGTCTTCAACCTCGAGACGATGGCCGCCTATTTCGGCACGTTCGCGCGCACCGAGGATTTCAAGCGGGACGACTTGCCGCCGGTCAACAACGCCTATCACCTCGACGCTGGGCGCTACGCCGCCTTCCTGCGCCGTCTCGCTGAAAGCCGCGGCGTAGTGCGGCAGGAAGGCAAGGTCGCTGATGCCGTACTCGACGGTGAGAGCGGCCTCGTCACCGGCGTGACGCACGAAGACGGGCGTGTATTCGAGGGCGACCTGTTCGTCGATTGCTCGGGTTTCCGCGGCCTGCTGATCGAGCAGGCATTGCACACCGGCTACGAGGACTGGAGCCAATATCTGCCCTGCAACCGTGCGGTGGCCCTGCCTTGCCTGCGCGAGGATGGTAGCCCGCCCCCGCCCTTCACCCGCGCCACCGCCCACAGCGCGGGCTGGCAATGGCAGGTGCCGCTCCAGTACTGCAACGGCAACGGCCATGTCTATTGCTCGGGCTTGTTGGAGGATCAGGCGACGCTCGACATCCTGCTCGGCAATATCGCGGGCAAGCCGCAGGCCGAACGCAACTGGCTGCGTGTCACCACCGGGCGGCGAAAGAAGTTCTGGAACAAGAATGTGGTGGCGCAGGGGCTGGCGGCGGGCTTCATGGAGCCCTTGGAGTCCACCTCGATCCACCTCA
>JBBRUU010000151.1:0-6045 GCA_038247515.1 Sphingomonadales bacterium
TGAAGGCCTGACCGATGGCGGCCTGAAGATTCGCACGCTGCGCCTGCCCGATACCTTCATCGATCACGAAGACCCGATGAAGCAGTATGACGAGGCCGGGCTTAACGCGCCGCAGATCGTCGACACGGTGCTGAAGGCGCTGAAGCACAACAGCGCAGGCCTGACCGGCGAAGAGGCGCGGGCTTGATCGGTCGCACTGGTTAGCGATTAGCGGTAGACGAAATGCTCGGTCTTCCCGAATGGGTGGCGGTCACGCTCTTTGTCGTGGTGGGACTGACAATCTGGCTCGGCTTCGGCTTCTGGATGCTACGTCGTGCGCGCCGACGCGTAGCTTTACGCCGCGCCAACCCGACCGAGACCGAGTTTCTGGCCATGATGGCTCCGGACTGCTCACCCGAGGCGGCGCGCTTCGTCTGGGCGCAGGCACTCCCCTATGTCGAGCCGCGCCTGACCCCGCACCCCGACGATCACCTCTTCAAAGATCTTTGCATCGACGATGACGATGTCGGTATGGACTGGGTACGCGATTGGGCCGAACGATCCGGCAATCTGGAAAGCGATCTGCCCGACTGGCCGAAAGACTGGCCGCCGACTGTGCGCAATTATGCTCGCTGGCTCGATTCCGGTCATCAATAGGCGGGCGGGCCTCAGCGCGGGCGGGTAATGACGAGCGCTTCCGCGCCGCCGGTTGGCTGGAGCGGAGCACCATCCGCCTGCGCGGTGGGTGGCGCTGACTCGTCGGTAGACATATCCTCCGCGTATTCGTCCTCATCGTCGGGGATCGTCTCGCCCTTGAGCGCGGCGATATCGCGGCGGCGCTGTGCAAGATAGGTCTGGCGGCGCATCAGGTAGGGATCGTCCGAAGCCTCGATCTGGGCGATCTCCTCGTCGAACGCGAGGCGCTGGTCGAGGCCGTTCACCATGAAATAGGTCGCTGCATAGGCCGGTCTGTTGAAAGGCTTGCCCACCGCGAACGGCAGCAGCGCCTGATCGAGCGAGTTGCCGATCAGGTCGCGCACCGTCGTCGCCCCCGTAATCGGCAGATAGAGATAGGCCCCCGGCCCGACGCCGTAATAGCCCATTGTGTTGGAAAAGCCGTTGCGGCGGTAGGGCAGCCCGATCCGAGGCTTGCCCGCCACGTCGAACAATCCGCCCACGCCCAGCGTGGTGTTGATCGCCAGCCGCCCCAAGGTCCCAAAAGCCTTGCCAACCTTGCCCTGCAACAGGAAGTTCAAGGCATTGCTCGGCTCGCCAAGATTCCGCACGACATTGCCCAGCCCGTCGCGAATCGGTTCGGGGAGCCCATCGCGATAGGCATAAGCGATCGGCTCGAGCACCGCTTTGTCGACCGCCTGCGTGATCCGATAGCTGTCTTCGTTGACGCTCTCAAGCGGGTCGCTCTTGGGCGGGCCGATTTCGCCCTCCACCACAATCTCGCCCACCGGCTGCCCGTTCTCGTCAAACTGCGGCGCGGGATCGGCGGGCGGTCCATCGGCCGGTGTATCACGCGGCGGCGCGGCAGGATCCTGCCCGCCTTCTTCCTGAGCTGCGGTGAGGCTCCACATTACCGGGGCGATCTCGGCCTGCGGCAATGCAGTCGCATCAGGTGCGGCAACAGCAAGCGCGGCGCTTAGGAGTGAGGGCGAGGCGGCAAGCAGCGCAAGGCTTGGCATCAGGTTCCTTTCTTACAGGCGTTTTACAGCATCGTGGGTGCGTGTGCGCGGCTATTCTTGCCCTTTATCCGCACGGCCTTTAGGCAAGCTGAACCTAGAAGACCATAAGGCGCCAGACCCCCCCATGTCCCTGATCCAGATTGCCCACGAAGGCCCCGTCACGATCCTCACGCTTGACCGGGCGGAAAGCATGAACCCGCTCGGCGCGCCGGGCGACGGGGACGAGTTTGTCCGTGTTTCTAATGCGATAAACCGCGACATGGCGTGCCGAGTGGTGATCCTCACTGGCGCTGGGCGGGCCTTCAGCGCGGGCGGCGACATCAAGGCGATGCAGGGCAAGACCGGCACCTTCAGCGGCACAACACCTGCGATTTCTGATGGTTACCGCGACAACATCCACCTGATGCTGCGCGCGCTGTACGGCCTGCGCGTGCCCGTCATCGCCGCGGTCAATGGCCCGGCGATCGGCCTGGGCTGCGACGTCGCCTGCCTCGCCGATATCCGCATCGCGAGCGAGAGCGCGAAGTTCGGGGTGACCTTCCTGAAGCTCGGGATCATCCCCGGCGATGGCGGCACCTGGATCCTCCCCCGCGTGATCGGGATGAGCCGCGCGGCCGAGCTGTTCTACACCGGCGACGTGATCGACGCCGCCACCGCAAAGGACTGGGGCCTGGTCAGCCGCGTCGTCGCCCCCGAGGCTCTGATGGACGAGGCGCGCGCGCTCGCAGGCCGGATCGCGCTCCTCCCCCCGCACTCGCTGCGCCACACCAAGAACCTGCTGCGGCAGGGCCAGCAGACGAGCTACGACACCGCGCTCGAACTCGCGGCGAACACGCAGGCGATGATGCACACCACCGCCGACCACGCCGAAGGCGTCGCCGCGCTGATCGAGAAGCGTACGGCTGTCTTTAAGGGCGAATAGGCGCGGAGCCTAGGCCAGCCACTTCCACACGCCTGCCGGGATACCCGCCTGCCACAGGTGGAGCCAGCTTCCTGCCAGCCACAGCGCCGTGCCCGCCACCAGCGGCACCGCGCCCACCGACGGCAGCTGGCCCCAGCGCGGCCAATAGCTTGTGCGGCTCTGCCACTGGCCCCACGCATCGCCCATCAGCGCGGCTTTCTTACCGTCCTGCAAACGCGCGCCGACCAGCGCCAGCACCCCCATCGCGGCAGCCGTGATCATCGTGCGGGTGCTCCAGAACAGCACCAAGTGCGAGAGCGCCCACAGGCCGATCGCCCACATCATCGGGTGACGCGTCACCTTGAACACACCGCGAGGGGTCGCGCGCGCCTGCGCTTCGGCAAGCGGGGTGGGCAGCGCCGGATTGCCGATGAACGAGCCCGCCAGCAGGATCATCGCCGGCAGCGTGATAAGGCTCGCGGCGATCCATCCGATGCCGCCCGAACCCGGCAGGTCGGCCGGCGGCGCGGCAACGAATGTGTAGTAAACCGATGCAAGCGTCGCGAAGCTCACCAGCGTATAGGCGATCTGGAAGCCCCCAGCCCCAAAAGCCCGCACCATCGGGGCGCGCAAGGGATGCGACATCGCGAAGTGCGAGCCGACAAAAGCGACATTCGCCGCGATGAGTATGATTAGGCCTACGTCCATGCTGTCTCCCCCGGACAATCTTCCTATGCGAGAGACTATAGCATGGCCTGCACGGCTGCCTACCAGTCGTAGGCCTTCGGCCGGTCGCTTTCATCAAGGTCCATGTAGCGGTCGCGCAGGCGGGTCTGGTGGTTGGTGAGGTCCTGCTGGACGCCGCCGATATAGACCTGCGTGGGGATCGTGCCGAGTTCGAGCGGATCACCGTCCCAGATCACCACGTCGCCAAATGCGCCGGCCTTGAGCACGCCCGCCTTGCCGCCCATGCCGCTTATGTCGGCTGGGACCGAGCTGATCGCGGCAAACGCCTTGCTCCACTCCAGCCCGCTCGCGCCGGGCATCTTGGTGAGCGCGACAAGGTTGCCAGCGACCTGCGACAGGCGGCGCGGATCATTGAGGGTCGCAGCGTTGATCGCGACTTTCACGCCCGCCCTGGCAAGGCGCCCGATGTTGGACTGGGTGGCGCCGAGCTGCTCGAAAGTTTCGGGCAGGTCGATCAGGCCGTTGGCGATTACCGGCACGCCCGCCGCGGCGATCTCGTCGGCCACCAGCCAGCCTTCAGTCACGCCGACCAGCACCAGATCAAGCTTGGGGAACTCCTGCTTCAATGCCAGCACCGCGCGAATGTCCGCCATGCGTTCGACTTCGACGTAAAGCTTCTGCTTGCCGGTCACGACCGGCACCAGTGCCTCGGCGTCGAACCGGCCGAGCAGCAGCAAATCGTCTTTGCCGATCTCGGTTGTCTCAGGAATGCCCGGTTTGCCGACCAGCGCCTGCGCCTCGCGCAGCGCCGCGCGCAGCAGCACGTGCGCCGCAGCGCGGCTGCCTCCCGCGCGGTCCGCCCCGCCCTCACCCAGATTGATCATCTGAAAGGCGCGCGCCTGCACGATCGGCCTGGCATCGCCGTCGAGATCGATAATCGCGCCCTGTCCGGCGAAGATCGAGCCCGAAGGCGCCATCGTTGTTGCCGCGCGGGTGATCCCGGCGGCTTTATCGACGAGAATCTGCTGCGAGGTCGGGTTGACCGCCGTCGCAGCGTCGAGCGCGGCGCTAAAGGGCGCCTTGCGGGCGGTGATGTCGTTGGTTTCGTCGACCGCCGAAACGTCGGCGAGACCGAGCGTGGTCACAGTCGCGAAGATGCCCGGTGTGACCCAAGCGCCCTTGGCGTCGATGGTGGTGCTGCCATTCGCCGCAGCCTGCTGCGGCCCAGCATAGACAACCTTGCCGCCCTGCACGACCACGGTACCGCCCTCAATGGGGGCCGAACCGTCGCCGATCACGAGCCGCGCGTTGGTGATGGTCACGTCCTGCGCCAACGCAGGGACCGTGACGGCGAGCGCAGCCATGCTCACCGCGCTGAGGGTGAGGAGCCGCTTCACTTCACATCTCCTTCACCGGGCTGGCCAAGTTCGAAGTCGCTGACAGGCCGCGTCTTGGGGTTCGTCGCGTCAAACATCAGCGCGCCGTCGATCCACACTTTCTCTGGGCGCGAATAGACCGAGAGCGGATCGCCGTTCCACAGCACCACGTCGGCCATCTTCCCGGCCTCGAGGCTGCCGGTCTTGTCGGCGATGCCCATCGCCTTGGCCGCGTTGTAGGTGATCCACTGGATCACAGCGGCATCGGGGATATCGATCCCGAGCCTCAGGCCCGCCTTCTGCGCCTTGCGCGCTTCCTGGTTAAGGCGCTGGATATCGTTGGCGTCGTCCGAGTGGATCACCACGCAGGCACCCTCGCGCTGAAGGAAGGCGGCGTTCTCGCGGATGCCGTCATAGCTTTCCATCTTGAAGCCGTACCAGTCGGCCCAGATCGCGGAGCAGACGTCGTTTTCCTTGAGGAGATCGCCGATCTTATAAGCCTCGACCGCGTGGTGGAAGGCGGCGACCTTGTAGCCCATCTCCTTGGCCATATCGAGCACCAGCGCCATCTCGTCGGCGCGGTAGCAGTGGTTCTGGATGAGGATATCGCCCTTGAGCACGCCCACCAGCGTTTCCTTGGCAAGGTCGCGCTTCGCCTTGGGGTCATTGGCGTAGTCGATCGCGCCGAGCCAGGTCTCGCGGTTGACCGCGAAGTTGCCCATGCGGGTCGAAGGCATCCGGCCCTTGGAACCGTAGACCCGCTTGGGGTTCTCGCCGCAGGCCATCTTGAGACTGTAGGGCGCGCCGGGGAACTTCATCCCCTGCACCGTGCGCGAAGGCACGTTCTTGAGCGTTACCGAGCGCCCGCCCATGAGGTTTGCCGAACCGGGGAGGATCTGCAGCGCCGTGATCCCGCCATTGGCGAGCGCGCGGCTGAAGCCCGGGTCCTGCGGCCAGACCGAGTGTTCGGCCCAGACCTCGGGCGTGGTCGGATCGGTCGCCTCGTTGCCGTCGGAATTGGCCTCGACGCCCGGTGAGGGGTAGTCGCCGAGGTGCGAGTGGATGTCGATTATGCCGGGGGTGACGAACTTGCCGGTGCCGTCAAACACCGCGATGTCGGCAGGGATCGCGGTGTTCGGGCCGCTGACCGCGACGATCTTGCCGCCGGACATGAAGACGACGCCGCCATCGATCTTGCCGCCGCGCCCGTCATAGACGGTCGCGCCGCGGATCGCGGTGGCGATGTTCGGGAAGGGCTTGTAGGTCGAGGCGAACACCGGATCGCCTGCCGGGGTGGCGGCGAAGGTCTTGTCGGACTTGGCGCCGCCGCTCGGGGCACTGGCGGTGTCGCCCGGCCCTCCGGTGGTGGAGCAGGCGGCCAGCGCAAGTGCGCTCGCCAGCGTCACAA
>JBBRUU010000152.1:0-6029 GCA_038247515.1 Sphingomonadales bacterium
TTCAAGTCTTGCAGCAATCGGCCCAGCCGGTAGCAAGCGCTCGCTTCCTTGGCTTTGCAGGCCTTGCGATAGATCAGCTCGGCGACCGGGCGGTTCTGCGGGCGGCCCGCGCCGGTGTTGTAGGCCAAGCCGAGGTCGAAACAGCCCGCCATGCGGCGGCGTCTGCGGTATCGGCGGCGGCGGTTTCGACCGCGATCTCGTCTGCAGGATTGAACTTTGAGCCACGATCGTTCGTGCGTTCGGGGTAGCTGCGCGGGATCGGTGCATCCTGCGCGAAGGCAGACGTGGTCGCGATCATCAGCGCCGCCAGCATCCCAAGCAGCATCAACGAGTGTCTGACCATCGCTGCGTCCTCCCCACCGAGGTGTGAAGATGCGCTTTTTCGGCTGAATCGTCAAACCGGCGGGGGTTTGAAAGCCACGTACTGGCAAGGCGCTTGAAACGCAGGGGGACGAACGACTAAGCACGACAACGGGGCCCGAGCGGGCGGGGGAGACGACACAAGCAATGCCAGCCAGCCAGCCCGCTCCGGTCAGCGACACCTGGCAGCCGCATCTGGCGCTCGGGATCACCGGGCACCGTGCCTCCAACCCCTCCTACTGCGCCCATGCCGAGGCTATTGCCGCCGCTCTGGCCGCGCTGTTTGCCAAGATCGACGATATCGCCGCGACGTGGCCCGGCACGCGCGGGGCAGTGCGGCTGCACAGCCTGCTGGTCGATGGAACCGACCAGATCGCTGCCGACCTTGCGCTGAGCCGCGGATGGGAACTGGCCGTGCCGCTGCCGTTCGGCGCCGCGCTCAACTGCGCGATCAATGCCACCCTCAAAGCCTTGCCGATGCCGAGGCGCTGCTGACGGGCCGCGCGGCGAGCGATCCGGCGGTCGAGGCCAGGGCGGCCGCGATCCGCACGATCACCGCGCGCGCCAGCCTGTTCCAACTTGCCGACCGCGATGACGAGATCGCAGCACTGTGGCGCGCCAGCCTGGCCGATCCCGCCGACCGCGCCGCCGCGCGCGCGTTCGAGGCGCTGGCGTCGGACAATGTCGCGCTGGCGGGCCGCGTGATGATCGAGCGTACCGACCTTGTGATCGCGGTGTGGGACGGCAAGGTTGCCAACCTCCCCGGCGGCACCGGCCACACGGTTGCTGCCGCGCTGGCGATGGGCGCGCCGGTGCTGCTGATCGACCCGGCGCTGCCCGGCACGTGGCGCATCCTTGGGCGGCCCGAGGAGCTCGGCCAGCCCGCGCTGGCCGACCAACCCGATGTCGCGCGGCTGGAGGCGATCATCCGCGCTGCCGTGGTCGCCGAGGGGTGGAGCCCGGCGCTGCTCGCCAAGGAACAGTGGCGACCCCGCAGCGCCCGGTCGTTCGGCCTCTACCGCCGCATCGAACGCGTGTTTGGCGGGGGCGGCAATCCGTTCGGCTCGCTGCGGGTGGATTACGAAGCGCCAGAGGCGATCGTCACCGGATCGGGGGCGGGCGTGATCGCGGCGGGCAAGGCCATGCCGGGCGGCGATGCGCAAGTGACGCGTCAGCTCGCCGAGGAGGTGCTGCCGCTGCAAGCCTGGGCCGAGGGGATCGCCTGCCGCCTCGCCGATGCCTATCGCAGCGGCATGATCGTCAACTTCGTGCTGGCGGCGCTCGCGGTGATTATCGGGATCGCCTATCTTCCGACCGAGCTGGGCGACCACAAGTGGGCCTTTGCGCTGGCCGAGCTGCTGCTGCTCGGCGGGATTCTGGTGCTGACGGCGGCGGGATCGAAGCTGGGCTGGCACCGCCGGTGGTTCGCGATGCGGCGCGTTGCTGAATATCTGCGCCATGCGCCCGCGCTGCTGCTGATGGGGGTGAGCCGTCCGACCGGGCGCTGGCCCAGAAGTGGAGGCCGCAGTGGGGGGCACAGCGGGAAGGGCAGCGGTAAGGGCGCTGAATGGCCCGAACACTTCGCCCGCCATGCGCTGCGCGATGTCGGCCTGCCGCGCGTCGCGGTGACGTGCGCCTATCTGCGCGCCGGGCTGACGGGCGCAGTCCTGCCCCATGTCGCGGGCCAGCGCGCCTATCACGAGGCCAAGGCGCTCCGGCTGGAGCGGGTCCACCACCGGCTCGACAAGGCGGCCGAGACCTGTTTCGCGCTCGCGGTCGTCTCGGTGGTCGCCTATCTTGCATTGAAGGGTGCAGGGGCTGCGGGGATGATGCCCAAGTACATTGCGAGCGAGCTGTCGCCGTTCTTCACCTTCTGCGGCGTTGCCTTCCCGACCTTGGGCGCGAACCTTTCGGGCATCCGCTTCTTTGGCGATTTCGAGCGGTTCGGCGCGATTTCGCGGGTCGCGGCTCAGAAGCTGCGCGAGATCGAGACGCGTATCGAACTGCTGCTGTCAGGCAGCCAGAGCGCGCTCACCTACGCCGCCGCCGCCGACCTCATCCACGCGCTCGACGAAGCGGTGGTCGAGGAGATCGCGAGCTGGCAGGCGGTGTTCGGCGCCAAGCATCTGGCGCTGCCCGCTTAGGGCCAAGCCCGCGCGGCGCCTGAGCGTTCCAGCGCGTGATGCGTCAGCATCGAAGCGCGCTGGCAAAAGCGCTTAATACCCGCTCGCCTGCCCGTCTTTGCGCATTTCGGTTGCGCCGGTGTAGACGCCGGTGACCGGATCGCGCGCAATCGCCTGATAGCCGCCGAAGGGGATGCCGGTGGCCTCCACCTCGACCCGGTGGCCCATTGCCCTCAAGGCTGCGACGGTCGCGGCGGGAATGCCCGGCTCGACCTGCAGCACGCCCAGCGTGTCGATCGGCCCGGTATCGGCGGGGCTGCCCGCCAGCGCATCGGTGGGCTGGCGCCCGCCATCGTGGTGGAGCCGCGCCGCATCGCCCGCTTCCTGCAGGTTCATGCCGTAGTCGACAAGGTTGATCAGCACCTGCACATGGCCCTGCGGCTGCATCCCCCCGCCCATCAGCCCGAAGCTCATCCACGGCTTCCCGTCCTTGCGGATGAAGGCCGGGATGATCGTCTGGAACGGACGCTTGGCAGGCGCATAAGCGTTGGGGTGCGCAGGATCGAGGCTGTAGAGTTCGCCCCGGTTCTGGAACATGAAGCCGAGGCCATCTGCCACCAGCCCGCCGCCCATGCCGCGGTAGTTCGACTGGATGAGGCTGACCATCATCCCGTCCTTGTCGGCGACAGACAAGTAGGTGGTGTCGCCCGGCCCTTCGAGCTTGGGGGCTACAGCTGCGCCCGGTGTGAAGGCTGGGGCGGCGCGCGCCGGATCGATCAGAGCAAAGCGCTGCTTGCCGTATGCTTGGGTAAGCAGTTCTGCAGGGGTGCGCGCAAAATCCGGATCGGCATAGAAGCGCGCCGCATCCTCGAAGGCGAGGCGCTTGGCCTCGGTGATGTAGTGCAGCACCTGCGGGCTGCCGCGCTCCCACTGGGTGAGGTCCACGTTCTTGAGGATGTTGACCATCTGGAGCGCCGCGAAGCCTTGGCTGTTGGGCGGCAGTTCGCACAGCTCGTAGCCCTTGCGATACGCCGCGCAGGCGACGTCCACCCACTCGCTGTCATGCGCGGCGAAATCGGCGAGGGTGAAGGCGCTGCCCTGCTTTTGCAGGTAGTCTACCATCACCTTGGTGAGCGGCCCGTCGTAGAAGGCGTCACGCCCGCCCTTGGCGATTGCCTCCAGGGTGTTTGCAAGATCGGGGTTACGGAACATCTCGCCCGGTTTTGGCGCGCGGCCATCCTTGAAATAGGTCGCTTGCGCGTTCGCAAATTCGAAGGGCGTACGCTGCTGCTGCCGCTCGTAGTTCTTCAGCCCGCGTTCCATATACATCGCAATCACCGGGGCGACCGGGTGGCCCTCGCGGGCGTAGCGGATGGCAGGAGCGAGCACCTGATCGATCGGCAGCTTGCCGAAGCGGCCGTGAAGGTCGAACCACGCATCGACGGTTCCGGGGATGGTGACAGGAAGCACGCCCACCGGCGGCAAGCTGGTCGCACCCTTCGGGAGCTTGGCTTTAAGCTGCTTCAAGGTTTGACCCGCAGGCGAGCGGCCCGAGCCGTTGATGCCGACCAGTTCGCCGGTCTTGGGATCCCAGACGATCGCGAACAGATCGCCGCCGATGCCGTTGCCGGTCGGCTCCATCAGGCCGAGCGCGGCGTTGGCGGCGATGGCAGCATCGACCGCCGAGCCGCCCGCCTTAAGGATATCGAGCGCGACCTGCGTGGCGAGCGGCTGCGCGGTGGCGGCCATGCCATGCGGGGCGATAACCGGGCTGCGGCTCCATGGTGCGCCGACGGGCCGCGCACCGCCGCCGATCCCCTGGGTCGCTTCGGGCCGCGTGTCGGCAGGGTTGGGAGCGGTATCCTGTGCCAAGGCGGGGGCTGCAAGGATGGTGGCTCCGGCAAGGAGCAGGGCGTTGAGCTTCAGCATGGCGTGCACCCTAAGCCCCGATCTGCGCTGCGCAAGAGTGGGGCGCAAGAGCGGGGCGCAAGAGTGGGGCGCAAGAGCGGGGCGCAAGAGTGGGGCGCAAGAGCGGGGCGCAAGACCGCCCGGCACTCCCGCACCTCTCAGCCCAGCAGCAGCACGTTCATCAGGCGGCCGGGCGCGGCGAAAGCGGCGATGCCGGGGATCATCAGTGCCATCAGATAAGTGCGCAACAGATGGTTTTTTGTGCGCCTTGATGTTCCCGGCCCGCGCGGTCGACATCACCTTCCACGCGGCGTGGAAGGTCAGGGGCACAAACAGGTGGATCCAGCCGAAGCTGCCGCTGGTCTGGATGAAGATCGCGGTGGTGGCGGTAAGCAGCATCAGCGCCAGCCACACCTTGCCCAATTGCTTGTGCATCGGCGTGCCTTTCTTCGCCAGCAGCAGCCAGCCGCCCAGCGGAATGGTCGGCAACACTGCGGCGACATGGATTATCACCGGAAGCTTGGCGTAGGCCTCGATCCCCTCGACCATGCCGAGTGCCGCCTTGCCGAGCGCCACCACGATCGCAAAGCTCATGGTGAAGCAGGCGAGGCTGATCGCGGTGCGGGCGGCGGGGCTGATGTCGAAGCCGGGCTTGGTTGCGACTTTGATGGTGGGGGCAGAGCGAACGGCGGCGGGCAGGGTAATGGCGTTCATGGCGGGTCTCCTGGGATCGGTGCGTGGTTGCTGAAGACCGGTGTGCACCAGCCCCGTTCGTGGGCAATCGCGCTTGCGCCAATGGCGCGGGCATTGCGTGAAATGACGGGTTGCAAGCCAGCTTGCCATTTTACGAAGCGCGAGTGGGCAGTCAGTTATGCTGCATGACCGCCCAGCCCGTATCGCCGCGCTATGCACTTGCGCGCCAGATCATCATCGAGCTGGCAGCGATGACCGTGATCGGCGTGTTCCTCGCCATCATCGGCCCGTTCGGGAGCATTGGCGCACCGGTGCCCGAGCGGCTGGTAACGTGGATCGGCTTTTCGTGGCTCGGCTATGCCTGCTATCGGCCGATGCAAGCCGTAGCATCCTGGGTGAGCGCACGCTGGCTCTACCCCGTTGGGGGATGCTGGCGGCGGCGGTTTTGGTGGGGACCGTGCCGATGACGGTCGCGGTGCTGTTCAATCTGTTGCAGGCAAAGCCGCGCGAGGCGGCGGCGTTGCCTGTGCCAGCGCAAATTCCGGCGACGATGCCTGCGCCCGCCGTCCCCGTTCAGGCTCCGCCCCCGCTCCCGCCTCCGCCCCCGCTCCCGCCTCCACCCAATCCGCTGCTGGGCCAGCTGCCCGCCGAACTCGGCAGCGACATCGTCGCGCTCGATATGGAGGACCACTATGTCCGCGTCCACACGGTGCTGGGCTCGGCGCTGGCGCTGATGCGGCTGCGCGATGCGATGGTGCTGTTGGCCGATGTCGAGGGCATGCAGGTGCACCGCAGCTGGTGGGTAGCGCGCGGCGCGGTCGAAGATGTGCTGCGCGTCGGGCGCAATCTGCGCCTCAAGCTGCCGCGCGGGATCGAGGCGCCGGTGGCCCGCGCCAACATCGCGGTTTTGCGCGACGCGCGCTGGGTCTAGCCACCAATGAAAAA
>JBBRUU010000153.1:0-5899 GCA_038247515.1 Sphingomonadales bacterium
GTGGCAGGCGTGCGTTACGACCTGTTCGACACTCCGGATCGCCCGTTCTTCAACGAGTTCTTCCTTCAGCGTTTCGGCTTTGCCAACACCTCGACCCTCAACGGCCGTGACCTGTTCCAGCCGCGCTTCGGGATCAACTGGAAGCCGACCGATCGGCTGCAGGTGCGCGGTTCGGCGAGCCTGTTCGGCGGCGGTAGCCCGCTGGTATTTATTTCAAACAGCTTTTCGAACCCCGGTCCGACGCTCGGCCGTGCACAGGTGCGCCGCAACACTGATGGAACATTCGCGGTGGCCGGCATCGCTGGTCTGACCCCGGCGCAGGTGCAGGCAATCGGCGCTGCCACGCTCAACAATGTTTCTGGCGGCACCGGCATCCCGCAATCACTGGTCGATGCGATCCGCACCGCAGGTACAGCGACCGCCCCAACCAACGCGATCGACCCGAACTTTCAGCTGCCATCGCAATGGCGGTTTTCGGGATCGGTCGACTATGAAGCCAATCTTGGCTTCCTTGGCGATGGCTGGAATCTTGGGGTCGACCTGATCTACTCCAAGGTCAACAATGCGTTGGAATTCACTGACCTGCGCTCGGTCGATACTGGCACGGTTCTGCCCGATGGTCGTGCGCGGTTCGGTATCCTGCCGGGTTTCACCGGCACGAACACCGATATCCTGTTGACCAATACCAGCTTTGGTCAAAGCTGGAACGCGGTGGCGCGGTTCGACAAGCGCTGGGACGCAGGCTTCTTCCTGAACGGTGCGTACACTTTCCAAGACGTGACCGATCAAAACCCTGGGGTTTCATCGGTGGCGTTCTCGAATTTCCAGAACACCGCGTTTGGCGACAATCCCAATCTGGCAGCGCAGGGCACGTCGATTTTCCAGCGTGACAACCAGTTTCGGTTGGGTGCCGGTTATGACGCCAACCTGTTCGGGGAAAACAACACCCGGATTGAACTGTTCTATAACGGCCGTTCGGGTCAGCGATTCAGCTACGTGTTCGATGATCAGGCGTCAGGCAACAACCGGTCTGCTGTGTTCGGGACAACCGGACGCAACAACCGCGGCCTTCTCTACGTGCCAAACGTCAGCAGCGCGACCGCTGATCCAAACGTGATCTACGCACCGGGCTTCGATTTTGCCGGCTTCCAGAACTTCGTCCAGAATTCGGAACTTAACGAATTTCAAGGCCAGATCGCGCCGAAGAATATCGCTAAGACACCGTTTGTGCACAAACTTGACCTGTCGCTACGTCAGCAAGTGCCGTTTGTGTTCGGTGGCAAGATCGAACTGCTGGCCGATATCGAAAACGTACTCAACCTGATCGACAGCAGTCTGGGCACAATCCGTCAGGTAGGCTTCCCGAATACAGCACCGGTGGTTAACGTGAGCTGTTCGAACGCGGCTTGCGACCAGTTCGTGTTTTCGAACCGAAGCGGTGCGATATTCCAGCGGCCGGTCGAAGCAACCAATATCAATGGTTCGCTTTGGGGAATACGGTTCGGGGTTCGCGTCGCCTTCTGATCGCGCTTCCAAACTGACAACACGAAAGGGCGGCCCGGCAACGGGTCGCCCTTTTGCGCTGGGGCTTTAATTCGGGATCGGCTGGAGGGCTGGTAGCGGCCGTGACTGCCTCCTCCTTCGCCTCCGCCTCCGCCCTCAGCCGTGCGCGCGGCCTGCGTGCTGCAGACCGCCGGGTGCGATGGCCCGCGCGAGCAGCGTCTTGGCGAGCGCCGCGCTCCCGGCAGACCCGGACACCAGCGCCCGCTCGAGCGTGCCTGCCACTTCGCCCAGCTCCGATTCGTCGAACAGCGCCGCCGTGCCGGAAAGCTTGTGAAGCAACCGTGCGAGGATCGCGCGCCGCTCGGCATCCGCTGCCTCCGCGTTGTCCACCCAGCCTTCTGCCAGCGCCTTGTGCACCGCATCGAGCGTCTCGCGGCGCCGCGCTTCCCAGCGCGCCAACAGCTGCGGCGAGCGGGCCAGCTGCGAGGCGCGGGCCCCGGACTCGTCGACTTGCGCTTCGTCCTCAACGATGCGGGTCGGCAGCCAGCGTTGCAAGGTGCGGGCGAGCTTGGCGAAAACCACCGGCTTGGCGAGATGCCCCTGCATCCCCGCCTCACGCGCCGCTGTTACGTCCTCGGCAAAGGCGTTGGCGGTGAGTGCGATGATCGGCAGCAAGTCCGGCCCGATCCCATCTTCCCGGATCGCACGGGTCGCCGCCAGACCATCGCAGCCGGGCATCTGCACGTCCATCAGCACCAGATCATAGGGCCGGCCGCGCATGATCGAATCGATCACCATCGCAATTCCCTCGTTCCCGTCATGCGCCACGGCGACCTCCTGCCCGCAGCGTTCGAGCATCTCGGTGACGAGGATGCGGTTGATGTCGTGATCCTCGACCAGCAGGATGCACGAGGGGCCAAGCAGCTCGGGGACGAGCGCGGCCGAGAAGGGCTGTTCGCCGGATAACGGATCGTGCGCCTCTTCCGGCAGGGGCGGGGCGAGCGTCGCCGGCAGCACCACAGTGAAGAGCGATCCTTCCCCGGGCGCGCTCTCGACTTCGATCCGCCCGCCGAGCAGGCCTGCCAGCTGGCGGCTGATCGAGAGACCAAGGCCAGTGCCTCCAAACCGGCGCGCCGTGTCGGTTTCGCCTTGAGTAAAGGGGTTGAAGATCGCCTCGAGCTGGAGCGGGCTGATCCCGATCCCGCTGTCGGCGACCGTCACCCGCATTTCGTGGCGGCTGACGCGGTAGCCGATACAGATGTGGCCCTGTTCGGTGAACTTCACCGCATTGCCGATCAGGTTGAGCAGGATCTGCCGCAGCCGCAGCCCATCGGTCAGCACCCAAGGATCCCGCACTGCGCCGAGCGAGCCTTCGCCGCCTTCGCTGCTGTCCCATGCAATCTCGAGCGTTAGCCCCTTGCGTGTCGCCGCCGGCTGGTGGAGCGCCGCGCATTCGCCGAGGCAAGCCGCCAGATCGACCGGCGCACGGTCGATCGCGAACTGCCCGCTCTCGATCTTGCTCAAGTCGAGCACGTCGTTAAGCAGCATCATCATTGAGCGGCCCGACTGGACAATCAGTTCGGCGAAGCGGCGCTGGTCCTCGGCCAGCTCGCCCTGCAGCATCAGCTCTGCAAAGCCGAGCACCCCGTTCATGGGTGTGCGGATCTCGTGGCTCATATTGGCGAGGAACTCGGACTTGGCGCGCGCCGCATTCTCGGCATGGCGGCGGGCGCGGGTGAGCAGCAGCTCCAGCTCGACCCGCTCGGTCACGTCGCGCACGGCGACCACCACGCCTCCGGGTGCGCCGGTTTCGGGATGGCGCACTAGCGCGCAATCGGCCTCGAGAAACACCGGAGATCCATCGGCGTCGTCGTCAAAGCGGCGGTAGGTCACGCGCTCATGCTCGCTCGACCCGTCGAACAGGCGGGCTAACGCTTCCGTTGTGCGGTCCCGCGTATCGGGATGCAGCCGCGCGCCGACGTGGCGGCCGATCAAAATTTCTGGCTGCTCCTCGATCACGTCGCGCGCCGAGGGCGAAGCATAGGTGCAAACCCCGTCGAGATCATAGCGCAGGATCGCATCGCTGATGTTCTGCGCGAGCAAATCGATTTCGTGCTTGCTCACCGCGAGCTGCGTCAGCATCCGGTCGTGCCCGGCGAGGATCGCGGCAACAGGGAGCCCGGTCAGGAAATTGACAGCGACGAAGGCCTGGAGCAGGTGCAGTTGGGCGATCCCGCCCCCCGTCGCCGCAGCAATTGGCCCCTCGCCCGCATAGGTCATCACCCCGGCGACCACCGCCACTGCGCAGATTTGCAACGCGCTCCCGAGACTGCCGACGCGGAAGGCGTGAAGCAGGATGAACGGCGGGATCAGGAACATCAGCGAATAATGATTTTGGTCGAACACGAGGTAGGTGCACCCCGTGCCGCCGACGAGCATGGAGATGCGCTCAGCCGGGAGGCCAGGGGCGATAGTCAGCTTCGCGCGCAGCCGATCAAACAGCAGCAGCGCGGTCGGCACGATCAGCACCATCGCCGTGCTGTTACTGAGGAACCACGCGACGCCGCCGGCGCGCACCTGCTCGAAATTGGCGCCCATCACCGGCGCGGTGAGGATCGCGGAGACCAACGGGCCGACGAGCCCGCCGGCCCAGACGAAGCGGGCGAGATCGGACAGATGGTCCATCTCCGCGTCAGCGCGCGCCGCCGTCCGGGTCAGGGCCAGCACGACGACGATCTCGGCCACGTTGGCGACCGAGAACAGCAGCGCGATCTGGTCTGGCAGATGCAGCACCCCAGCGGCGGCAAGGCTCGCGGTGAAGCAGGCGAGGAGGAGAGGCAGCTCGTTGCCCAGCCGCGTTCGCAGTAGCAGCGCGACCACAAGCGCATTGGGTAGCCACACCGGGGTGAAATGGCCGTCCGCGTGGCCGAGCCAAAGGCTGAAGCAGGCGAGCGCGAAATAGCCCGCACCGCCCGCCACTGCGGCGGTTATGCTCCCGCGGTCAACCGGCCCGGCCGCGATCTTCGCTATGAAGAGCAGGCGCTGGGGGAGGGGCAGGGGCGTGTTGCGGACATCGACGCCGGGAATGGTAGCCTCGCCCGAATCCGCGCGCTCTTTCTCATGGGGCTGTGCCGCGCGCAGCTCTCCAGCGACGCAATCCCCTAGGGAGAAGTCCTGTTCGGCACCGGCGGAATGTTCCACGCCGTGCCGGTCATGATCCAGTGCGCGCTCTATCGCTGCACTCCTTCGCAATTGCCGCGCGCTTACTATACAACCGCGGCGCGGACTGCGGGAACAAGTGCATCCGGATCGGAGCGAATGGCAAAGCGGGCTGTGGCAATGTCGGAGAACGAGCGCTTCGAGACGCGTCGGCGGCGGCTGAGTTGGCCGCTGGTCGCCGGCATCGTGCTGCTGCACCTCGCCGCGCTCTACGGCCTCGCCCGTGCGCTCGCGCCGCACATCACCGCCGCGGCCCAGGAGCAGGTGGTCTCGGCCTTCAGCATCGCTGCAACCCCCGATCCACCTCCGCCCGAGGACGATTCCCAGCCCGATCAGGGCGCGCAAGGCGATCCGGGGCGCGAGGCGGTGGCGCAACCGGTCACGAGTCCTCCGCCCCGCAAGCCGTTGAAGCAGGACAAGCCGCTCCCGCGTGCCGCCTCGACCGGCAGCGCAAGCCAGTCCGGCGCGGCGGCGGCAGGGGACGGCACCGGGGCAGCGGGAAGTGGGCTGGGCACCGGCAGCGGCAATAGCGGCAACGGGCGCGGCGGCGGAGCGGCGACCAAGCCGGCGCACATCTCGGGCAGCATCGACAATGCCCGCGACTTTCCCGTGCCCCCCGGTGGCCGCGAGGCGCGGCGCGGGACGCAGGTGATCGTGCGCGTGATCGTTGGCACGGACGGCCGCGCGCGCGACTGCGCCATCGTCCGCGCCAGCCCCGATCCCGAGGCTGATCGCTTGACCTGCCGCTTGGTCGAGGGTCGCCTCGGCTTCCGTCCGGCGATGGACGCCAGCGGCAATCCGGTGGCCGCAGCCTTCTACTGGCGCCAGCAATGGTTCTGAACCGCGCCGACACGGGCCGGTGATGCGGGGCGCAGTGCAAGTTCGATATGGTATCGCCGCCGCCCCCTGATATAGCCCGCCAAAGCGAGGACGGGGACATTTTGGCGTGACGGCGATCTATCCAGTCATATTGTGCGGCGGCAGCGGCACCCGGCTGTGGCCGATGAGCCGCAAGGCCTTGCCCAAGCCGTTCCTGCCGCTGGTGAGCGAGGAAACGCTGTTCGAGCAGGCGCTGGCCCGCGTGGCGGGCGATGCGCGCTTCGCCCCGCCGATCGTCGTTGCGGGCGCGGCCCATGCCGATCTCGTCACGGCGCAGCTCGGCGATACGTCCGGCGCA
>JBBRUU010000154.1:0-5808 GCA_038247515.1 Sphingomonadales bacterium
CACTTCGATCGCGCGGCCATTGATCTCCAAGCGCCTGGTCGAGATCGCGCACCAGACAGGCGCCGACTTCATCGCCCACGGCGCGACCGGCAAGGGCAATGACCAAGTGCGCTTCGAGCTGTCAGCCTATGCGCTCGATCCCGACATCAAGGTGATCGCTCCGTGGCGCGAATGGGATCTGACCAGCCGCACAGCGCTGATCGCGTGGGCGGAAAAGCACCAGATCCAGGTGCCACGCGACAAGCGCGGCGACAGCCCGTTTTCGACCGATGCAAACCTGCTGCACACCTCGTCCGAGGGCAAGGTGCTCGAAAATCCGTGGGAGGAGACCCCCGACTACGTCTATTCGCGCACGGTCAATCCCGAGGATGCGCCCGACCAGCCGGAATACATTACCGTCGATTTCGAGCGCGGCGACGGCACGGCGCTCGGCGGCGAGGCGATGAGCCCGGCCACGCTACTAACCGCGCTCAACGAACTTGGCCGCAAGCACGGCATCGGCCGCCTCGATCTGGTCGAAAACCGCTTCGTCGGCATGAAGAGCCGCGGGATGTACGAGACCCCCGGGGGCGAGATCTATGCCCGCGCCCATCGCGGGATCGAGCAGATCACCCTCGATCGCGGCGCAGCGCACCTCAAGGACGAGCTGATGCCGCGCTATGCCGAGCTCATCTACAACGGCTTCTGGTTTAGCCCCGAGCGCGAGATGCTTCAGGCGGCGATCGATCACAGCCAGGACAAAGTCACCGGCACAGTGCGTTTGAAGCTCTATAAGGGGATGGCGAGCGTGGTGGGCCGCAAGTCGCCCTATTCGCTTTATTCCGAGGCACACGTGACCTTCGAGGACGACGCAGGGGCCTACAACCAAAAGGACGCCGAGGGCTTCATCAAGCTCAACGGCCTGCGCCTGCGCCTGCTCTCACGCCGCAACCGCGACGCCTGATCGAGCTTTTGCGAGCTGAGGAAAAGCGAGTCGCGGCGCTGGTCGCGGCGACGCGGGGCTCTTGAATGACATTGATGAGCCGGCTGCTATGCCGCTGTTCAGCGCCGCCTGCTGCAAAAGCGATGAGCCGTTGAGTTATCCACCCGTGTCCACAGGCTAAACTGGCGTGAGTGGAAAACTCGGCCCTGGCAATGTTGTCAGATTGCCGATTCAGGCGCACTTTGAACTTGTCTTCGGGACACGGAGCGAAGGGAACGAAAGGCCGCAAGGCCCTGAAATTCGTAAGCTTTCGATCCCAAGGATGGCGGTGACACGTGGTCACGGGCTCATCGAGAGACGGCTTGCTGAAGGCTTCGGCAGAAGGCAAGTCGGCTCGCTGAGAAGAGCACGGCAAGACGGTGACATCGGACAGGCCAAGGACCTGGCCATGCGGCAACGCAGCGGAAACGGCGAAAGCCATCAGCCGCAGCGCTACAGCATCGGTAAAGGAACGCGGCCTCGGCAGGAGCGAATGTGCAGGACTGCGAAAATGCGCGGACTTCGGTCAGGCGGTGGACGCAAAACCTGGCAGGAGCGAGAGCCGGATGCCGGCGCGAGCGCCGGTGACAAATCTCTGGCAAAGCCGGTCGCAAGACAGGGCAGCGAGAGGCTAGACATCGGGCGCGAAAGTATGCGCTGACGGACGCAGGATCGAAGGTTCGCTGGAGGTCTCGCAAGGTCAGAACATCCACACGCCGGTGAGAGTGGGGTCGGCAGCAATGCCGGCCCCATTTGCTATTCGGGGCCGCCGCCTTGGGCCGTTCCCAGACACCTCCCCAAGCCGATTGCCGCAGGCATAGCGCCCCGTGGCTCGCCTTTTGATGTCGTTCGTTCCCACGGTTCGTCGCATTTCGGGGTCGACTCGTTCCCCTGCCGAACCGTGACGTCGATGAAATGCTAACCTGGTTTGCCTTCCTAAAGCAGCCCGAAGTAATAGCGCTGTCATGTGGACGAGAAATCGCAACGACGGCCTTGCGGTCCGCAGAATAGCTCCCCGGAGCCTGCAGGTCCTGACGCTCGCGGCCCTCGCCGGCTTGGCTCCGATCGCAGCGTCGGGCGCGGCAGCGTCCGATGCGGCGACCTCCGCGCGGGTGGAAGCTTCTACCAGTGCGACGATCGAGCTCGTTCCCGTTCAGCCAACCGCCGATGTCTCGGCCGCCACCAACGCCCCCACGTTGATCGTAGATGCGCCCTCGGCCCCGCAGGAAACTGTGATGGGCCGCGGCAGCGCCTCCTACTACGCCGCCAAGTTCGACGGCCGCCGCACTGCCAGCGGCGAACGCTTTGACAATGCCGACATGACCGGCGCGCACCGCACCCTGCCCTTCGGCACCCTCGTTCGGGTCACCAATGTCGCCACCGGTAACAGCGTAGTTGTGCGGATCAATGACCGTGGGCCGTTCACGGCAGGCCGGATGATCGACGTCAGCCGCGCCGCCGCCGATGAACTCGGCCTCGTCGCGCGCGGCCACGGCACCGTCGAACTCGCCGTCATCGAGGACTGATTGCGCTGCCGCTTGGGGGTTGGCCGAGTAGGTCATCCCGAGCGACGACGAATCGCCGTTAATCTTCAGCTTCGACCGCGCCGTTTCGTTGCTCGAAGTATTGCGCAGCAGCGCCATCTCGCCGGGGCCGAATGTCGCTTGGACGTCGCCGCCCGGCGCGACGGTGCCGCGCACCGCCGGCTTGGCGCCCGGCGCCTCTGCGAGCACCACCACCGCGACCGGCCCGGTGTTGCGCCCGGTGGCGACAAAGCTGCCCTCCTGGCCGCCGCCCAATTAAAAGGTCTGCGCGGGCTCGATCTGGAGCTTGGAATTGATCTGCCCGGCCAGCGCGGGCACGGCGAGCAGCGCCAGCGATAAGCCGAAGCCCAGCAGACGGGCGGGCGTGACAGTCCTGAACACCATTTTGATCGCTCGTTCGCACGCGGCCTGGCACGGGGCCTGGTCGTTTTGAGCTACGCCGCCATCGCCGCGCGGGACGCACCCTCTTGCTTAGCGCTGGCGCAGGCGATTACGCACCCGCGCAGCTCGGCGGCGCAAGGAGGCTTTCGGCGGAGCTGGCCGGGGGTATGCCGCCATCGCGTTCACGCTCATCCTGCTCTATGTCGCCGCGCAGATCGCGCTTGCGGTGTGGGCGGGACGCGGGGCCAAGTCCGATACCGACTACCTTGTTGCCGGGCGCTCGCTCGGCACGTTCCCGGTGGCGATGAGCCTGTTTGCCACATTGTTCGCCTCGGAAAGCCTGCTCGCCACATCGGACAAGATTGCGCGCGATGGTCTGGCGGGCGCGCGGGCTGAATCCTTCGCCTACGCCATCGGCATCCTCGCCATCGCGCTGTTGTTCGCGCACCGCGTGCGCAGCGGCGGGTTCATCACCATCGCCGATTTCCTGCGCGACCGCTTGGGCGAAAGTACCGAGAAATTTGTCGGCGCAGTGATTGCGCTAGTCCGCCACCACATGATCGGCGGCGCAGCGCTTCGCCTTCGGGACAATCATCGCCGAGACCTCGGGACTGGAATTCACCACCGCGCTGATCGGCGCAACGCTGCTGGTGATGACGTACACCATGTTCGGCGGGCTGGCCGGAAACGTTATCACGGACATCGTGCAGGGCGCGCTGCTCATCGTCGCGATCCTCATCCTCTTTGCGCTGATGGTGAACGCCGCCGGAGGCCTCCCCGCCATGTGGGCCGCCGCTCCGCCGACCGTGTGGAGCTTTACCGCGCCGGGCGAGAGCTGGGCGGACCGCATCGAACAGTGGCTGATCCCCATCTTCGGCACGATGGTCAGCCAGAAGGCGCTAGCCCGCACGCTTGCCGCCAAGTCGCCCGAGGTGGCGCGGCGGGGTGCCTTGTGAGGCGCCGCCATCTACCTTGCCGCCGGGCACATCCCGGTCAGCCTCGGGCTGTTCGGGCTGCAGCTCGCGCCCGTCCTCGGCGCCGAGTTCGGCGCGGACGAGGCCTATCTGCCGAGCCTCGCCGAGGCATTGTTCCTCGACTGGCTGCTGATCATCTTCACCCGAGCGCTGGTGTCGGCGATCCTCTCCGCGGTCGATTCCGCGCTGCTCGCGGTCTCGGCGGTGGTGACCGAAAGCGGGTATCGCCGCCTGCGCCCCGAAGCCTCGCCTGCCGCCATGCTGCGCGCTGCAAGGCTGGCGACCGGCGGCGCGGCGGCGGTAGCGGCGGTGCTGGCGATGCAGGGGGAGAGCTTGCGCAACCTCGTGCTCGGCGCCGGAGCGATCACGGCGCAGATAGGCGTGCTGGGCGTGCTCGATTGGGGTGTCGGGCTGCCGGGCGCCTTCCTGTGAATGCTCGCCAGCGGGCTTGCGCTTCGCCGCGGTTGCCGCCTTCGACCGCTCCTACTCGCGCCTGGTGGAGGACAAGGCACCGCCCCATCCAGACCCGCCGCCATGGTCAGCGGATGTCGCGGCAGGTGATCCTGGGCTCGCGGGCCACCGGTCGGTGCAGGAAATAGGCCGTCATGCCATTGCCGCGCTCTGCGGGCGCATAGTGATCCGCCACGAAGCGCCGCAGCCCGGCATCGCGCATCACGAATTCGTCGAGGCTGAACGGCCCCGCCTTGCCCGGCACGCCGGGCGTCGCCTGCAACAGGATCAGCTGCGGCGGATTGCAGCGAATGTCCTGCGAAGCCGCCGCCAGAACCTTTGCCCGAAGAACCTCCAGCGCGGGCGTCAACCGGCCATCTGCCTCGGCAAGCGCTATTCCGTAGACCATCCTGTAGGAATAGGAGCGCGACACCCACACCAGATCATCGCGGCCCCGTCCCCAAACCGGACTGGCGTCAAACCCCGCCATGAACACGCCCTTGCTGCTTGCGACACGGTCGAGGAACGGATCCTCAGGCTCGGGTTGGGGGCGGTAAGGGTACATCCGCGGCATCACCGCTGCGAGCAGTACGCCGCCGATGAAGACGCCCGTCACGCTGCGCATCCGCAGCAACCGCAAGCCCAGCGCCATCGCCATCGCTCCGGTTGCGGCGATGCTGTGATAGTTCCAGCCGCGGCTCTGCAGGGCGTAGCCAAGCCCAAAGGCGAGCCCCACCAGCAGCATCGCGAAAACGCTGCCTCGGTCGCTGCAGACGCCTCCCTGAGCGGCAGACGGCGGGTCAGCCACAGGAACAGGCCGGCGACAACCCAGAACAGGACATAGGGCTTCACCGCCGTGACCAGCAGCGACTGTTGCGCGGCGAAATAGGCCGCGTCGACCATCGGCAGCATCACGGTGAAGAACCCCGGCGTCAGGATCATGACCGCCGTTGCATAGGCCGCCGCCAGCCCCGCGAGCACCAGAAGCTCGGGCCGCCACGGACGCCAGCTGCCCCTCTGCCGCAGCACCAGCCATGCCTCGAGCAGCAGCGGCACCATCACAAAATAGTGTTTAAGCGCAAAGCCATAGGCGCCAATGACAGCAATTGTGATGGCGAGCGCGGGGGGCACCGGACGGCCTGCATAACGCCTTGCGATCAGCGCCGCGTAGGGCAGGCTGGCGATCAGGACGAGCTGTTCGCGCTGGCCTCCCAGGGCGGCGGGGAGCACCACCGTCACGGCGAAGGCGAGGAGCAGCACGGCGAGGCGTTCGGCAGAGGTGCGGGGCGCGAGGAGGCGCGCGGTCAGCCACGCGCACACCGCTCCCAAGGCGACCACCGCCCCTGTCAGAATCACGCCGCCGGCCATTCCGGTCCGCTCGGCCAGCCACGCCAGCGGCAGCGCGGACCAGAACCACAGCGGCGGATTGACCTCCCAAATGTCGGCGTAAAGCCTTGTTCCGCCGAGCAATTGCCGCGCCACCCAGAGCTGCCACCCG
>JBBRUU010000155.1:0-5783 GCA_038247515.1 Sphingomonadales bacterium
CGCCGTCACCTTTTCGGTGGTGGCACCGCCGCCCACGTCAAGGAAGTTGGCCGGGAAGGCGCCGTTCAATTTGATGATGTCCATCGTCGCCATTGCCAGACCCGCGCCATTAACCATGCAGCCGATGTTCCCGTCGAGCTTGATATAGGCGAGGTCGTATTCGCTCGCTTCGACTTCAGCCGGGTCTTCCTCGGTTACGTCGCGCAGGGCTTCGACGTCGGGGTGGCGGTAGAGCGCGTTGCCGTCGAAGCTCATCTTGGCGTCGAGCACCAGCATCCTGCCGTCTTCGCTTTCGACCAGCGGGTTGATTTCGAGCATCTCGCAATCGGTGGCGATAAAGGCGTCGTAGAGCTGCTTGGACAGCTTTTGTGCCTGCTTGTTGAGATCGCCCGTCAGCTTGAGCGCGAAGGCGACAGCGCGGCCGTGGTGCGGCTGGAAGCCTTGCGCCGGATCGACGCTGAAGCTGGTGATCAGTTCGGGCGTGTCATGCGCCACGGTCTCGATGTCCATCCCGCCCTCGGTGGAGACGACGAAAGCGACGCGGCCGCTCGCGCGGTCGACCAGCAACGAGAGGTAGTATTGCTTGGCGATGTCGACACCGTCGGTGATGTAGAGGCGATTGACCTGCTTGCCCGCATCCCCCGTCTGGATCGTCACCAGCGTGTTGCCGAACATTTCAGCCGCGTGGGCTTCCACTTCCTCGAGGCTCTTGGCGAGGCGCACGCCGCCCTTGGCGTCTGCGGGGAGTTCCTTGAACTTGCCCTTGCCGCGTCCGCCGGCATGGATCTGCGCCTTCACCACATAAAGCGGCCCGGGCAGCTTCTTGGCGGCTTCGACCGCTTCGGCGACGGTCAGCGCGGCGTGGCCAGCGGGCACCGCGATGCCATGCTGAGCGAGCAGTTCCTTGGCCTGGTATTCATGGACGTTCATGGCGTATCGATCCCTTCTTGCAAATCCTGGGGAGAGGTTTGTCTGCGGCGGGCCTAAGCACGGATCGACAGGCTTGAAAAGTGCCTGCTTCAGGGCCACCACGAAGCCCTCTCATGATTGCCAAAAATGATAAACCATGAACACCTTCTGGCCATCGTCCGCGAGGCGGGCAGGATTGCTCATTCGCGCTGGCCGGGGGCGGGGCACGTCCTCGACAGCTGGGACAAGACGCCCGGCA
Organism: Sphingomonadales bacterium; assembly: GCA_038247515.1. Taxonomy (GTDB): domain Bacteria; phylum Pseudomonadota; class Alphaproteobacteria; order Sphingomonadales; family Sphingomonadaceae; genus Erythrobacter. Next base: position 1,169 of record JBBRUU010000155.1, read on the forward strand.
ATCCGGTGAGTGAGGCCGATCTCGAGGTTGATCGCTTCCTGAAGCGCGAGCTGGGCCGGCTGCTTCCGTCTGCCGCGTGGCTTTCCGAGGAGACCGCCGACGACAAGGCCCGCACCAGCAGCGGGCTGATCTGGCTGGTCGACCCGATCGACGGGACCCGCGATTTTGTGGCCGGGCGCGCGGGCTGGGCGGTCTCGGTCGCGTTGGTGAGCGCCGGAAAGCCGCTGATCGGAATGCTGATGGCGCCTGCGCGCGGCGAGGAATGGGTGGCGGTCGCAGGCCAAGGCGCGCGCCTCAACGACGCGCCGCTCCGGGCGAGCACGCGTGACCAATTCGCCGGCGCAAGGGTGCCGACGATCATGCTGCCCAAGGAGGACAGCGACCTTGTTGCCGTTGATCAGCCAAATTCGATCGCGCTAAGGATCGCGATGGTCGCTGCGGACCGCGCCGATCTGGTGGCGACGCTGCGCTGGGGCTTTGAGTGGGATATCGCCGCCGCCACACTGATCGCGCGCGAGGCAGGAGCCGAGGCGACCGACGCCTTCGGCCAGCCGCTCACCTATAACAAACACGACCCGCGCGATTTCGGCCTGCTGGTGTGCTCTCCCGCGATCCACGCCGCTGCTGTCGAGCGGCTCGCCGAACGCGCCAAGGCCCTGCGCTAGAACACAAACCGGGTCATTCTTCAGAGTGGCCCGCAAAGCCAAGCGGCCGCTCGCAGCGATGCGACCTTCAGGTCGCGTGAGCAAGGATGTGCGCGCCGGACGGCGTGCATGGAACATAAACGCAAAACGGGCCGCCCGCGAGGGCAGCCCGTCCTGATTGTCGTCAATCAAATCAACGATTGGCGCGCGCGGCGCTCACATCGTCCTGGCTGACCGGGATGATCTTGATTTCGACCCGGCGATTAAGCGGCTCGTTGACGTTGTCGCCGGTCTTGACGCGCAGGTAGTCGTACTGTTCGCCGTAGCCGCGCGTCGCGACGCGCGCCCGGGCGATGCCGCGCGCTGCAAGGTAGTCCGACACAGCCTGCGCGCGTGCCTCGGACAGGCGCTGGTTGGTCGCAGGGGCACCGGTGGTGTCGGTGAACCCGTAAACGTCGATCAGGCTGTTCGGGTACTTCACGAGCGTCTCGGCAACGCTGTCGAGCGTCTGGTAAAAGCCGGGGTTGATCGCCGCCGAGCCGGTGGCGAAGGTCACGCCGTCGGGCAAACGCACGAGGATCGCATCCTGGTCACCCACTTCCTCGACATCGACGCCGCTGCCGGCGGTTTGTTCCTTCAGTTCCTTGATCTGGTCATCATACTGCTTGCCGAGGACCGCGCCGGCCGAGCCGCCGATGCCGGCACCGATGATGCGCCCGGTGTTGCCGCCGATCGCGCCGCCCAGCAGGTAGCCCAGCGTACCGCCGAGGCCAGTGCCGATCGCGGTACGGGAAATCTTCTTCTGGCCGGTGTTCGGGTCGGTCACGCAGGCGGTGGTGGTGCCCAGCAGGGCAATCGCGGCGGTGCCCGAGAGCAGGATACGAGAGATAGTCATGAGCAATGCCTCCTTCTTTTTGTCTTTGCCGGCGTAGGCACGCAGCCCTTCTGGCCGCCGGACGCCGGACGCCGGTCGTTCGTCTTTATAGCCTTTGATCTGCAATTCATTGACCCATGTTGAACAAATAGGCCGCGACATGCGCCTTTGGTGCGGGCACTATGTTGCATGGCTGGCAACGCTGGCGGATTGTGCTAGCGGGGTCGCGTGACACCTTTCCCTTGGATAGACCTCGCCATAATTCTTGTGCTTGTCGTGATCAACGGCGTGTTCGCCATGTCGGAGCTCGCCATCGTCTCGGCCAAGACGAGCGCGCTCGAGGCGCGGGCCGAAGGCGGATCGGCCAGCGCGCGGATCGCTATTCAGCTAGCGGCCAACCCGGGCAAGTTCCTCTCGACCGTGCAGATTGGCATCACCCTCATCGGGATCATCGCCGGTGCCTATTCGGGCGCGAGCCTCGGCGGGCCGGTGGGCGAACGGCTCCAGGCGCTGGGCCTGCCGGGTGAATATGCCGACACGACCGGCTTTGTGGTGGTGATTGCCTTTACCACCTATCTCAGCCTGATCATCGGCGAACTGGTGCCCAAGCAGCTTGCTCTGCGCGCTGCGGTGCCGGTCTCGCTGGTGATGGCCCGGCCGATGGCCTTCGTGGCCAAGGCCGCCGCGCCGCTGGTGTGGCTGCTCGATTCGAGCTCGGCGGGCCTGATCAGGCTGCTCGGCCTGCGCAAAAGCGACCAGGGTTCGGTCACCGCCGAAGAATTGCAGATGATCTTCGCCGAAGCGACCCGCTCCGGCGTGATCGAGCACGAACAGCGCCAACTGCTGACCGGCGTGGTGCGCCTCGCCGAGCGCCCGGTGCGCGAGATGATGACCCCGCGCACCGAGGTGGACTGGATCGCTGCCGATGCCGACATCACCGCGATCCGCGAGACCATCGACGTCGGCACGCATTCGCTGCTGCCGGTCGCTGACGGGACGCCCGACATCATCATTGGCGTGGTGAAGGTGCGCGATGTGCTTGCGGCACTGGTCGCTGGCCGCCCCGTTGCCTTGCGCGACATGATGCGCAAGGTCGAGGTGGTGCCCGACCAGCTCGATGCGATGGATGCGCTTAGAGTGCTGCAATCGGCCGAAGTGGCGATGGCGGTGGTGCACGACGAATACGGCCATTTCGAAGGGATCGTGACCCCGGTCGACCTGCTCACCGCGATCGTCGGCAACTTTGCGAGCGATAGCGACGACGGCGATCTGCCCTCGGTGGTCGAGCGCGAGGACGGCTCGCTGCTGGTGTCCGGTTCGCTGTCCGCCGATGCGCTCGCCGACCGGCTGGGGCTCGACTACGGCGAAGACCGCGAATTCGGCACAGCGGCGGGCTACGCGCTGTCGGTGATGAAGAAGCTCCCGTCCGAGGGCGAGCATTTCAACGATCAGGGCTGGCGTTTCGAGGTTGCCGACATGGACGGCCGCCGCATCGACAAGCTGCTGGTCAGCCGGGTGCAAGATTGATTTTCTTGGACCCTCAAGCGCCGGGCGGCGGACGTCCGTCCGCCTTGGCTTTCGCGGCGTAGGCCGCGGCCGCCGGTCGGCCTTGCGGCGGCTATGCCGCCGTTTGGTGCAATACGAAGCGACACCGCCGGTGTCGCAAGCGCGACCGCGCGCCCGCAGCGATGCGGCCTTCAGGCCGCATGAGCGAGGATGTCGCACGCTGCACGGCGTGCGAAACTCAAGAAGGTATCACGGTGGTTGCCGACTGGCCGTCGCCTTCCGGCGCGGCGATGATGTCGCGGGTGACGCGGCCCTTGGCGACGGTGTTGGTGCCGGTGTCGCCCTCTTGGCTGCGGATGCCCGGTGCAGCAGCGCCGGCGCGGTCGATCACACTCGCCTCGACCCGGCTGCGCGGGGCGGGGCCGCCGAACAGGGCGTCGAGCGCCTGCTCTGCCGCGGTGCCTTCGGTCGGGCGCGGAGCGCCGGGGGCGGGGGGGGTGAGGGTAAAGTCGGGCGGCACCACCAGCGGCGCCTGCCGCTGCACCGCAAACTCGTCGGGCCGGGCGCGGTTGAACACCCCGCCGCCGCCGCCGCAAGCGGTCAGCATCACCGAGGCACCAGCCAGCAGGATCAGGGGTGCAAACTTACGCATCTTGTTGCTCTCCGCGGGGCACGTCCCCGGTTTGGGTGTCCGCCTTGTCGCGCACCAGCAGGCTGCGGGCAAGGATAATGACGACGCCAATGGTGATGGCGGCGTCGGCAATGTTGAAGATCAGAAACGGGCGGAAACTCCCGATATGCAAGTCCGCATAGTCGATGACATAGCCCAGATCGAAGCGGTCGCGGATATTGCCCAGCGCTCCGCCGAGGATCAGCGCCAGCCCCGCGACATCGCCCAGCTTGCGCTCGCGCATCATCCATACCAGCACGACGACGGCGATGCCTGCGGTGAGCGCCACCAGCAGCCAGCGCGTTTCCATGTTGCTGGCCTGGAACATGCCGAGCGAAACGCCGCGGTTTTCGGCATAGGTGAGATCGAAGAACGGCAGGAGGTCGATATGCCCGACCTGGCGCAGCGCAAGTGGGCCGATCACGTAAAGCTTCACGGCCTGATCGACGATCGCGACGATCGCGGCAATCAATAGCCCGATCAGCCGATTGCGGGTAAACAGCGCGCTCATGCCGCTACGCTCGCGTCGATCTGCGCCACAGTAACCTGGCACCGCCCGCACAGCGCGCCATCCTCTGCCACGTCGGGCAGATGGCGCCAGCAGCGGCCACACTTGTGGTGGGAGGTCTTGGTGACGATCACGGCCTCGCCCTGCCCGCGGGTGACTGTCGCGGTGATGAACAGCTCGGCGAGGCTCTCGTTAGAGACACCTTCGGGCACGGCGCTGTCCGGCACTACCACTTCGGCCTCAAGGCTGGAACGGATCGTCTTGTCGCGCCGCAGCGGCTCGATCGCCTCGTTAACCTGATTGCGCAGCGCGCGCAGCTGCGCCCACTTGGCGTTTTCGATGACGACGCCGGGCACGGCCGGCCATTCGAGCAGGTGCACGCTGCCGCGCTGGCCGTCGTCGTCCTCCTCGCC
>JBBRUU010000156.1:0-5744 GCA_038247515.1 Sphingomonadales bacterium
AGCAGCATCCCGGTGAAGACGGGCAGGTGACGCATATTCGGCAGGCTCCTTGGCAAGCTCTCGGGTGTGGAAGCGTGCCGGATAATTCGCCTCGTTTAATCCTGGGCAGGCGCAAGGATCGGTACTGCTACTATGTGATCCTTGCGGCCGCCGCGCCGGCGCCCGGAGCTGTGCCTCAGCGATTTTCCCTAGGCGCGGGTGGCAAGCTGTTGGGCCGGGGCGGCTAATTGAAGGCGGCCTGTCCCTTCCCGAAAGTGCCCCGTCTTGGCCCTGTCCCCCGCTGCCTTGAAGCTGTCTGCCGCCGGCCTCGCCCGATCGCGTATCGAGCGCCAGCTGATGGTCGAGGCCGCCAAGGCCGAGGGCTTGGGCAAGTCGCTCACCGCGTTGCTGATGCACGCTCTGGCGCGCACCGTGCCGCAGGCGGGCGAGCTGGCGCGGCTGCTCGAAGCCTGGCCGGGCGACCTGGCTGCCGATGCCGTGACCTTCCGCCTGAGCGCCGGGCTCCATGCGCTGGCCCGCTCGGGCCGCGCGCCGGGGCTGGCCTTCCTTTACACAGACCAAGGTAAGGCAGCGCTCCCCGATGCCGCGACACTCGACCGCGCGCTGCTTTCGGCGCTTGAAACCCACACCGCCGCGCTCGGCCAGTGGCTCGCCCGCCCGACCCAGACCAACGAGGTCGCGCGCGTGGCGGGGCTTGTCGCGGTGCTGATGACGCTCGAGGAGCGCCAGCCCATGCCTTGCCCCATGCCTTGTGAAGTGCTGGAACTGGGTTCCAGCGCCGGGCTCAACCTCAACTTCCCGCGCTATGCCTGCCGCGTCGGCGCGCGCACGGCGATGACGCCGGGCAGCCCGGTCGAGCTCACGCCCGAATGGCGCGGGCAGATGCCCCCCGTGCGCGATGTCGCGGTGTTGCGGACGCTTGGCGCCGGGCTCAACCCGCTCGATCCGGCGAGCCTTGAGGATTGTGCGCGGCTTGAAGCCTATGTCTGGCCCGGCGAGCGGGCGCGTGCCCGGCGGCTGGCCGCGGCGCTAGGCATTGCCCGCCGCCATCCGCCGCGCGTCGCCGAGGGCCGCGCGAGTGTGTGGCTCGCAGGAGCGCTGGCGGAGCCCCAGCCGCCGGGCGTGCGGCGCGCCGTGTTCCATTCGATGGTGATGCAATATGCCGACCCCTTCGAGCGCGCCGCGATTGATGCAAGCCTTGCTGCCGCTGGCGCACGGGCAGGCCGCGGCAAACCCGCTGGTCCGCGTCGGCATGGAGTGGCGGGCCGACCGCCGCGCGGTGGAGCTCAGGGTCACCGCCTAGGACGGCGGCGCGAACGCGGGCGAGGCGCGGCTCGCGGCGCTCTGCCACCCTTACGGCGAATGGATCGAGTGGCTCGGCCTTTCCTGAGCCTCCCTCAGGGACTGTCCGCACCGCGCGGATCCCTTTGCTCCCCTTTCGCAAGTGCCAACCTGCCGCGCCTATCCGGCAGGCCGCACTCAAAGAAGCCGGACTGGAATTAGCGCCGGCGACCCGGGGGCAAGAATGCCATGAAACTCAAGGTAGTGTCTCAGTTTGAATTTGGCGATCACGCCCTCAAAGCAGGGAGTCCTGCCGGTCATCCCGCTCGGCGGCTTTTGCTGATTTGACCGCATCTTGCCGCCCCATTGGAAGGTCGAGCCGCCTGCCAGCCGGGATTTCTGCGACGGTGACAACCTGAATCCGGTCGTCTTCGCGGTTGAGCAGAGGATGCTTGTATTTCCCCGCCGCGACAATTTCCTCGCGCATCGCCTTAGTGGCAGGGTCCATTGTCAGCAGAAAACCGAACTCGGCTTTCTCGCGCTGCCGGTCACTGTTGAGTGTAGCCAGCGTAGCGCGGTTCGCCCCGCCTGACTTTACCTGGAAGATCGCCTTCCCGTTGGTATCCTTGTCGATCAGGAAATAGGCGATGAAGTCTACGCCTGTGTAAACGGCGGCTTCGTCCGTTATAAGGTGCGCGCCGCGATGCACGTTGGTGACGATCAAGCTGCGCAAGTCTTTTGCATTGACGTTGGCGACATGGAAAGAGCGGGCGCGGCCATCGCGCTCGACAAGGGCGACGACGACCTTCTTGGCCGCAGGCTTGCGGAAGGCACGGTTCTTGGCCTTGCCGCCGACATAGGTTTCGTCGGCTTCGACAACGGCATCAGGACCGCCACCAAGCGGATCGTGACCGTCAGCGCCGTTCATGGCCTCACAGATGCGGTGGGCCATGAACCATGCCGACTTGCAGGTGATGCCGAGCGAGCGGTGGAGCTGGTGGGTGCTGAAACCCTTCTTGCTCGCCGCCAACGGGCGGCACCGTGCAGGCATCGCTCGCCCTGTCATTCTGATCCCTGCGACAAGGGCGCGCAATGGAGGGGCCGGCGAGCAATCGCCGGCCCCTTTCTGCTTGTCCGTGAAGTGAAGGTCGCGCACCGGACTTCGCGCGCGCTGTCTCAGGCGTTGACGGCGCTGCGGCAGGCGCTGAGGAACACCAGCTCGCGCAGCTGTGCATCGGCGGGCAGGTCAAGCCCGGCAAGGTCGGCGATCCCGACGATCCGCTCGTTGTCGGTGCCCTCGGCCAGCACGATGCGGTGGGGCCGGATGCGCTCACGCACCTCGAGCGAGTAGAATGCCTGCACTACCGGGCGCAGCGTGTCCTCGCGGTCCTCATCGATCACCATCGCGAGCTTGCGGCTGGCGAGCACGACGAAGGAGCCGACGGGGTAGAGCCCGACCGTTTCGATGAACAGGCGCAGGATCTCGGGATCGAAAGCGCCGCTGCGTTCGCGCAGCTCCGCCACCGCCGCCGCCGGATCTAGCGCGGGCCGCCCGGCGGTGCCGGTCAGCAGGAACTCGAAGCTGTCGCAGAGCGCCGCCATGCGCGCGACCACCGGAATGTCCTCGCCAGCGCGGCGCTGCGGATAGCCGCTCCCGTCGATGCGTTCGTGATGGAACAGGCAGGCATCCAGCACCACCTGCGGCAGGTCGTCATCGTTCTGGAGCGCGCGGTAGCCGAGCATCACATGGCTCTGCCAGATTGGCTCGTCCTGCTGGCGGCGGCCGCCGACCCACGGATAGCCCGACTGTGGCAGGTAGTTGACCCCGATGTCGAGCAGCAGCCCGCCGAGGCCGCAATTGTGGATCTCGGGCCCGGTCAGCTTCATCCGGTCGGCGAGCGCCACCATCAGCGCGCTGACCGAGATCGCGTGGCGGAAGATGTCCTCGTTCTTGAGTTTGCACCGCATCAGCCCGCTGAAGGCTTGCGGATTACGCCGCACCGAGGCGAGGATGTCGCTCACCACCGGCTCGACCTTGCGCACGTCGAGCGCCTTGCCGAGGCGGGCGGACATGAAGGTCTTGCCGAGCCGCTCGCGGGCTTGTTCGGCGATCGCTGCGGCGGTTTCGATCTCCTGCACCAGCGTGATGGGCTGGGGACTGTCGAGCTGGGCGGCGGCGCGCCGCGTGATCGAACGGATACGGGATTCGGCTGGCGAGCGGGCGGCCGGCTGAGGCGCTGCGGGCGCAGCGCTCGATCTCGCGGGGGTCAGGTCGGTGCCCTTGTCGGTGTCGATCACCACCGCGCGCAGGCGGCTCGTCTTGATTGCGGCGAGCTTTTCGGCATCCTCGACGAGGAACTTCGACTTCCAGAACGGGTGGTCGAACCAGCCGCCTTCGAACTTGTGGACGAACATGCCGACTTGGAGATCGGAGATGGCGATCTGCTTTAACATGATGATGCCCTGCTCCCGCTTTATGCAAGGATTCTAAACGCATGACCGTAGCATTTGGCTGGCGTGGGACCCCGTGAAACCACGTATCCCCGGAGCTGGCGGTAGGCTGGCGGTAGGCTGGCGGGGCGTAGGAGCGCCGCGCCCGACTATGCGCAAGCCCCTAACGGCGCGGGGCGAATTTGTTCGGGGCTGGCGCTCTATTTCCATCCGACATGACGCAGCCGCGCCCGCTGCCGGGCCACCGCGGCCTGGTCATCATCACTATCGAGAGGCTGAGCAAAAATGGCCAATGTCCGAGTACTGGTAGTCGACGATTCCGCTGCGATGCGCGCATTGTTCTGCGACATTCTCGACAACGCCAAGGGCGTGGACGTGTGCGGCACCGCGAAGAACGCCGACGAAGCGCGCGATCTGATCGACAAGGTCAAGCCCGACGTGCTGACCCTCGATGTCGAGATGCCGGGCATGAGCGGGATGGAATTCCTTGAAGAGGTGATGACGACCCGGCCGATGCCGGTGATCATGCTCTCGAGCATTACCCAGGCCGGGACCGGTACCGCGCGGCGGGCGCTGGAGCTGGGAGCGGTGCACTGTTTCCCCAAGCCGCTCCACACCTCGCGTGAGGAATTCGATACGACCGTGCGCCAGCTGGGCGATATCGTGTTGAAGGCGGCGTCGGGCGAGCTTCAGTCGGGCGGCAGCGATGCGGCCGGTGCGGGCGAGGGCGGAGCTGCCAGGTATCGCAGCGATGGGCGGATCGTTGCCCTGTCGTGCGGCGCGGCCGGCATCGAGACCGCGCGCCAGGTGCTTGCCGCCTACGATGCCGCCTGTCCGCCGACCATCGTACTGTTCGACGCCGATTCCGGTGCGGTCGAGAACGCGGTCAGGGCGATGCGCCAGTCGCTCCCTTGCCAATTGGGCGATGCGGTCGACGGGGTGTCGCTCGAAGTCGGCAAGGTGTGGCTCGCGCATGATCCCACCCGCCACGTGATCGTCGAGGCCGGCGAGCCGCCGCGCCTCAGGCTTGTGGAGCGCGATCCGGTCAACGGCTGCCGTCCATCTGCCGATTTATTGTTCGGCAGCCTTGCGCGCAGCGGTCTCCCGGCGCTCGGCGGGCTGTTGACGGGCGGCGGCAGCGACGGGGTGCGCGGCCTCGCGATCCTTGCCGAGACCAAGGGCCGCGTCTTCGTGCAGCGACCCGCCGACTACGCCCCGCGCGATCGCTACGACGCGGTGCGTGCGCAGGGTCTCGAGCTTGCCGACTTGCGGCAGGAGGCGATCCCGGACTGGATCCTCGAGCAGACCAACGCTGGCGGGTGACCTTCACGCTCGTCTTAAATTGGCTTAAATCAGAAAGCTTGCACGCTTTAGGCCTGAATAGTCATCCGGCTCCTGCCGGATATGTCATAAAATTGTCAAATACGGCATTAGTATGACAACCTATTTGTATAACTTTAGTCAAGAAAACGTAACAGTGCGTCCCTAGCGGCTACGGCATCTTCATAGCCAATTGGGGGGCTACATTGTCTTACAACGTTTCTCTTTCCTTGCGCGTTTCGCGCAAGGCGCTGATGCTTGCCGCTGTCGCCGCCATTCCGCAGGTGGCTTTCGCTCAGACCGCCGCTCCCGCCGAGGAAGTAGTTGAGGAGATCGTCGTCGCCGGCGAGCGCCCGATCGCGGAATCCGAAGCTGCGGCGCTCCGCGTTCAGCGCAATTCGGACAACCTCGTCACGGTCCTTTCGGCTGACTCTGTGGGCCGTCTGCCCGACCAGAACATCGCTCAGGCCGTCGGCCGTCTGCCCGGCCTTGCGGTCGAGCGCGACCAGGGTCAGGCGCGCTCCATCTCGATCCGCGGTGCGCCCAACTTCTGGACCACGCTGAGCTTCGACGGGATCAATATCGTCAGCCCCGAAGGCCGCGACGCCCGCTTTGACTCCATCCCCTCGGCGATCGCCGCGCAGATCATCGTCTCGAAGGCCGTCACTCCGGACATGCCGGGCGAGACTGTC
>JBBRUU010000157.1:0-5698 GCA_038247515.1 Sphingomonadales bacterium
CCCCGAGATCTACGCTGATGTTGATCGCCCCGCGACCTGCCGGGTGCGCTATCAGGACCTTGAGGGCAACACCCACGAAGAAGCGCTCGACGGGCTGATGGCGACCTGCCTGCAACACGAAATGGACCACCTCGAAGGCATTCTGTTCATCGACCATCTGTCGCGGCTGAAAAAGGCGATGGCGCTGAAGAAGCTGAAAAAATTGCGGCAGATGGCGTAATTTGGGAAAAATCGAACGACCGTCTGTGCCGACTGCTAGGTTTGTGATATGCGACGCTGTCCGGTCAATTTGGGCTGCAAGGACTAGGGGATACGCCCTGAATTTTGTAGGACTCTCGATCTAAGTTGTAACTTTTCGAACCAGCCGCATCCCTCGCATAAGCGGAAAACCGAGCGAGCATAGCGGGTAAGTCGACAACGGCGACTAATCGACGGCCCCCACAAAATGAGCCCTTAGCACAGGGAGACTCGCCATGTTCTCATGGTCTGTTGAGCTGTGCCTGAACGGATCGAAGTGGAATTGGGAGTGTCGTGACGCTGCAGGCAAGATAATTTGCCGTTCGAAACGCACCTTCGATACGCAACGCGATGCAATGCGAGACTTTGAGCGCCAGCTTGAGGATCATACTGCCGTAATGCAGTGCCGCTTCGTAAATTAAGGCGCAGCGGGGTGGCTTTCGGGCCACCCCAAAACGCCATGAGTAAGTGTGATAGCGGAAAGTAATGCAGCATTGTCTCTTTCGTTCTCTAAATGTTCCTTGTAGGAAAGTGAAATGGACGCCTCGATTCTCCCGTTAGTTGCTCTCATCCTCGGCATCGCAATTGGCGGCGCGCTTGGGTGGTTCTTTGCCTCGCGCCCACTGGATGATCTGCGCGCGCGGTTGGTTGAGGCTGAGCGGCTAGGGGCCGAGCAAGCAGGCGAATTCAAGCGTGCCGTCACTGAACTGGGCGCGGCGCGGATCGAGGTTGCCGCGCTGGGGGAGCGCGCTGCGCGGGCTGATGCGCTGGCCGAGCAGCTTGACGCCGCCCGCGCCGAAAACGCGCAATTCCGGGCCGAACGCGCCGGCTTTGCCGAACAGAAGCGCTTGCTCGAAGAATCGCGCACCAATCTGCTCAAGGAATTCGAAAACACCGGCGCCGCCGTGCTGGGCAAGGCGCAGGAAGCATTCCTCAAACGCGCCGAAGAACGCCTGAGCCATTCGGAAAAGGCGAGCGAGGAGAAGCTGAAGGCGCTGCTCGCGCCTGTGGGGGACCGGCTCAAGAGCTACGAGGATCAGGTCAAGGCGCTCGAGGAAAAGCGGGTCGATGCCTTCGGTCAGCTGGCCGGCGTGATCGAGGAGATGCGCAAGGGGCAAGACGAGGTCCGGCGTGAGGCGCAGCGGCTCGGCAATTCGCTGACCAACGCACCCAAGGCGCGCGGGCGCTGGGGCGAGCGGGCCTTGCAGAACGTGCTCGAACAGTGCGGGCTTGCCGAACATACCGATTTCCATCTCGAGCAGTCGATCGACACCGCCGAGGGCCGTCTGCGACCCGATGCGATCGTCAATGTGCCGGGGCAGAAGAAGCTGGTGATCGACGCCAAGGTGTCATTGAACGCCTACCAGGCCGCCTTCGAGGCTGATGACGAGGCCGAGCGCAAGCGCCACCTCGATCTCCACGCCAAGTCGATGCGCAACCATGTCCAGACCCTTGGCTCGAAGAGCTATCAAAGCCAGTTCGACGACGCGCCCGATTATGTCGTGATGTTCGTTCCGGGCGAGCATTTCGTCGCCGCCGCGCTCGAACATTATCCTGAATTGTGGGACTTCGCCTTCCGCAACAAGGTGCTGCTAGCAACCCCTACCAACCTCGTCGCCATCGCCCGTACAGTTGCGCAGGTGTGGCGGCAGGACAAGATTGTTAACGAAGCTGCCGAGATCGGCCGCATGGGCGCGGAGCTCTACAGCCGCCTCGAAGTCGCAGCACAGCACCTCAAGCGGGTCGGGGGCGGGCTCGAGACGGCGGTCAACAACTATAACAAGTTCGTCGGTAGCTTCGAGCGCAACGTGCTGTCGTCGGGACGCAGGCTCGCGGAAAAGGGCATCGAGGTCGGCAAGCGCGAGATTGAGGATGTTCCGCTCGTTGAAAGCGCGCCGCGCTACAATGCGGCCGATGCAGATGGGGTAGAGGGCGAGTTTCCGGCGCTTGAGACACGCAAGGACGCAGCGGAGTAACTACCCCTCCAACCCCGCCAGCACTTCATAAGCAAGCACCGCACCTGCAATGGCAGCGTTAAGCGAATCCGCACGCCCGCGCATCGGCATCGTGACCCTGAGATCGCACTCAGCCTCATAAGCTTCCGGCAGCCCTTGCGATTCGTTGCCCACGAGAATGAAGCACGGCGCCGCATAGGCTGCGCCGCGATAGGGCACGGCGCCGCGCAAGCTTGCGGCGACCAGCTGGCCCGCTCCGCCCCGCAGCCACGGCACGAATTCCTCCCACCGTGCCTGGGCCAGGCCGACGGTGAACACCGCCCCCATGCTCGCGCGCACGGCCTCGACGCTGAAGGGATCGGCGCAGTCGTCGATCAGGATCAGCCCACCTGCGCCCACGGCGTCGCAGGTGCGCAGCATCGTGCCAAGATTGCCCGGATCGCGCACAGCCTGCGCCACAAGCCAGATCGGCGCGGCGCTGCGGTCGAGCGCGGCCAGCGAAGTGTCCCACTCGTCGAACACCCCGGCGACGCTCTGGGCGTTCTGCTTGCCGGTGATCTTGGAGAGGATGTCGGGCGTGGTGGCGATCACCTCGCCGCCAGCTAACAGCACCTCGGCCTCGAGCCAAGCGAGCAGGTCATGAGCATCGCGCCCCTCCGCCATCACCAGCGTTTTCGGCACCCGCCCACTGGCGCGCGCATCCTCCAGCAGCCGCAGCCCCTCGACGAGAAACTCGCCCGCGCGCCTGCGATGCTTCTTATCCCGCAGCGAGCGCAGGTATTTGACCGTCGGATTGGAAAAACCGGTGATGTGCTTGCGCATGGAAACCCGCTGGCGGCTCAGGCCTCTTGCGTCAACAGCCGCGTCAGTCTTCGCCAAAGCCGCCTGCGACCAACGCGATCAGATCGGCCAGGACCGCCTCGGCATTCTCGCCTTCGACCGCAACCTCGACCGTATCGCCCTTGGCTGCGCCGAGCATCATCAGCCCGAGGATCGAACCCCCCGCCGCGCTGTGCGGTACCTTGGTGACGGTCACCTTCACGCCGTCAGGCAGGACCGCGACCGCCCCCACGAACTTCGCGCTCGCCCGGGCGTGCAGGCCCCGGCGGTTGACGATGGTGATGCTCTGGCTTGCCTCCCCCACGGCGCTTGCCCCCTAGGCCTTGGCCCGTGCGGGCGAAGTTTCCTGCCCGAGCAATTCGCTGGCGATGGTGATGTAGTTGCGCCCTGCGGTCTGCGCGGCGAGCACGGCCGCAGTCACGTCCATCGACTTGCGTGCGCCGGCTAGGCGGATCAGCATCGGCAGGTTGATCCCTGCAATCACCTCGACATGGCCCGCATCGAGCAGCGAGATCGCAAGGTTCGAAGGCGTGCCGCCGAACAGGTCGGTGAGAATGATGACGCCCTTACCAGCGTCGACCGTGGCAATCGCCTCGGCGATGTCGGCACGGCGCTGCTCCATGTCGTCGTGCGGGCCGATGCAGACCGTGACGATCCCGTCCTGCGGGCCGACGACGTGCTCCATTGCCTCGACAAACTGGTCCGCGAGGCGGCCATGGGTAACAACGATCAAGCCGATCATGCGTAAAAAAGGATCCGTTATTTGCCCGTTCGCGGCAGGCCTTACGCGTTTCTACATTAACCGGCAATGTGCCTTCGCAAGGCGCCGGAATTCCTGCAGCGGGCCTTAACGGCGATCCCCTTCGATGGCATCGGCCGCGCGTGAGCCCAGATTGCGGTGCCGGACAGTGGGAGAAAATCCTGCCCCGCGCAAGGCCTGAGCCATAAGCTCCGCAGTGTAGACCGAGCGATGTCTCCCGCCGGTGCAGCCGAAGGCGACGTGGACGTAAGGCTTACCCTGCGCGGCGTAGCGGGGGAGCAGCACCAGCAGCAGGTCGCGGATCCGCGCGAACGCATCGGCAAAAGCGGGGCCGCGCTCGATATGTTCGCCGACCGCCGTGTCCTGTCCGGTCTGTTCGCGCAAGCCCGGCACCCAGTGTGGGTTGTCGAGGAAGCGCATGTCGAAGACGAGGTCTGCGAGGGGCGGCATCCCGCGGGCGAAGCCGAAGCTCGACAGGGTGAGCGTAAGCGCCGCGGCGGTATCGGCAGGGGCGAAGAGTTCGCGGACGCGGGCCTGGAGGTCGTTGCTGGTCAGCGATGTGGTGTCGATCATCACCTCTGCCCAGCGGCGCAGCGGTTCGAGCAGCTCGCGCTCGGCGGCGATACCCTCTAGGACGGGGCGCCCGGCGGCTAGGGGATGGCGGCGGCGGGTCTCATTGAAGCGGCGTTCGAGCTCGCCCCCGGCGCAGTCGAGGAACAAGAAGGTGAGCGCGATGTCAGGGCGCTGGCCGAGTTGCTTCACCAGCGCGATGATGTCGGTGGGGACGAAACCGCGGGTGCGCGAATCGAAGCCAATCGCCAGCGGCCCCCGCGCCTCGTCGGGCGCGGCGACGAGGCGTTCGAGCATGCGCACCGGGAAATTGTCGATCGTCTCCCAGCCAAGATCCTCGAGCACGTCGAGCGTCGTCGACTTGCCCGCCCCGGCGAGCCCGGTGACGAGCAGGAGCTGTTGGCGCTGTGTCGGGTCGGGGTCGGGCGCGCTCATGTGACCTATTGTGAAGCTTTGCCGGGATGAAGGGAAGCCGGTTCGAATACGAGCCCGTGGAGGCGCAGCGCCCACTCGGCGCGTGGGCCGGGGGCGATGGAGCCGGGGTTAAAGGCGAGCATCGGCACCGCGACACCGGCGATGACGCGGACGGGGAGCGGCGGATCAGGCAGCCGCGAATCAGGCAGCCGCTCGGGCACAGAGCCGCCGAGGATGAGGATCAGCGCCACCGGCGCGGACGGGGCGAGGGGCAGGCTGGTGAGGCCGACGCCGCGCACTTCGATAAGCCCCGCAATATTCGGCGGGGGCGAGGCGATCAGGCGGTTTCCAGCAGGCCGGAGCGTCACCGCGTCGTCGCCGATCAGGCCAGCGCCGCGGTCTATCAAAGCCAGCGCAAGGCTCGACTTACCGCACCCCGGAGGCCCTTCGATCAGCAGTGCGCGGCCATCGATGGCGACGGCGCTCGCCTGCATCACGACATGAGCGACCTTGCTCATGGAGCGGCAGGAAGCGAAAGCCGCAGGCAAGCGCCAGCGGCACGATCCGGGCGCTCGTCGGCGCTCAGCGTGCCGTCATGCGCTTCGGCGATTGCGCGGCCGATGGCGAGCCCGAGCCCTGAGTGGTTGCCGAAGCTCTCACCCTCGGGCCGGTCGGAATGGAAGCGGCGGAACACGTCTTCGCGGCGTGCAGGTTCGATACCGGGGCCTTCGTCGCATACCTCGGTGACGATCTTCCCGCCCGCCCGGCGCAGGGTGACGCAGACCACGCCTTCGGTCGGCGAGAAGGAGACGGCGTTGTCGATGAGGTTCTCGGCCACGCGCTCAAGCTGCGTCGGCACGCCCATAACCCTTTGGCGGCCAGCCCCGGCATGCAGCTCCAGCCGCCGACCGCCATTCATGCC
>JBBRUU010000158.1:0-5664 GCA_038247515.1 Sphingomonadales bacterium
CAACCGCACCACGCAAACTGACGCCGCAGGCCGCAGCACGCGTTTCACCTTCGACGGGATGGGTCGGGAAGCGTCGCGGACCCTGCCGTTGGGGCAGGTGGAGACCCGGACCTGGACGGCTGCCGGCGAGCCGGACTCGGTGAGCGACTTCAACAGCCGGACCACGCGTTGGACGCACGATGATGCCGGGCGCACGACGGTGATCGACTACCCGAACGATCCGGATGTGTCCTTCACCTACACCGCCATCGGCCAACGCGCGACCGCGGTGGACGGCCACGGCACGGTGACCCAGGTCCACGACGCCCGCGATCGACTGCTGCGGCGCACCGACGCCGCCGGCCGGGCGATCGAGTACACCTACGACGCCAGGGGCAACCTGCTCAGCCGGGTGACAGCCAGCCAGAGCCTGGTCTATGGGTATGATGATCGGGACCGGTTGATCAGCGTCACCGCCACGGTGACCGGTGGCACGCCGCGCATCACGCGCTATCGCTACAACGAGGTCGGACTGCGCACCGCGATGACCGCCGCAGATGGCACTACCACCGCCTACAGCTATGACCGGCGCAACCGGCTGGTCGGGCTGGTGCAGCGCACGGCAGCGGCCGCGCTGCTGTTCTCGGCCAGCTACACGGTGGATGCGACGGGCCTGCGCACGGCGGTCGCGGAGTCGGATGCCATTGGGCCCACGCGCAGCATCGCCTACGCCTACGATGCGCTCAAGCGCCTGACCGGCGAGGCGATCGACCACCGCGATGACACCCGCGATCGGGCCAGCACCTGGACCTACGACCGGGTCGGCAACCGCCTGACCCAGCAGGTCACGCTCGGCACCGGCGCGACTGCGGGCACCACGGTCACCACGTCAACGTATGACGCCAACGACCGCCTGACGCAGGAATCGGTCAGCGAAAACGGCGGCCCGCCCCAACTCACCACCACCACCTACGACGCCAGCGGCAACACGCTGCGCCGGACGGCCCCCGGCGGCGTGACCGAATACACCTGGGACGACGCCAACCGCCTCATCGAGCAGCGCGAAGGCGGCAACCGCACCACTTACCGCTACGACGCCGACGGGCTGCGCATCGGCCAGACCTACTTCCCGGCCACCGGCACCCCGCGCCGCACCGACTATCTCGTCGACCCGAGCTTCGCCTACGCCAACGTGATCGAGCGTTTCGAGGGCGAGACCGGCTCCGGCGCACCGAACCCGAAGCTCGCCGCGGTGTTTACCTTCGGGGAGGGCATTGTCGGGCAGACCACTTGCGCGCCCACGCCAGGCTCCGGCATCCACGACTGCCCCGGCGCGAGCGAGCGCTTCATCCACGCCGACGGCTTCGGCAGCACACGGCTGCTGACCGATGCCGCCGGCACGATCACCGACCGGATCGACTACGACGCCTTCGGCAACGAGATCGGACGCGAGGGCACGACCGACGTCGAGCACCTGTATCGCGGGGAGCAGTTCGATCCGAATCTGGGGTGGTACTACCTGCGGGCGAGATACATGGACCCGGCGCGGGGGCGGTTTGCGAGTCTGGATCCGTTCCCAGGGTTCGGCAGCGATCCAGTGTCGCTGCATAAGTACCTTTACGCGCACAGCGATGCGGTCAACAACTTCGATCCGTCCGGCTACTTCTCGATCGGCGAGCAACAGGCTGCGAGTCAGATTGCGGCAATTCTCACCGTCGTCGCTACCGCTTCGATGCTTGAGGCGCAGAGTGAGTTCATCACATCACTCGAACTGGAGGTTGCGAAGGTGCAATTGAGAGCAAACGCGGGCGTAAACGCGCGGCGAGGCGTTCGGGGCCTTCCCGTCATTTTCTACGGCAGCGACGTCAATCAAGTTACCGACCATATCGATGCTGCGCAGGTAGAGAAGGGTATTGCGCCGCTGCTCACGAAGATTACCGGGCGCCAACCGAGCAAATGGACAATGGCAACAGACGAGTGCGGAGGTAAGACCTAGCTTGGCTCAGGGAAGCAATGTGACGAGTATCCGTTCGCAATAACCAAGGAAGGTGGTAGAGAAAACTACCCGGCAAGAGTCTCATTGCGGCCGCTTAACGAGACGCAAAACGCACGCGCTGGAAATCGCCTTGTCAGATTCTTCAATACCTGTGGCGTGACTGCAGGATCACCGAAGCAAAGCTTGTTCGGCGTCATCGCAGCGGCTGACGGCGAGCCCACCGGCTATGCCTGTCGCGATGGAGCACTGCGGACGTTCCCATGATGGATGACAGAATAGAACTGCACAATTTGTTGCTGTTCGCATCTCAACGTCTAACGATTGCATTTCAGCAGCAAGAGCAAAGTTCAGCCGACCCAGCCGTTCGTCTCGCAGTATCGCAGGGCTCAATCCTTCGGAGTCCGGCGACGTCTGAGACAATTGCAGCAGCCGAGGAACGGCTGGGAATCGATTTGCCTGCCGACTACAAGTCGTTTCTTCAGTTTTCCAATGGAATGGTAATCCCAATGATCGACGGACACGTCGCGGAGTTGTTGCGAGTCGAAGCAATCAAGCCTTTTTCTTGCGCTGATGCGCATGCGTTCGCCCTGTGGAATGATCAGGGTTCGCAGGAAGTATTTACGCCACTGTCCCAGATACCAGGCGATCTTGTGTGTTTCCAAGAGAACCTTCCAGATGTCAGGTTGCTGACAGACGCGGTGCTAATCAGCGACGTTGTTAACTCGGGTGGCGTTCTCCTCTGCCCGTTTAAGTCATTCGGGCCAGATGCATTCGAGATATGGGAGCTTGAGCCATGGGCTGGTTGCGTGCGCTACAGAAACTTCGCGGATTTCCTGCGAGAAAGGATTAGGGCATCACTCGGGGAGTGGACATGATGAACCGCCCCGGTATTCGTGGAGGCTCCCAACCTTGAGACGATGGAGCCATAAACAATTCGAAGAAGTTTTCCCCTGAGGTTCACGAGTAGCGGCGCGCGCGCGCGATCTCGAACCAGGACTCTCCGGCGAAGTGGGCGGATCCGGGTCCGGTGTTGAGCGTGTTCGGGCTGCCGCGCAGTCAGATCGTGGAGGGCGGACTGTGATCCCAGAACCTGGGCAGCCGCGGAATAGAGGCCCCTACACCCCCGCTGGT
The DNA here is from genome assembly GCA_038247515.1 of Sphingomonadales bacterium. Classification (GTDB taxonomy): domain Bacteria; phylum Pseudomonadota; class Alphaproteobacteria; order Sphingomonadales; family Sphingomonadaceae; genus Erythrobacter. The sequence goes on from JBBRUU010000158.1 coordinate 3,107, forward strand.
CAGCGCACGACCGCAGTGGACGGCCACGGCACGACCGGCTGAGGGCAGTCAAGCGGAGCGTAGGTAACCGCAGGCCCCCGTACGCCTCAAGCGCCCCACAATCCGCGCAGCACCCCCATCGCCCGCCCGCGATGGCTCACCCGGTTCTTCACCGCGGCGTCCAGCTCCGCCGCGGAACAGTCGTGCTCCGGGCTGAAGAACACCGGGTCGTAGCCGAAGCCGCCGACGCCGCGCGGTGCGTCCAGTATGCGACCCTCCCAGGTGCCCTCGGCGATCAGCGGGGCGGGGTCGTCGGCGTGGTGCAGCAGGACGATGACGCTGTGGAAGCGGGCGCTGCGTTGTTCGTCGGCCACGCCTTCGAGTTCACCGAGCAGGCGCGCGATGTTGCGCTGTGCATCGCCGTGCACGCCGCCGTAGTTCGCGCTGTGCAGCCCGGGCGCGCCGCCCAGCGCATCGACGATCAATCCGGAGTCGTCGGCCAGTGCCGGCAGACCGCTGATGCGGGCCGCATTGCGTGCCTTGATGATCGCGTTCTCGACGAAGGTGCTGCCGGTCTCATCGGGATCGACGATGCCGAGCTCGTTCTGCCCCACCCATTCGAGTGCGGGATCGTCGAGCAGCTGGCGGAACTCCGCGAGCTTGCCGCGATTGCCGCTGGCGATGACCAGGCGACGCACTGGGCGCGACACTAGGTGCTCGCCAGCGCGGCCCGCTGGCAGGCGATCAGCTCGCCGATGCCCTGGCGGGCGAGATCGAGCAGGCTGTCGAGTTCTTCGCGGCGCAGCGCGTGGCCTTCGGCGGTGCCCTGCAGCTCGATGAAGCCCAGGCCGTCGTTCATCACCACGTTCATGTCGGTATCGCACGCCGAGTCCTCGGCATAGTCCAGATCGAGCACCGGGACGCCGCGCCAGATGCCGACCGAAACCGCAGCGACCGCACCATGGATCGGATCGCGCGTGAGGCTGCCGCGCTTGCGCAGCAGGTTCACCGCGTCGACCAGCGCCACATAGGCTCCGGTGATTGCCGCAGTGCGGGTGCCACCATCGGCCTGCAGAACATCGCAATCGAGGGTGATGGTGCGCTCGCCGAGGGCCGCGCGGTCGACCACCGCGCGCAGTGCGCGACCGATCAGGCGCTGGATCTCCTGGGTGCGGCCGCCTTGTTTGCCGGTGGCCGCTTCGCGCGCATTGCGCGTATTGGTCGCGCGCGGCAGCATGCCGTATTCGGCCGTGACCCAGCCCTCGCCCTTGCCGCGCAGGAATCCGGGCACGCGATCCTCGACGCTGGCCGTGCACAGCACGCGCGTATCGCCGAAGCCGATCAGCACCGAACCCTCGGCGTGCCGCGTGAAGCCGCGGGTGATCGTCACCGGGCGCAGCGCGTGGGGCGCGCGGCCGCTGGGGCGTTGGGGAGCGTTCATCGGGCGGGGAACTACTGTTGCGGGGCGCGCGAGTTTACCATCGACGGCCCGCCGCCCTTGGAGTGTTTCGCATGATCCGCAGCATGACGGCCTTCGCCGCGCGCGAAGACAACACCGCCTGGGGCCAGCTGGCGTGGGAGCTGCGCTCGGTCAACCACCGCTATCTGGAACTGTCACTGCGCCTTCCCGATGAGTGCCGCGCGATCGAGCCGCGCCTTCGCGAGCGCGCCGCGGCGCGCATCTCGCGCGGCAAGATCGACATCAACCTGCGCCTGCGCGGGGCGCAAGCTGCCTCAGGCGGGCTGGTGCTGAACGTGGACCTGGCCAAGCAGCTTGCCGCGCTCGCCCGCGAGCTTGGCGTGCACGCGCCGGACCTGTTGCCCGGCACGCGCCTCGAGGCGCTCGGATGGCCCGGCATGATCGTTGCCCCCGAGCAGGACCTCGCGGCGCTGCACGAGGCGGCAGTAAAGAGCTTCGAGCATGCGCTGGACGATTTCATCGCCGGCCGCGAGCGCGAAGGCGCGCGCCTCGGTGTGTTCCTGCGTGAACGACTGGACGGCGTACAGACCATCGTCGCGCAGGTCAGGCAGTGGCTGCCGGAAATCCGCAATGCGTTGCGCGCGCGCTTGGAAGCGCGGCTGGCGGACCTGAAGCTGCCGCTGGACCCGGGACGGTTGGAGCAGGAGCTGGTGCTCGGCTTGCAGAAGATCGACGTCGACGAGGAACTCGATCGCCTGACCGCCCATCTGGACGAAGCACGACGCATCCTCGACCGCCCCGATCCCGCGGGCCGCCGTCTCGATTTCCTGCTGCAGGAGTTCAACCGCGAAGCCAATACGCTGGGCTCGAAGTCGGTCGATGCACGCACCTCGCAGGCCGGCGTGGAGCTGAAGGTGCTGATCGAACAGGTGCGCGAGCAGGTGCAGAATATCGAATAGCCTCGCGGGCGCTCCGATGGGCGCGGAAATGCACTGGCCCCTTCGGCAACTAGGCAGTTGCAACGCCCAGCACATCGATCTGATTCCGCCGCAGCAGTTCCTTGAGCAACAGCGGCTCGAAGTGGCGCTTGACCGTGATCGCGTAGAAGGTCTCGATCAAGTCGGGCACCACGCAGTACTCGACGAGCTGGCCGCTCGAC
>JBBRUU010000159.1:0-5565 GCA_038247515.1 Sphingomonadales bacterium
CGTTCAATCTGGGCGACGAGATGGTCCGGGTTGATGTTGTAGGTGTCGGGCTCGACATCGACGAAGACCGGCGTGGCGCCGACCCAGGGCACAACTTCACCGGTGGCGCAGAAGGTAAAGCTCGGGCAGAAGACCGCGTCGCCCGCGCCGACGCCCCAGGCCATCAGCGGCAGCGCGATGGCATCGGTGCCGTTGGCGCAGCCGAGGGCATGTTTCGCGCCGGAGAAGGCGGCAAGGTCTGCCTCGAACTGTTTTACTTCGGGGCCCATGATGTAGGCGCCGCTTTCGATCACTTTCTGAACGGCGGCGTTGATCTGCGGTTCGATCCGCTTGCGCTGCGCCTGAAGGTCGATGAACGCGATGGCCATACTGCTAGTCCTCTTGGAGTGATTGCGTGCGGTCACTAGACCAGCCCCGGGAGGCCAGCAACTCACGCCTCATTACAATACGTTGCACATCAGTTCGATCAACCGGCGCGCGGCCGCGTCGCTGTAGCGGGGCTCGGCAGACGTATTGCGGCCAGCCCCCCGCGAGAGGCTTTTCAGCACCTCCTCAGCGGCGGCTTTCGGCACCCGCGGATCAGCGCGCCAGGGACCGGCGCCGCAGGCGACCAGCGGACGGTCAAAGGCAAGGTAGTCAGCGATCTTGCTCGGCGGCACGTGCATCTTGGCCGAGGCAACGAAGGCGAGGGCGTCTGCGCCCGCCATCATAGCGCGGGCGGTTTCATACGGCACCGGCCCGAACTGGCGGATAGAGGCGGCAGCAGGGCTGGTTGTAATGCAGGTAGTCTCGGAGGCGGTGAGCCGGCCGGCAAAGTTCAGAACGAGATCGCTGCGCGCGGCGCAGGCTGCCTCGAAGGGGGCGAGCAGGTCTTCGATACGCGCCTCGGGATCGGAAAGCGCGATGGATCCGGCATGCAGGATGTTGAGGCCGCTGCCCTCGTAGGCAAACGGCAGAACCGTATCCTCGGAGGTGAAATGTTCCATCACCTGCGGGTCGCGCGCGCCGAGACGGCGGGCTTCGGCGGCGACCACCGGATCGACGGCGAGCACGAGGTCCGCTTTCGGAAGCAGACCGCGCGCAACAAGGCGTTCGCCGACCTGGCGGTGCAGACGGCGGCGCTCGGCGCGGTGCGGGGCTTCCAGCCAGAGGTCGCGGAAGTCGGCGGCCCAGCGAGCGCCGAGCGCGCGGGCGAGGCGTTCACCGGCGACATGGATCGACTCCGGCGGGCTGGTGGAGAGTACCCAGTCCGGCTTCCACCCGTCCGCTATGCCTGCACCCGCCGCACGCTGGCACCAGCGGATGTCCGGATCCGGCCACAGCATCAGGTCGCGGGCTAAGGTGCGCAGCGAAGGGCGGGCTGGACCTTCATCACCGGAGGGATCACGGTTCGGATGCGGCACGGCAAGTCCGGGTTCGCCTTCTGGCAGTGAGGGCGCGATGATACGAACTTCTATGCCGCGGCGGCGCAGTGCCTGCGCGAGGAGATAGGGCCGCCGGACGCCCCCGGACACGGCGGGCGGATAATGCCGTGTAAGGAGCAAAAGCCGCTTCACGCCATCCTCAGGCTTTCACGACCTTTGCCTTCAGGTCCTGCGCGATGTTCTGGGTCGCGTTGCGCGTATCGATGACGAGCTTCGAGTTGCGCACGAGCGCTTCGTAATCCACCGAGTCATGATCTGTCGAGATCAGCACGCAATCATAATTGGCCAGTGCTTTCGGCGTCAGAGCCACCGACTCCATACCCGCAAACTCCGGGTGGTCACGCGTCACCGGCACTTTGGCGATGTGCGGATCGTGATAGTCGACGGTGGCTTTGCGCTCACGCAGCATGTGGATCAGGTGCAGCGAGGGGCTCTCGCGCATGTCGTCCACGTTTTTCTTGTAGGCGAGGCCGACGACCAGGATGCGGCTGCCGGAGATGGACTTCTGGAGGTGCGAGCTCATCGCCTCGGACAGGTGTTCGATCACCTGCTTCGGCAATTGGGTGACGACATCACCGGCCAGTTCAATGAAGCGCGTGGTTTCGCCGACGGCGCGCGCTTTCCAGGTCAGGTAGAACGGGTCGATCGGGATGCAGTGGCCGCCGAGGCCGGGGCCGGGATAGAAGGCCATGAAGCCGAAGGGCTTGGTCTTTGCCGCGTCGATCACTTCCCAGACGTCGATCCCCATCCCTTGGTAGACAGTCTTGAGCTCGTTCACGAGCGCGATGTTGATCAGGCGGAAGATGTTCTCGGTCAACTTCACAGCTTCGGCGGTTTTCATGTCAGAAACCGGCACGACCTTGGTGATGGCTTCGTACACGGAAACGGCCATGTCGCGCTCGGCCGTGGTGTTGGCACCAACGACTTTCGGGATTGAGGAGGTCGAGAAATCAATGTTGCCGGGGTCTTCGCGTTCCGGCGAATAGGCGATGGCAAAGTCCACACTGGCGCGCAGGCCGGTCTTCTCGAGGATGACCTTCACGACCTCGTCGCTCGTGCCGGGATAGGTGGTCGACTCAAGGATGATCAGCTGACCGGGGCGCAGGTGGCGGGCGATCATCTCCGTGGTGTCGCTGACATAGGATATGTCCGGCTCGCGGTGCGCGTTCAGCGGCGTCGGCACGCACATCAGCAGCGCGTCGCCAGCCGAAAGTCGGCTCTCGTCGCTGGTCACTTCCAGCCGCCCGGTGGCATTCATCGCCGCGATCCGGTCATCCGGGATGTGCTGGATATAGGTCTTGCCCGAATTGAGGAGGCCCACCTTGCCCTGGTCGATGTCGAAACCGAGGACGCGGAAACCGGCGGCCAGGAAGGCTTCCGCAAGCGGAAGGCCGACATAGCCAAGGCCCATGATGCCGATCGTCAGGTCGCGGGCATGGGCGCGGCGGACGTAATCGGCCGCCATGGATTCGGGAGTTTTCGGAGTGGTCAGCATGGGGACGCTCTGGCGAGGAAGTTGGGCAGGATTGCGGCGGCGTCAGCCGCCAACGGGATCGAGTCTGCGTTCGGCGCGTAGCAGGGTTTCGACGACCCGCATGGCCTCGTGGCCATCCGTGCGGGGTGTCAGCTTGCCGGCGCAGCAGTCGAGGAAATGCCGGCATTCCTGCTTTAAAGGTTCGTCCGACGGGAAGGCCACCGTTTCGGGCTCGGCTTTCACCGCTTCCGGCACCTTGCCCTTCCATTCGACACGGTGGCGGTAGAGCTTTAGCTTATCTTCGGCCTTGGCGGCCGAGTCCTCGAAGACCAGCATGCCGGTTTCGCCCACCACAACAAGGAGGTGTTCCTTGAACGGGTGCAGCCAGGCCGCGAAGACATGCGCGCGGCGCCCGCCGGAGAAGGTCATGTCGAGGCGGTACTCGTCCTCGAGGCCGGGCGTCACCCAGCTGCTGCCTCCGCCGGTGACCGAGACCGGGCGTTCATCCATGATCGCAAGCAGCATCGACAGATCGTGCGGCGCAAAGCTCCACAAAGCATTTTCCTCGATCCGGAGTTTGCCGAGGCTGAGCCGGTTGGAATAGGCATAGCGCACGCCGCCGATGACGCCTTCGCGGACAAGGCAGAGGAGGCGGATGAAGGCCGGGTGGTATTGCAGGAGGTGACCGACCATCAGGGCCTTTCCGGCGCGGTCAGCGGCGTCGCACATCGCGCGACTGTCTTCCAGCGTCAGGGCGAGCGGCTTTTCCACGAAAACGTGCTTGCCGGCGGCAAAAGCTTTCAGCGCTAGTTCGGCGTGGAGCTCGGCCGGCGCCGCAATCGACACGCCTGCAATCGACGGGTCCTGCAGCACTTCGTCCACGGTGCGCACCGGCACGCCGTTCTTCTCGGCTTCGCGCTTTGCAGTTTCCGGGTGCGGGTCGCAAACGGCAGCGAGGGCGCCGAGTTCGGCAAAATTTCGCGCAAGATTCTTGCCCCAGTGACCGGCACCAATCTGCGCGATACGGGGGAAAGCAGGAGTGGTGGTCATCAGGATACGCCCGGCTTCTGGATAACGCGGTGTAAAGGACAGCTGCCGGGTGTCGTCAAGTGCGCCATTCCCGCTTAAAGAGACGCGAGGTCCGCAGAAGTCTCTGGGGCTGCAATCCGGTTGTCGGGGTAAGCACGTGGTTCTGGCCGAGCGCGAACAGGAAATCTTCAGGGAGTTTCCAGGTCGGGCAGCACCGTCGGCAGTGTTCGTGCTCGCGGCGCCGCGTACCGGCAGCACGGTGCTTTATCAGGCGCTGGCCGGTTCGTTCGGGCTCCCGGCCCCTACCAACCATGCTAACGCCGACACCCCGCAGCATCCGGTAGTGGGCATCCTCGCCAGCCACGAGGCGCGTCTCTCCGGGAATGCCCGCGACGATTATGGCAGCCGGTATGGCAAGACTGAGGGCACACATGGTCTTTCCGAAGGGTCATCCATCTTCACGCGCTGGTGCGGCGGCGGCCATCCCTCCGAGACCTCCAGCCCCGGTGTGTTTGAGAGGCAGGCGGGGCACATGCGCGCGACCCTCGCGGCTGTGGAAGCGGCGACCGGCAAACCGCTGCTGACCAAGAATGCCTGGAACTGTTTTCGCCTCGCAGACCTTGCCCGCCGGTTTCCGGAGGCAGGGTTCATCTGGCTGCGCCGCGACGTGCGTGCCGCAGCCGAATCCGACCTTGCTGCAAGGCACGCCGTTCAGGGCGATGCGCTGACCTGGAACTCGGCTACACCATCTAACGTCGACTTGCTGCGCCGGCTGCGACCCGAAGGACAGGTCTTGGAGAACCAGTACGAGTTCTCTCGGGCAATTTCGGAGGCTGCGGCAGGGCTTGCGCCCGGCCGGTTTGCAGAAGTCTGGTACGAGGATTTCATTGCCGCGCCCGACGCCGTGATGCAGCGTTTTGCGGCGTCTTTCGGCCCGATGAAAGGGATGCAGCCGGAGGCTCTGCCGACGTTCCGGATGCTGCGCAGCGCAGTGCTGAGCGAAGTGGAGCGGGCCGGGATTTCGGCGCACATGGCGCAGGATCCGGCGCGCTGGCAGCCACTCAGCTGGCCTTAGTCTCAGTAGCTCATCCCGAACATTTCGCCCCAGAGACCGAAGACGTGAATGCGCCAGACCGAGAAATCGAACGGCCGCGCGCCGGACAGCATATCGGACGTATGCTGACGAACGGCGGGCGCGTTGAAGAGTTCGGGATAACGCTTCATCGTGGCCTCGACGCCGGCTTCGATTTGCGGGCGAAGTGGTCCGCGGAACCATGCCTCCTCGGGCGTGGCGAAGCCGACCTTGTCGCGGCGGTTCAGCACGCTCGCGGGCAGGAAGCCGCTCATCGCACGGCGCAGGACACGTTTGGTGTCCCCGCCATTGATTTTGTGCTGGTCCCCGAGTTCCAGGCAGAACTCGATCAGCCGGTGATCGAGGAAGGGCACGCGCGCCTCGATGCCGTGGGCCATCGAGTTACGATCCTCGTAGCGCAGCAGCATCGGCAGGTTGGTCGCGCGCGTCAGGATCACGCAATATTCGCCGAGCGTGCGCGGCGGCGCGATGCCTTCAAACGCCAACGCTGATTGCAGCGCGTCGCGGCCCGGCGGCGAGACCGAGTTCATCAGCGCGGTGTCGAG
>JBBRUU010000160.1:0-5504 GCA_038247515.1 Sphingomonadales bacterium
GGGCGGGGGTTCCCAAAGTCACCCATTTGAGCCGCGCTGCAAACAGCACCCCGGCAGGAGCAGATTCACATGAAGGGCTACAAGGCACCGAGCTTTCAGGACAGGGCCGCAGCATCGGCAATGGCCAAGGAGAAGGCTCTGGCCAAGCTGAAGGCAGCGCCCCAGCTGGGCGAGGCCGAGCTGGCGGAACGCGCTGCCCGGCGCGTGGAGCGCGATGCGCTCGCCGAGGCCAAGGCCGCCAAGGCCCGGGAAGCGCGCGAGGAAAAGCAGCGCCTTGAAGACGAAAAGCGCGAAGCGGCCAAGGCGGAAGCAGCCAGGCTGGAAGAAGCAAACGCGCCGCCGCCCCAGAAGACCGAGGAAGAGCTGAAGGCGGCCCGCGACGCACGCTATGCTGCGCGCAAAAAACGCAAGTGACACGCGCAGCATGAAATTCCGGGACTTCGATGTCGCGGCGTTCCTGCGCGATCACTGGCAGCAAAAGCCGCTGCTGATCCGGTCTCCGTGGGAGAACTGGTCCAACCCGGTCGAGCCCGACGAACTGGCGGGCCTCGCCTGCGAGCCGCTGGTCGAATCACGCCTCATCACCGTGCGCGATCAGGATTGGGAACTGGAGCATGGCCCCGTTCCGGAAAGCCGCTTCGCCAAGGCGGGCCGCGACCCATGGACGCTGCTGGTGCAATCGGTAGACCACCACTTCGCAGATGTCGCCGCCTTGCTCGATCCGTTCCGCTTCGTGCCCAACTGGCGGATCGATGACGTGATGGTCAGCTATGCGGTCGACGGCGGCGGGGTCGGCGCGCATTTCGATCATTACGACGTGTTTCTGGTGCAGGGGCTGGGCCGGAGGCGCTGGGAACTTGGCGGGGTGTGCGATGACGACACGCCCCTGCTCCCGCATGACGCGCTACGCCTGCTGGCAGACTTCCGCCCGGCCGAGGAGTGGATCCTCGAGCCCGGCGACATTCTCTATGTGCCGCCGCGCGTCGCGCACCGCGGCACGGCGGTCGGGGATGATTGCATGACCTATTCGATCGGCTTTCGCGCCCCTTCGCGCGGCGAACTGATCGAGGCTTGGGCGGGCGACATGGTGCTCGATCTGTCCGACAGCGACCGCTACGGCGACCCGCATCTGGAGCAGCAGACGAACCCCGGCGAGATCGACGCGGACGCCATCGCCCGCCTGCAAGGCATGATCGCCGAGACGCTGAACGATCCGAGCCGGTTTGCGCGCTGGTTTGGGCAATACAACACCGCACCCAAGAATCCCGAGATCGACTGGCGGCCCGAGGATATCGCCGACGCCGCAGATGTCGCCGAGCAATTGGCGCATGGCACGCCGATCGTCCGCAATCCCGCGAGCCGCTTCGCCTTTGTCCGCGAGGCGGAGGCCGGCGTGATGCTGTTTGCTGACGGGGCCGCCTATGCCTGCTCAGGCGATGCGTCCGACTTCGCAATAGCGATTTGCGCAGAGACGCAGCTTGTCCTCGCCCCCGATTGTGCGCCCGATACGCTGGAGTTGATCGCCGCGCTGTACAACGCCGGAAGCCTCGCCTTCGACGTCGATGTCGAGGACTGACTAGGCGGAAACCTCGCGGTATTCGCCCGGCGCGATGCCTTCGGCCGTCCAATCGCCGATCGACCAGCGCACCAGCCGCAAGGTGGGCAGGCCGACCGCCGCCGTCATCCTGCGCACTTGCCGGTTGCGTCCTTCGCGGATGGTGATGCTCAGCCAGCTGTCGGGGATGGACTGGCGCACGCGGATCGGCGGATCGCGGAGCCAAAGCTCCGGCGCGTCAATGCGCGCGACCTCGGCGGGCAAGGTCATGCCGTCCTTCAGCAGGACACCTTGGCGCAAAGGCTCCAGATCCTCGTCCGTAGGGTCGCCCTCGACCTGCACCAGATAGGTCTTGGGCATCTTGAACCTGGGCTCGGCAATCCGCGCTTGCAGCCGCCCGTCATCGCACAGCAGGAGCAGCCCCTCGCTGTCCCGGTCGAGCCGCCCGGCTGGGTAGACAGCCTTCACGTCGATGAACTCCGAGAGCGTCGCGCGCTGCGTGGGCGAATTCTTGTCGGTGAATTGCGAGAGCACGCCGAAGGGTTTGTTGAAGAGCAGCAGCCGGGCCATGCGCCTGTCTTTAACGGGCCAGCGCGGCGCTGTCTTTACGCCCGTGCAGCAACCTCGGCGGCGTCGAAGTAGTGGATGCGCAATTCCTTGAGCAGCCCGTCCTTAAAGTTCCCCGCTTCGCAGACGGTCTGGACGAAGGGCGCAGAACCATCCTTGGGGTGCATAGTCAGCCGGATGACGACCACCGCGTGGGTCTCGCCGCCGGTGATGTCGAGGATCTCGACCTTGGCCTCGGCCCAAGTGCCATACATCGCTGCAGCGCAGCGTTGCAGGGCGTCCTTGCCCCGCCACTCGCCCGCAAAGGGCAGGCAATTGGCTTCGTAAAGCACGAAGTCGGGGTGGATCAACGCCGCGGCCGCATCCCAATCGCAGGTGCCAGCGGCGGCATAGACCATCGCCAGCAGCTCGCGCGGAGTGAGTCCTTGTTGCCCTACCGCTGTGCTACTTGAGGGCGTCATCGTTGCCCTACCGCTGTGCTACTTGAGGGCATTACTCCTCGATGGTCCCGATCAGGTCGCCGACCTTGAAGACCGCGCCTTCCTCGCCAGTGGGATGGATGATCCCGCTGGCCTGCGCCTCGATCTCGGTGGTGCTCTTGTCGGTCTCGACGGTGTAGATGACGTCGCCCTTCTCCACCTGTTCGCCCGCGCCGAACATCCATTCGACGAGGGTCATTTCGACAGCGCTCATGCCGAGCTTGGGGATGCGGATTTCGGATGCCATTCTAGGGTTTACCTACCGATGCCTTGATCTGTGCGACGATATCCGACTTCTGCGGGATCCACGCCTGTTCGAGGTGGCTGGCAAACGGCACCGCGGAGAACGTCCCGCCGATCCGCCGCACCGGGCCCTTGAGGTCGTCCCAGCACTTTTCCTGGATATTGGCGGCGAGTTCCGCGCCGGTGCCGAACGGACGCACCGCTTCATGCAGCGTGATCGCGCGGCCGGTCTTGCGGACGGATGCCAGCACGGTCGCCTCGTCGTAAGGGGCGATCGTGCGCAAGTCGATCACCTCGACGCTGATGCCTTCCTTGGCGAGATCATCGGCCACCGCCAGCGCGTCCAACACGGTGCGGCCATAGGTGATGAGGCTGATATCGGTGCCCTCACGGGCGATGGCTGCCTTGCCGAGCGGCACACGGTAGCCCGGTCCGGGATCTTCCGACTTGAGACCGTAGCACAGGATGTTCTCGATGAAGATCACCGGGTCATTGGCGTCGATGCTCGCCCGCATCAGCCCGCGCGCGTCGGCGGCGTTGCTCGGTGTGACGACATGAATGCCCGCGACGTGCGCGAACCACGCCTCGAGCATGTCGGAATGCTGCCCGCCGAACCCGACGCCGACGCCGGTGGTGGTGCGGATCACTATCGGGCACGGCGTCTGCCCGCCCGACATGAAGCGCAGCTTGGCGGCGTGGTTGACGATCTGGTCCATGCACACACCGACAAAGTTCATCAGCATGATCTCGGCAATCGGCCGCTGGCCCGCCAGTGCGGCACCGACGGCAGCGCCGATGATCGCGGTTTCCGAGATCGGCGTCGCGCGGATGCGGTTCTCGCCATATTTCTCGGTGAGGCCCGAGGTGACCTTGAACACCCCGCCGCCCTGCTTGGAGGAAACGTCCTCGCCGAGGCAGAAGACGCCCGGATCATCAGCCATTGCCTCGTCGATTGCGAGGTTCAGCGCCTGGGTCATGGTGATCTGGGCCATCAGGCGGTCTCCTCCAGCACGTCTTTGTAGATTTCATCGGTATCGGGCAGCGGCGCAGCCAGCGCGTGTTCGACCGCCGCGTCGATCTGCGCGTTGATATCGGCGACTATGGCGTCCAGCTCCTCTTCGGTGAACTGGTAGTCGAGCATCACCTGCCGCAGCTTGGGCAGCGGGTCTTCGGCCTTCATTTCGGCGATATGTTCGGGCGGCATGTAGCTGAAGTCGGCGCCGAAGAAGTGGCCCATCATGCGGTAGCACATGGCCTCGACCAGCGTCGGGCCTTCACCCGCTCGCGCCCGTGCGACGGCTTCAACCATTGCGGGATAGATCTGGTGAACGTCATTGCCGTCAACTGTCACGCCCTTCATCCCGTAACCCTCGGCGCGGCTGGCGATATTGGGGCTGTCGGTATGGTCGGCGTAAGACGTGTGCTCGCCGTAGCGGTTGTTCTGGCACAGGAAGATCACCGGCAGCTTGTAGAGCTGGGCCATGTTCATCGCTTCGTGGAAGCCGCCGATATTGGCCGCGCCGTCACCAAAGCTCACCAGCGTCACTCGCCCGTCGCCATTGTTCTGGCTTGCCATCGCCAGGCCGTTGGCGATCGGGAGCCCCGAGCCGACGACGCCGGTGGTCACCATGATGCCGGTTTCGGGATCGGTGATATGCATGGTGCCGCCCTTGCCCTTGCAGGTGCCGGTCGCCTTGCCGAGGCATTCGCCCCACCACTTTTCCATCGGGATGCCCTTGGCGGTCTGCTCGCCCTGCCCGCGATAGGTGCACACGACGTAGTCTTCCTTCTCGAGCGCCGCCATCGCCGCCGCCGAGACCAGCTCCTGCCCGCGCACGGAGTAATACATCACCGCAACCTTGCCGCCCATCAGCAGCGCGCGGAACTTCTCGTCGGTGCGGTTCACCTTCATCGTGCGGGTGTAGATGTCGAGCAGCTTGTCGCGCTCAATCTCTTTGGCGATCTGGGCCATGTGTGTCACCTTCGTAGGGTAGCTGGATTTAGAACTGGACGCGCTGGGTAAACCCGCCGTCGACGACGATGTTCGCGCCGGTCATGTAGGGCACGGCAGGACTCGCGACGAACACGATCGCTTTCGCCACTTCCACCGGCTCGCCAAAGCGGCCCATCGGCATCTTGGCAAGGGTACCGTCGTAGAGCGGCTTCATGTGCTCCTCGATGATCTCCCAGTTGCCGCCCTTGTAGTAGACCGCGCCCGGCGACACGGTGTTAACGCGGATGCCCTTGGAGGCATAGGCCTGCGAAAGCTGCGAGGCATAGGTGATCAGCGCGGCCTTTAGCGCATTGAACGGGTTGGGCGCGATGAAGGTTTCGAGCGCGGCGGTCGAGGACATCATGACGATCGATCCGGTACCCGAGGCTTCGAGGTAAGGCGTTAGCGTCTCGACCGCATAGGCCGCGCCCTTGATGTCCATATCAAGGCACGCCTGCCAGTCCCCTGCGCCGCCGGTGCCCGATGCGCTGGCGGTGTGGACGAAAATATCGCAGCCGCCGAGCTCAGCCACGGCCTTTTCAAGCCACGCCTGATAGGCCTCGGTGCCAGTTGCCATGTCGAACACCTCGGCAAACACCTTGCCCGGCCCGGCCGCGTCGATTTCAGCGACGGCAGCGGCGATCTTGTCTTCCTTGCGGCTGAAGAA
>JBBRUU010000161.1:0-5463 GCA_038247515.1 Sphingomonadales bacterium
CGGTTGGGCTTGAGTTTTTGGTGTTTGTGGGTGAGGCCAGCGCGCCCCGGGGGTGTGTTTCTGTCATGGGTGGGGTTTTTGGTCTCGGCCCGGTCGCCCGGCCCCGGCCCGGTGTAGAGACCCGAGGAATATTCGGTGTCGATCGTGATGAAGACCCGCATCGTCATGACCCCCAGCTATGAAGCCGGAGGGTTAAGGCGAGGTGATGATGTCTTCTCGCAGTGTCAGATACCGCCCGGCGTGACCCCGAGGCCGTGCGCGGCGAGCGCGCCCGCTAGCGCATCGCAGCAGATCGCGAGGTCCTCGGCGCTCACCGAACGGACCACGAAATTGGCGCCGACCCGGCCTTCGCGGAAGAAGGGGTAAGAGCCGATCTGGCAGGTCTCGTGCGCGGCTTCGGTCCGGCGGAGCAATTCGGCGACCTCGCTTTCGGCGACCCAGCAGCCGATCGTTTCGGAGAGCAGCGGTGCGCCGCCTTCAAGCTGGCCGGTGAGTGCATCGAGCATCCCTGCCGTGATGTGCGGCACACCTGCCATCAGGAACAGGTTGCCAAGCCGGATGCCGGGTGCGCCTGACATGCGGTTGGGGATCAGCTCTGCGCCTTCTGGCACGCGCGCCATCCTGAGGCGCCCCTCGTTGAGACCGCCGCGTGTTTCGTAGTAGCGTTCGAGCAGCTCGCGCGCCTCGGGGTGGATGACCACCGGAACGCCCAGCGCCGCTGCCACTGCATCGACCGTGATGTCGTCATGCGTGGGCCCGATCCCCCCGGTGGTGAAAAGATAATCATGCTCTACGCGCAGCGCATTCACCGCACCGACGATGCGTGCCTCGATATCTGGCACCACACGGACTTCTGCGAGGCGGATGCCCTGCACCTGTAGCCAGCTTGCCACCTGCGCGATGTTTTTGTCGTGGGTGCGGCCGGAGAGGATTTCGTCGCCGATGATGATGAGTCCGGCGGTCCAGATCTTGTCGGGAGAGGTCATGCGGGAAGGTTAGGGGAAGGCGGGCGCAATCGGAAGCGGATAGTCGCCCGCCCTTCGTCCTTATTCCGCCGCCTCCAACTGCTCCTCGCCGCGTTGGGCGTTCGATTCTGCCCGCGTGAATGCGAGGAAGCCGTCGGTCAGCGGGTCGTCCTTCATGCGCTTACGGTCAAGCACGTATTCCTGGTTGAGGCGCCACGGATAGGCGACCGAGTTGCGCGGCATGATGTGCTTGCCGCGCTGGATGTAGCCGCTCGAGAAGTCGAACACGTCGTCCTCGACGATCTGCCCCTCGGCGTCTTTCGTCAGCACCGGGGTGGCGATGGTCGCGCCGCTCTTGCGCATGTGTTCGAGCACGCGGCACACATAGTCCGAGTTGATGTCTGCCCGCAGCGTCCAGCTGGCGTTGAGATATCCGAACACCACCGCAAGGTTGGGCAGGTTCGAGAACATGCAGCCCTTGTAGTAGAACCGCTCGTTGAAGGCGACCGGTTCGCCGTCGACGCGCACGTCGATCTTGCCCGCCACCGCGAGCTTCAGGCCGGTCGCCGTCACCACGATGTCAGCGGGAATGAATTCGCCGTCGGTGAGGCGCACGCCGCCCTTCTCGAACTTTGCGATGTGGCCCGTCACGACGTTCGCCTTACCCGCCTTCATGGCGGTGAACAGGTCCTCGTCGGGTACCAGGCACAGGCGCTGATCCCACGGGTTGTAGGGCGGGGTAAAGCTGGCCTTGTCGTAGTCCGGCCCCAAGGCCTTCTCGAGGTTCTTGTAGAGCGCGTCCTTCACCTTCTGGGGCTTGTCGCGCGCCAGTTTAAAGCTGAAATCCTGCATCTTGATGTTCTTGAAGCGGGTCACCCGGTAGGCGAGCTTGTCGGGCAGGATCCTGCGCATGAAATTGGCGAAGGCGTCCTTGGCGGGGCGGCTGAACATCCATGTCGGGGTGCGCTGGAGCATCGTCACATGCGCCGCCTCGCGCGCCATCGCGGGGACGATAGTCACCGCCGTCGCGCCCGAGCCGATCACCACGACGTTCTTGTCCGCGTATTCGAGATCCTCGGGCCAGAACTGCGGATGGAGGACCTGCCCTTCGAACTCGCCGAAGTCGAAGCCGGGATCATAGGGCTCGTCGTAGTCGTAATAGCCCGCGCCCAGATAGACGAAGTTGGCGGTGAGATGGCTGCGCGAGCCATCGGCCTTCTCGACCTCGACGTGCCAGCGCGCGTCCTCGTGGCGGAAATCGGCGGCAATCACCTTGTGGCCCAAGCGCATGTGCTGGCGGATGCCGCGCTCGTCGGCAATCCGGTCGAGATATTCGAGGATCGCGGGCGCATCGGCGATCGACTTCTCGTGCCGCCACGGCTCGAAATCGAAGCCGAGCGTGTGCATGTCGCTGTCCGAGCGGATGCCGGGGTAGCGGAACAGGTCCCACGTGCCGCCGAGATTGTCGCGGCGGTCAAGAATGGCGTAGCTGTGGTGCGGCGCCTTCATCTCCATGTGCGCGGCCATGCCGATCCCGGAGATTCCGGCACCGACGATCAGCATGTCGAAGTCTGGCGGTGTTGCGAGCATGGGGGGCCTCTTTCTCCCTGATTGGTAGCGATGTAACCACAGCGTGCCCGCAAAAGCGAGTCTTGAATAGCAAAGTGCAACTGAGTTTTGGCCAAGGCGCAGGGGTGACGCGGCGGGTCCAAGCCTATAGGGCGCGGCTCATGACCTTCGCCGCTCGCTTGCTCGCCGCCATGTCCCTCATCCCCGCCGCAGCGCCGCTCGCCGCGCAGGAGGTGGTGACGCTGCCCGCCGCGCCCGAGGCGATGCCTGAGGTGCCCGAGGCACGCGAAATCCGTGAAGAGATCATCGTCACCGGGCGCGGGCTCGATCCGGCGCTCTCGACCGGGATTTACGCGACCACCACCATCGAACGCGCAGTAATCGTCAGCAGCCCGTCTGGGCGGATCGAAGATGTGCTGCGCAATGTCGCGGGCTTCCAGCAGTTCCGCCGCTCGGACAGCCGGTCGTCGAACCCGAGCGCACAGGGCGTGACGCTGCGGGCGCTGGGCGGCAACGCGACGAGCCGCGCGCTGGTGCTCCTCGATGGGGTGCCGCTCGCGGACCCCTTCTTCGGCTACATCCCCCTATCGGCCATTGCGCCCGAGACGCTCGGCACGATCCGGGTGACGCGCGGCGGCGGGTCGGGGCCGTTCGGTGCAGGCGCGCTGGCTGGGACCATCGAACTGGAGAGCGCCGAGCCAGGGGCGGCCAGTCCGTTCCTCGGCAGTGCGGCGATCAACAATCGCGGCGAGACCGAGGCGAGCGGGGTGCTGACGCAGCAGCTCGGGAGCGGGTTTGCCGTGGCCAGCGGGCGCTGGGACCGGGGGCAGGGGTTCTTCACCACGCCTGATGCCCAACGCGTCCCCGCCACCGCGCGCGCCGCGTTCGAAAGCTGGAACGCCGCTCTGCGCGGCGTCGCGCCGCTGACCGCTGAAATTGAGGTGCAGGCCCGCGTCGCCGTGTTCCGCGACGCGCGCACGCTGCGCTTCAAGGGTGCGGATTCGACCAGCGAAGGCGAAGAAGCCTCGATCCGCTTCGTCGGGCGCGGGCCGTGGCAGTTCGACGCGCTCGCCTATGCGCAGAGCCGCGACTTTTCGAACGTCGTCATTTCCTCGACCCGGTTCACCCCGACGCTCGACCAGCGGCGCACCCCTTCGACCGGGATCGGCGGCAAGTTCGAGCTGCGCCCGCCGCTGCTCGAAGGCCACGACATCCGCATTGGTGCCGACTATCGCCGCGCTGACGGAGAGTTGCAGGAGGAGGCGCTAAATGCTGTCTCGGGCGCCGTAACGGAGCGCCGCCGTGCGGGTGGAGCGACCAGCAATCTGGGCATTTTCATCGAGGATGACTGGCAGATCGGTCCGCTCACCCTCAATGGCGGCCTGCGCGCCGACCGCAGCAGCATCACCGGCGGCTTCTACCGCGCGGTGAGCGCGGCCGGCGTGCCGGTCAGCACAATCATTGCGCCCGACCGCGCCGACTGGTCGGTGAACTGGCGTGCCGGCGCGCTGTTCTATGCGACCCGCCGGCTCGACTTGCGCGCGGCGGCCTATACCGGGCTGCGCTTGCCTACCCTTAACGAGCTGTACCGGCCCTTCGTGGTATTCCCGGTGGTCACCGAGGCCAATGCCAGCCTCGTCAACGAGCGGCTTCAGGGCTTCGAAGTCGGGCTCGACTGGCAACCGGTCAATGCGGTGGTGATCGCGGTTACAGCTTTCGAGAACACGGTCGATAATGCCATCGCCAATGTCACCATCAGCCCCAACCTGCGCCGCCGCGCGAACCTGCCCGCGATCAAAGCGCGCGGGATCGAGGCGAGCATCGCAGCGAAGTTTGGCGCGCTGAGCATCGACGGTGCGCTCGCCTTGACCGACGCCGAAGTGCGCGGGCGGGGCGCTTCTGCCGGCCTCGACGGCAAGCGCCCGGCGCAGACCCCGGACTTTGCCGCGACGCTGACGCTCGGCTGGGAGCCTGCCGCAGGCTGGCGGCTGGCGGGCACGCTGCGCCATGTTGCTGCGCAGTTTGAGGACGACCGTGAGACCGACCGGCTTGCGCCTGCAACGACGCTTGACGCCTTTCTCGCAGCGCCGCTTGGCAGCGGGATGTCGCTGATCGCCCGCGCCGAGAACCTCACCGGCGAGACGATCGTCACCCGCAACCAAGGCGGCTCGATCGACCTCGGCGCGCCGCGCACTTGGTGGCTGGGCCTGCGCTTCGGGTTTTAGCTTACCCCCCTTTTCGGCATCCCCGAAACATTCTTGCTGCACACGCTGCACGGACAATGCTTATGCTGCGCCGCACAACGCGATGTGGCATTTTTGCTACATCCCGGCAGAAGTTTGCCTATGGCTCTTGTTAGGCTGCGCGACCCTGATAGGCATCAGAACACAAATCGAAGACCGGCCTAAAGGCTGGCTGAACATGGAGAGAGGGAAACCATGACGCGCAAGTTCGCTTATTACGCCTGTGGCCTGCTGGCTTGCAGTGCACTGACCACCCCCGCTTTTTCACAGGACGCTGACGCCGAAGCGCAGGCCACACAGGATGACAACGTCATCATCGTGACCGCCACCCGCCGCGCGCAGGACGTGCAGGACATTGCGCTCGCGGTCACCGCGATCTCGCCGCAGCAGCTCGAGAATCAGGGCATCGTCAATATCCAGCAGATCTCGGCGCTTGCTCCCAGCTTCACCAGCAGCCAGGCGCAGACGACCTCGGGTTCGGTTGTGTTGCGTATTCGCGGCGTTGGCACCACGTCGAACAATCTCGGCTTTGAAAACGCAGTCGGTGTTTTCGTCGATGGCGCTTACCAGTCGCGCGCCGGTGTGGCGCTCAGCGAATTCGTTGACGTTGAACGCGTCGAAGTGCTGCGCGGCCCGCAGGGCACGCTGTTCGGCCGCAACACCTCGGCCGGCGCGCTCAACATCAC
>JBBRUU010000162.1:0-5281 GCA_038247515.1 Sphingomonadales bacterium
AGCACGATCCCGCAATAGCGAAACGCGGGGAGGAAGCGCACTTTCGGCCGGTCGGGCCACCACGGCGCGGTGACAATCGGCACCAACACACCGACGATAAGGCCGAGGAACAGCGCACCAAAGCTGATCTGGCCGACCATCACCATCCACATGGCGATCAGCAGAACCGAGAGGCCGGGGTGCGGGAAGAGCCGCGCGGTCATCGCACCGACTCCTTCAGCACGGCGCGGGCGCTCTCAGCAGGGTCGAGCACCTGCGCGGCGGCGGCGTCGGTGTAGCCGCTCGCCCAGCCCGCCCCGATCGACAAGGCGGCCAGTAGCGCCAGCGCCAAGGCAGGCGCGATGAGGTCGGCACGGCTGGCAGGGCCGAGGGCGAGGGCGCGGGCGGGGGCTTGTGGGGACTCGCCTTCGGTCGCCTTCCAGAACACCGCGCTACCGACCCGCGCGAAGCCGATCACGCCGATCAAAGTCGTCCCTAGGATCACGCCCCAGGTCCATGGCCACGCCCAGCGCCAGTCCGGGAGCGCGGCGACCGACTTGAGGATCAGCAGCTTGCCGATGAAGCCCGACAGCGGCGGCAGGCCGGTCGCAGCGATGGCGGCGGCCATGAACAATAGCCCGATGCCGCTGCGCCCCGCGAATACCGGGCCGGGGCTGGCGACGTCGCCATATGAGCCGCGCCGCCGCGCCACCACGTCGGCAACAAGGAACAGCGCGGCTGCCGCGAGGGTCGAGTGGGCGAGATAGTAAAGGCCCGCCCCAAGGCTCGCGGCGCTCCACCCGGCGACCGCGATCAGCAGCGTACCGGTCGATCCGATCACCGCGTAAGCGGCCTGCTCGGAGAGACTGCGCGCGGCAAACACCCCGGCGAAACCGATGACGGCGCTCACCATCGCGGCGGGGAGCAGGTAGGGCGCGGGCACCCAGGCCGCCGCTCCTGCGCCCTCACCGAACACCTGTGGCACCACGCGGATGATCGCG
Organism: Sphingomonadales bacterium; assembly: GCA_038247515.1. Taxonomy (GTDB): domain Bacteria; phylum Pseudomonadota; class Alphaproteobacteria; order Sphingomonadales; family Sphingomonadaceae; genus Erythrobacter. The sequence goes on from JBBRUU010000162.1 coordinate 981, forward strand.
TAGACCCCGACCTTGGTCAGAATCGCGAACAACGCCGCAACCGCCGGGGTCGTCACGGCATAGGTGCGCACCAGCCAAAGATGGAGCGGGGCGACCGCAGCCTTCAGCGCAAAGACACTCACCAGCAGCAGCCCCGCGATCCGCAGCAGGCCTTGGTCCGCGGGCGCGACTTCGGCCACCCTCAGCCCCATGTCCGCCATGTTGAGCGTGCCCGTCAGCGCGTAGAGCAACCCCAGCGCAATCAAGAACACCGACGATCCGACGAGATTCACCACCACATACTGCACCCCGGCCTTCAGCCGCGCCGGCCCTTGCCCGTGGAGCATCAGGCCATAAGACGCGATCAGCAGCACCTCGAAGAATACGAACAGGTTGAACAGATCGCCCGTCAGGAAGGCGCCGTTCAGGCCCATCAGCAGGAACTGGAACAGCGGGTGGAAGTGCCGACCCCTGCGGTCAGCCCCGGTGACGACGGCATGCAGCAGCGCGATCAGCGACAGCGCCGCTGTCAGCACCAGCATCAGCGCCGCAAGCCGGTCTGCGACCAGCACGATCCCGAACGGCGCGGGCCATTCGCCCAGCGCGTAAACGAGGATCGTCCCGCCCGACACCTGCGCCATCAGCCCCAGCGCGCAGGCGAGCAGCGACAGGCACGAGACGATCGCGATGCCCACCCCCAACGCGCGCCGCCGCCGCATCGCCAGCAGCGCCAGCGGCGCGGCCAGCGCGGGGATTGCGACAGGAAGGATGGGGAGGTGCTCTGCAAAGCTCACGGCTCGGCGTCCTGGGCCAACCCGTCCTGGGCCAAACCGTCCTGGCGGTCACATGGCACGGTGTCACCGTCGACATGGTCGCTGCCGGTCTCCAGGAAGCTGCGCAAGGCGAGGATCACCACAAAGGCGGTCATGCCGAAGGTGATGACGATCGCGGTCAGCGCCAGCGCCTGCGGGAGCGGGTCGGTGTACACACCAGTTGCCTTGTCCCAGATCGGCGGGCGGCCGATGACCAGGCGCCCGGAGGCGAACAGGAACAGGTTGACCGCATAGGAGATCAGCGTGAGGCCCAGCACCACCTGAAAGGTCCGCGCGCGCAAGGTCAGGTAGATGCCGCCCGCGACCAACACGCCGATCGCGCTTGAAACGAGGAACTCGTAGGTCATGCCCCGGCGCTCCCGTCCTTGGCCGCGCTGCGCGCTGCGCGCTGCGCAATGTGGCTCAATTGCGCCAGCGCCAGCATCACCGCGCCCAGCACAGTCAGGAACACGCCGGCATCGAACAACATCGCGCTCGCCAGCTCGAACTTCCCGATCAGCGGCAGGCTAAAATAGTCAAACCACGAAGTCAGGAAATTCGCGCCGAGCAGCATCGCGCCGATCCCCGTGGCCATCGCTAGCAGCACGCCCCACGCAATCAGCCGGTGCTCGCCCACGGGCAGCCTCGCGTCCGACCATTCGAACCCGGCGGCAAGGTATTGGACAAGGAAGGCGATCCCCACCACCAGCGCCGCGACAAACCCGCCGCCCGGTTGATTGTGACCGCGCAGGAACAGGTAGATTGCCACCGTCAGCGTCAGCGGCAGGATGATCCGGCTCGCCGCGACGAGCATCATCGGATGGCGCTCGGGCGAGTGCGGCATGGCATCGCGCCATGCCCTGAGCCGCGCGCCTGCCGCGCCGGTCGCGGCGGTATCGAGCAGCGCGAAAATCCCGAGACCCGCGATGCCGAGCACGATAATCTCGCCCAGCGTATCGAAGGCGCGGAAATCGACAAGGATGACGTTGACCACGTTGGTCCCGCCCCCGCCGGACTTGGCGTTGGCGAGGTGGTAGGCAGCGATGGTAGGGCCGGGATCGCGGGTCAGCATCGCCCAAGCGATCCCGCCGATCAGCACTCCGCCGCCCGCCGCCAGCGCGCCGTCCCGCCACTTGCGCGGTGCTAAGGACAGGGCGGGCGGGTTCTTGGGCAACAGGTTCAAGGCAAGCAGCAGCAGCAGCACCGTCACCACCTCGACCGAGATTTGAGTCAGCGCAAGATCGGGCGCGGAAAACTGCACGAAGGCGAGGGAGACGACGAGGCCGATCACGCTGATGATTATCAACGCGAGCAACCGGTTCTGCGATACCCTCACCACCGCTCCCGTTGCTGCGATCAGCAGTGCCCAAGCGATGATCCCGGGGGCCGAGGCCGTGAGGCCCGGCCGGGCGCCGGTCAACACGCCGCCGCCGGTCAGCGCGCCGTCGATTACCAGCAGGATGGTGACGGTAAAGCTCGCCAGCAGCATGGTCTGGAGCGAAGGCGTGTGGGCGGCGACGATCGCTTTCCTCACCCACTTGTCCGCACCGCGCATGGCGCGGTCGAATAGCAGCTTGGCATCGGGAAGCGGCGTGCGCTCCCACGCGGCGAGCAGGCGCTTGTGCTGCCACAGTAGCACAGCGCCGCCCGCCACAGCGACGAGGCTGAGGATAAGCGCAAGGTTCACCCCGTGCCACAGTGCAAGATCGAATTCGGGAACGGTGCCGCCCGTCACCCCCCCCGTCACTGCCGCCGTCGCCGCCCCCACCAGCGGGGCGGCCAGCTGCATGGGGATCAGCCCGAGCAGCACGGCGAGCGTCGTCAACAGCGCAGGGCTTGCCCACATCCCTGCGCCGGGGTCTTGGGCGCGCGCAAAGGGCTCGGCCTCACGCGGGTTGCCGAAGAACAGGTGCACCGCGAGGCGCAGCGAATAGGCGACAGACAGCGTCGCGCCGAGGGTCGCGAGCACCGGCAGCAGCCATGGCAGCCCGGCCAGCGCCAGTTTCGGCGTCTGGTACAGCATCAGTTCTTTGGAGATGAAGCCCCCGAACGGCGGCAGCCCCGCCATCGAAGCGGCGGCAAGCGTGGCGATCAACGCCGTTACCGGCATCGCCTTGGCCAGGCCGCCCAGCCGCCGGATATCGCGGGTGCCCGTCTCGTGCTCGACGATTCCGGCGCTCATGAACAGTGCCGCCTTGAAGACCGCGTGGTTGAGGATGTGCAGCACTGCCGCCAGCGCCGCGGCCTCGAGCGAGAAGCCGAGCAGCATCACCAGCATCCCCAGCTGCGAGATGGTCGAATAGGCAAGGATGCTTTTCAGATCGTGCCGGAACAGCGCGACGGCCGCTCCCATGATCATCGTGACGAGGCCCACGCTGGTGACGATCAGGGTGTATGCTTGCGTCCCCGCCAGCACCGGCCACAACCGCGCAAGCAGGAACACCCCCGCCTTTACCATCGTTGCAGAGTGCAGGTAGGCGCTCACCGGGGTCGGCGCGGCCATCGCGTGGGGCAGCCAGAAGTGGAACGGGAACTGCGCCGACTTGGTGAAGCAGCCCACAAGAATGAGCCCGAGGATCGCGGGATAGAGCGGCGAGGCGCGGACTACATCGCCGCGCTGGAGGATTGTCGCAAGGTCGAAGCTGCCCGCCGCCAGCCCGAGCAGCACCATGCCCCCGATCAGTGCAAGGCCCCCGCCGCCAGTGACAGCCAGCGCCATGCGCGCGCCTTGCCGGGCTTCGGGCTTATGCCGCCAGAACCCGATGAGGAGGAACGAGGCGAGGCTGGTCAGCTCCCAGAACACGAGCAACAGCAGCACATTGCCCGCAATGACGATGCCGAGCATCGCGCCCTGAAAGAGCATCAGGCTGGCAAAGAACCGGCCTGTGTCCTCGCCTTGTGCAAGGTAGCTATGCGCAAAGATTACCACGAGGAGCCCGATCCCGAGGATCAGCAGAGCAAACATCCAGCCCAGCGGATCGACCATCAGGGTAAGGTCAAGACCGAGCGATGGCACCCACGCCCAGCTTGCCGAGGGCACAGTGCCGCGCAGCACCGGCGCAAGCAGGCTGGCAAGCAACGCGGCGCCGCCAGCGCTTGCTGCACCCGCGATCCCGGAATGGACAGCCCGCGGCGCGCCGTGCAGCAGCGCGATGGCGAGCGCGGCGATGAACGGAAGCGCGGTCAGCGTCAGAAGCGTCAGGCCCATCGGCATCGGTGGGGTCTCGTGTCCTTGGTCTTGCGCGGTCAGGTGGCCGGGCGCAGGTTAGCGGGTCGTCGCCAAGGGCATAGACGAGGGGGTCTTGCGGGCACAACCTAAACCGGATTGCGGGGGCTGGGAGTACGATGGGCGAGCGGGAGCGGCGGTATTCAGAGGCTTTCCAGAGGCGTTTAGATCCCCGCCAGCGGCGTTTAGACCCCCGTTAGGCCCCCGCTAGGCCCCCTCCAGGTCCATCCGAACGGGTACTAGCCGCGCTGTTTCACGTGGAACATCGCCGCGCAGCTGGCTGG
>JBBRUU010000163.1:0-5279 GCA_038247515.1 Sphingomonadales bacterium
AACGCCGACGGCTCGGTGGCCGTGCCTGACGCATTGCAGCCCTACATGGGCGGCGTTACCCGATTGGAACCCGCCTCGTAATGCGCATCCTCCTCACCAATGACGACGGCATCAACGCCCCCGGCCTCAAGGTGCTGGAGGAAATCGCGCGGCAATTCTCCGACGACATCTGGATCTGCGCTCCGTCCGAGGAACAATCGGGCGCGGGCCACTCGCTGACCCTCACCCGCCCCGTCCGCCTGCAACAGCACGGCGAGCGGCGCTTCGCTGTCACCGGCACGCCCACCGATAGCGTGATGATGGCGTTGCGCACGGTCATGCCCGACGCGCCCGACCTGATCCTGTCCGGCGTCAATCGCGGCGCCAACCTTGCCGACGACATCACCTATTCGGGCACTGTTTCCGCGGCGATCGAGGGCGCGCTGGCGGGCATCCGCTCGGTCGCGTTCAGCCAGGCCTATGCCCGCGAAGGCATGGGCGACGATGTGCCCTTCGGTGCGGCGCTGGCGTGGGGGCCCAAGGTGCTGAAGCCGCTGATCGACGCGCCGATGGCCGACCGCACGCTCATCAACGTCAACTTCCCCGCGCTCGCGCCCGCTGACGTGAAGGGCATCCGCGTTGTCCGCCAAGGCTTCCACGATTACGCGCGCGGCACCATCGTCGAAGGCTGCGACCCGCGCGGCTATCGCTATTTCTGGTTCGGCCTCGACCAGATCGAACACACGCTGGATCACGGCACCGACCTTGAAGCAGTCGAGGAAGGCTATGTCGCGGTCACGCCCTTGCAGCTCGACCTCACCCATTATTCGACGATCGGCATCCTTGCCGAACGGTTCAGCGACTGATGGCGCAGGCGGGCAGGCAGCCGCAGGGGCGCGGGCCTTTCAAGCGCAAGGTGCTGCTCGCCGACCAGTTCTACCCGCTGCGGCGGCAGGTGAAGCTGCCCGTGTGGGGCGACCTCAGCATTCGCATGGGCCTCGTCTTCCTGCTGATCGGGATCGTGATCACGATCCACTGGTGGGACCGCGAGGGCCTCAAGGACAACCACGACAACGTCATCAGCTTCCTCGACGTCGTCTATTTCACGATGATCAGCATCACCACCACCGGCTTCGGCGATATAGCCCCGGTGTCCGACCGGGCGCGGCTGATCGAGGCGGTGATCGTTACGCCAGTGCGGATCGCGGTGCTGTTCATCTTTGTGGGCGCAGCCTACGATTTCGTCATCAAGCGCAGCTGGGAGAAGTTTCGCATGGCTCGCATCCAGGAACAGCTCGCAGGCCATGTGGTCGTGCTCGGCTACGGTGTCTCGAACGGCCAGAGTGTCGGCGAACTGATTGCGCGCGGGATGGACCCGCGCTGCATCGTCGTCATCGACCCTAGCGAGGAGCGACTCGCTGAAGCCGAGAAGCTCGGCGTCAATGTCATGGCCGCCGATGCGACCCGCGACGAGACGCTGAAGGCGGTGCGGATCGCCGAAGCCTCAAGCGTGCTGATTTCTGCCGGGCGCGACGATACCTCGATCCTGATCGTGCTGACCGTGCGCCACCTCGCGCCCAAGGTGCCGATCAGCGTGGTGGTGCGCGCTGACGACAATGAGCTGCTGGCGCGGCAGGCCGGCGCCAACCACGTCATCAACCCGGTGCGCTTTACCGGGCTGCTGCTGGCGGGCAGCGTCAAGGGCGCGCACATCGCCGAATACCTCGCCGATCTCGCCAGCGTCGGCGGGCGGGTGCAGCTTGTGGAGCGGGTAGTGAGCGAGGCCGAATGCGGCAAGCCGATCAGCGATCTCAAGAGCGGCGGACAGGGCCTGCGCGTCTATCGCGGCGGCCGCGCGATCGGCTTCTGGGAGGACGAGAGCCAGATGCTCCAGCCCGGCGACGTGGTGGTCGAGATCGTGCCCACCACGCCGAGCGAGAGCGGGTCAGCCCGCTAGCTGCGGAACCATACGAATACCCCGCCCATCGCCGCCATGCCGACGAGGAAGTGTCCGGCGTCGATCAGGAACAGCGCCAGCGGCTTCCTTTGGAAGAGGTAGTTTATCCCGATCGCCGGGATCATCACGCCGACCGCAAAGCCCACCGCCATCATCATCACCACGAATTGCGGCGGATCGGTGCGGGCGATAAGGTGCCACAGCACCATCGCGATCAGCATCTCGAAGGCGAGGGTCAGCGCGAAGATCACGCCCATGTTACCGCTTTTGAGCTGGGTGTTCGAAAGCCCCGCCGCACGCTGCCAGGGCTTGGCGAAAATCACCCCGTACCACAACACACCGACGGCGAAGAAAGCCAGCGTTCCGGCCAGCACGGGCAAAAGGGCGAAATCACTCATCGTCTTGGCCTCCTTGCGCCTTGGGTCTGTTAGCGCAAAGTGCGGGCGAGGTGTAGCGGCCCCTTGCGCTAGATGACGTAAGCAAATTCCTCGGCACCGGGTGCAGGCTTGCGGCCGCGCATCTCGGCGTCGAGCTGCACGACGGTGCGGCTAGCGGTCTTGACAAAGAGGCCCGGGACGGCGGCGTGGACCATGCAGGCGAGCCCGCCTACCGTCATCCGCCAGCCGAAGCTGAACGCGGTGCGGGCGTGCTGGCTGTAGGTCTCGCCGAGGCTGCGCGGATGGTCGGAGAAGAGTTTGACGATCATGCTGCATAAATGCCCCGCCAGGCCGATCGCCGTCAAGCCTAGCGCTAGGCCTGCACACAGTGTAAGCGCGCCCCGCAATGAACACCGCAATGAACACCGCCATCACCACCGCCCCAACGACCCTCCCCGACCAGAAGAAGATCGGGATAGTCAGCCTCGGCTGCCCCAAGGCGCTCGTCGATTCCGAACGGATCCTCACTCGCCTGCGCGCCGATGGCTATGCCTTTGCGCAGGACTATGCGGGCGCGGACGTGGTGCTGGTCAACACTTGCGGCTTCCTCGATTCCGCCAAGGAAGAAAGCCTTGCCGCAATCGGCGAGGCGATTGCCGAGAACGGCCGCGTAATCGTGACGGGGTGCTTGGGCGAGGAGGCCGACGCGATCCGCGCCGCGCATCCGCAGGTGCTCGCGATCACCGGGGCGCATCAATACGAACAGGTAGTCGAGGCAGTGCACATCCATGCGCCGCCCAGCCAAGGCCAGTTCATCGACCTGATCCCGCAAATGGGCGATTTGGCCGACATCAAGCTGACGCCCCGCCACTACAGCTATCTCAAGATCTCCGAGGGCTGCAATCACTCCTGCGCCTTCTGCATCATCCCCACGCTGCGCGGGAAGCTCGCCAGCCGCCGCATCGACGCTGTCTTGCTTGAGGCGGAGAGGCTGGTTGCGGCGGGCACGAAAGAGCTGCTCATCATCTCGCAGGACACCAGCGCCTACGGGGTCGATATCCGCCACGAGACCCGCCCGTGGCCAAGGGGACAAGACGCCCGCGAGGTGCGCGCGCACATGACCGATCTGGCGCGCGAACTGGGCGGCCTGCGAACGCCTGAAGGCCATGCACCCTGGGTCCGGCTGCACTATGTCTATCCCTATCCGCATGTCGATCAGGTCATCCCGCTGATGGCTGAGGGGCTGCTGACGCCCTATCTCGACATCCCCTTCCAGCACGCCAGCCCCAAGGTGCTGAAGCTGATGCGCCGCCCGGCAAACGAGGCCAAGGTGCTTGAGCGGCTGAAGTCGTGGCGCGAAATCTGCCCGGATATCGCGATCCGCAGCTCCTTTGTGGTCGGCTTCCCCGGCGAGACCGAGGAGGACTTTTGCTACTTGCTCGAATGGCTGGAAGAAGCGCAGCTCGACCGGGTTGGCGCGTTCCGCTTCGAGCCGGTTGAGGGCGCGGCGGCCAATGCCCTGCCCGATCAGGTGCCCGAACAGATCAAGGAAGAACGCTACGCCCGGATCATGGAAGTGACCGAGCGGATAAGCGCGGCCAAGCTTGCCGCCAAGGTAGGCCGCACGCTCCCTGTAATTATCGACGAGGTGGGCGAAGCAGATGAGGACGGCGACATCGGGGCGACGGCACGCAGCCAGGCCGATGCCCCCGAGATCGACGGCGCGGTCTACCTGCGCAACGTGCCGGAGACGCTTGCCCCCGGCGACATCGTGGACGTCACTATCGAGGACGCCGATGCGCACGACCTGTTCGGGGTGGTTGCGCGTTAATCCCTGACCTGCCCACGTCCCCTGCCGGGACGTGGCTTGGTTAACGGCTGGCAACTTTTCGGCTTACGCGGCATAACAATCGCCATGATCCGCGCCCTTGCCTTCCTCATCGCCGTCGCCTTGCTGCAAGTCGCAGCCTTTGCCCAGTCTAATCCTGGCGCCAACTCCAGCCGTGCAGGCGATGCCGCCGAAGCGGTCGCCAAGCGTGCGGCGAGTGCCTTCGCGGCAATCGATCCCGACAGCGAGGCAGCGCGCAAGGACGAAGCGAGGGCCGTTTATGCCGGCCTGCCGCCGCTCCTCGCCTACGAGGCAACCCTTGAGATGAGCCCTGAGACGGCCACTGTGACGGCCCCTGAGACGGAAATGTCCCCCGCCCCGCGCGGGCCCGCAATGCGGATGATCGCGCGCGAAGTGGTGCAGACCGTTCCTGCCCCAGCGCCCGCTACCATGCCAGTTCCTGTTGCCATGCCTGTTGCCGCCAAGCCCCCGGTCGCACTCGCAATCCGCGATGCCTTCGTCATCAAGTCGATCCTCCCGATCGAGGGCACGATCCGCTACGGCGACTGGTTCTGGGACGAAGGCGCCGCGCCCGGACAAGGCCGGCTGGTCATTACCGTCGACCTCGGCGCGCGCGTGATCAGCGCCTTCCGCGACGGGCACGAGATCGGCACCGCCGTGGTGCTGGTCGGCACGCAAGACCACCCCACCCCGCTCGGCAGCTTCCCGATCCTCACCAAGGAGCGGGACAACGTCTCGGAGAAATACAACAACGCGCCAATGCCATGGACGCTGCGGCTGACCCGGGACGGGATCGCGATCCACGGCTCGCCGGTGATGAACGGCTATGCCAGCCACGGCTGCATCGGGGTGCCCGACGAATTTGCCGCCAAGCTGTTCGCCGCCACCAAGCGCGGCGACACGGTGATCATCACTCGCGGCAGGATGATCGGGCTCGGCGACAAGGTGCTTTAGTTTTGCGGCCACCGTCGGCGGCGCAGACCTGAATCGCGCGCCAGCGCGATTAATTCAAAGAACGCGCCGGTTCCGGCCGGAAGCGCCAGATGCGCATCATCACGCCAACTTTCTCGACCCGCTCGGCCCCTGCCACCGCCAGCACGCCGCCCAGCGAGGCGTT
>JBBRUU010000164.1:0-5255 GCA_038247515.1 Sphingomonadales bacterium
AAGCGTAGCAGGCTCTTGTTCTGGTGCTGCTCGAGATAGGCTTCGATGTCCTCGGCGATGAGGGCGTCGGTCTGGAAGGAGGAGGGGGTGTGCATCAGAAGTAACCTTCCGCCTTCTTGTCTTCCATCGACGCCGATTGCCCCTTGTCGATCGCGCGGCCCTGCCGCTCCGAGCCAGTGGCGAGCAGCATTTCCTGGATGATGTCGTTCATTTCTGTCGCTTCGCTCACTGTGGCGCCGGTCAAGGGATAGCAGCCCAGCGTGCGGAAGCGGACCGGGCGGGTCACCGGCTCCTCGCCCGGTTCAAGCCGGAAGCGATCATCATCAACCACTAGCAGCATCCCGTCGCGCTCCACGGTCGGGCGCGGTCTGGAGAAATAGAGCGGCACGATGTCGATCTTCTCGAGCGCGATGTACTGCCAGATATCGAGCTCGGTCCAGTTCGAGATCGGGAAGACGCGGATGCTTTCGCCCTTGGCCTTCTTGGCGTTGTAAAGGTTCCACAGCTCAGGGCGCTGGTTCTTCGGATCCCAGCGGTGCGCTGCGCTGCGAAAGCTGAAGATGCGTTCTTTCGCCCGCGCCTTTTCCTCGTCGCGCCGCCCGCCGCCAAAGGCCGCATCGAAGCCGTGCGCAAACAGCGCGCGCTTCAAGGGATCGGTGAGCTGGGCCCGCGAATAAAGCGCACTGCCAGTGTCGAAGGGGTTGATCCCTTGCGCCTCGGCTTCCTCGTTCTGGGCGACGATCAGCCGCAGCCCATATTCGCGCACCGTCCGGTCGCGGTGTGCCAGAAGGCCGGCGAAGTCCCACCCGCTCGCCACGTGGAGCATCGGGAAGGGCGGGGGCGCGGGGTAGAAGGCCTTCCTCGCCAGATGCAGCATCACCGAGCTGTCCTTGCCCACCGAATACAGCATCACCGGGTTCTCCGCCTCGGCGACGACCTCGCGGAAGATATGGATGCTTTCGGCCTCGAGCCGTTCGAGATGGGTCAGACTGCGCATGGCGGTGCAGGTATAGGCTGCAGGCGCCATCACAAGCAATTTTGCCTTTGCCTAAGGATGGCGAGGCTTGCCCTTGATCCGGCGGGGCGCTTAAGGCTGGGGTAAAGGGAGAGACACATGAGCCAGTCGCAAGGGCCGCTTTCCGGCCTCAGAGTGCTTGAATTCGCCGGCATCGGGCCGGGGCCGCATGTCGCCATGCTTCTGGCCGACCTCGGTGCCGAGGTGGTGCGGATCGACCGGCCGGGCGGGCGCGTCAGCAACCCCGTCGTCGAACGTGCGCGCCATCGGCTGGCGTTCGACCTCAAGAGCGAGGAGGGCAAATCGGCCGTGCGCGCCGCCGCCGCGAGTGCCGACGTGCTGATCGAGGGCTTCCGCCCCGGCGTGATGGAGCGACTGGGGCTTGGGCCGGAAGCGCTGCTCGGCGTGAACCCGCGCCTAGTTTACGCGCGCATGACCGGCTGGGGGCAGGACGGCCCGCTCGCCCAGGCCGCCGGGCACGACATCAACTACATCGCCATCACCGGAGCCTTGTCGGCAGTCGGCAAGACGGGTGAGACCGCGACCCCGCCGCAGAACCTCGTCGGCGATTTTGGCGGTGGGTCGATGTATTGCGCCTTCGGGATCATGGCCGCGCTGTACGAACGCGAACGCTCCGGCAAGGGGCAGGTGGTCGACGCAGCGATCGTCGACGGAGCGACCAGCCTGATGAGCTTCTTCTTCGGTGTACGCCACCTACCGCACCTCTCGACCGAGAGGGGCAAGGGAATGCTTGGCGGGGCGGCCCATTTCTACCGTTGCTTCGAATGCGCCGACGGCAAGGAGATCTCGCTCGGCTCGATCGAGCCGCAGTTCTACGCCGAGATGCTTCAGCGCACCGGCGCGCCAGAGGATCTCGCGCAGGGGCAGATGAACCCGGCGAACTGGGACGGTTACGCCGACAAGCTCGCCGCGCTGTTCCTGACCAAGACGCAAGCGGAGTGGTGCGAACTGCTTGAAGGCACCGATGTCTGTTTTGCCCCCGTGCTCGGGATCGAGGAAGCGCGCGACCATCCGCATATGAAGGCGCGCGGGGCTTACGTGGAGCATGACGGGATGTGGCACACCGCCCCCGCGCCGCGCTTCAGCCGCACGCCGGGCGCCGTTCGCTCAAGCGCGGATGATGGCGCGGATGTCGTCGCGCGTTGGCACGCTATGGGGCACGCTTTGGGGCAGGCTCTGGGGCGGGGGGCCGCGTGATGGCGGGCAAGCTCTTCGACGACTGGGTGGTGGGCGAGCGGATCGAGCATCCGATCCGCCGCACCGTGACCGAGACCGACAACCTTTTGTTTTCGACGATGACCCACAACCCGCAGCCTTTGCACCTCGACGTCGAGGCGGCAAAGGCGAGCGAGTTTGGTCAGATCCTCGTCAATTCGACCTTCACCTTCAGCCTGCTGGTCGGGCTGTCGGTGGGCGAGACGACCTTGGGCACACTCGTCGCCAACCTCGGCTTCGACAAGGTGGTGACGCCCAAGCCGGTGTTTATCGGCGACACGCTGCGTGCGTATTCCGAGGCCAAGGAACTGCGGGAAAGCAAGTCGCGTCCCGACGCCGGGATCGTGACCTTCATACACGAAATGTGGAACCAGCGCGACGAGGTCGTGTGCCGGTGTGAACGGACCGCGCTATTACAGCGGCGGGGTTGACGTCGCCACTTCGCCGCCAAGCGCCTGCCACAAAACGATCCGTGCGCGGGCTGCCCGGCCCTGCGCAGCAGCTGCGCCTTCACCGCTTGAATCCGCGGCGCGGCGCGCTTCGAGAACATCGAGGAAGCTGGCGAGGCCCGCGCGGTAGCGGGTCTCGGCGATCGCAGCTGCGCGGGTGAGCTGGTCGCGCTGTGTGACCGCGAGCACAGCCTCGGCATCCGCGGCGGCGACCACGCCATAAGCCGCCTCGGCATCACCCAAGGCCTGGAACACCGCGCCGCGATAGGCAGCAAAGGCCGCGCGCTTGTCGGCGGCGGCGGCATCGATCCCTGCGCCCACGCGTCCGAAATCGAGCAACGGTCCGGCTATGGCTCCGGTCAGCGTGCCAACCAGAGAATCCCCGTCGAAGAAGTCCGAAGGGTCGAAGGCAAGCAAGCCGATGACCCCTGATAGTGTGATGCGCGGGAAACGCGCGCGCGCCGCTGCGGCGAGGTCCGCATCGCTCGCGGCGAGATCGGCAGCCGCTGCGGCGACGTCAGGCCGGTTGGCGAGCAGTTCGGATGGTAGCCCGGCGGGCGCAGGTGCCGCGGCGAGCGCGGGCGCCGGGGCGGCAAGCGCGGTTCGAACGGTGGCGGCGTCTTGCGCGGTGAGCGTGACCAGCCGGCCGATCAGCCGCGCCCGCTCACTGCCCAACGCAGCGAGGCGGGTGGCCGATGCGCTGGCAGTCGCTTCGGCGCGGACCCGGTCGAAGCCGGGAGCAATGCCTGCGTCCTCGCGCACCTTGGCAAGGCTCGCGAGCTGGCGCGCAGAGGCGGCATCGGCCTCAATCGCGGCGGCGCGCGCGTCGAGCACGCGCCAGTCCGTGATGCTTGCGGCGATCTCCGACAGGAGCGCCAGCCGCACGCTCTGCGCCTGCGCCGTCGCAGCGTCGATCCGACTGAGCGCGGCGCGTTCCTGCGCTGCCAACTGCCCGAAAATGTCCGGATCCCAGCTGGCCGTGACGTTCGCACCGTAGGAGGTTTGCTCGGCTGGGATGAAGCCCTGCTGGCCCGCTTGCCCGAACTGCGCAGTGTTGATGCGGTTGCGCCTCACGCTGCCGGCGGCCGTGATGTTGGGGAGCCGCTCGGCTCCCGCGCGCCGTGCCCCGGCGCGGGCGGAATCGATGCGCGCGGCGGCCTCGGCAAGGTTCGGGGCGTTGGCAATCGCCGCGGCCGAGAGCGTCTGCCACGCCGGATCGCCCAAGGGCAGCAGCGCAGCGAGCGCGGCGCCGGTGCTTGCCGCGGGCTGGTAGAAATAGGCGCGCGGCAGCTCGGGTATCGGAGTAGCGATCTTTGGGGCGGTCTGCATTGCGCATGCGCCAAGAGCCAGCGGCAGCACGAGCGCGGGAATGAGGCGGCGCATGGCCTTATCCACCCTTCTTGGCGGGTCCGCCCGCCTTGGCTGGAATGAACGCGTCGATCTGCTGGCCCACGCGGAACGCCTCGCTCGGCGGCAGGGCGTAAATCAGCTGGAGCACGCGCACGTCTACCCGCTCCGCTGCCGAGTTGGTGAGTGAGCGCTTCGGGACGACCTGCGGCTCGGCGCGCACGAAGGCGGCGTTGACGTGCAACTCGGCCGCCCCGCGCGGGCTGATCACCGCCGGCTTGCCGAGCGCCACGCGCCCGATTTCGTTTTCGTCAATGTCGACGCGCACGTGGAGCGGGTTGGTCTCGCCCATCTGCATGAAGGGCTGGCTGCTGCCCCCGCCCTGGGTGGCGACGAACTCACCGGGATGGACATTAACCGCGAGGATCTCGCCGGAGATTGGCGCGCGCACGGTCAGCCTCTCGATTTCAGTGCGGGCTGCGGCGGCGGCCGATTGCGCGGCGGCAAGGCGCGCACGGGCTGACCCGAAGCGGCCAGTTGCGCCGGCTTCCTCGCCCTCAGCGCGGATCACTTCGGCGCGGCTGACCGCGGCGGGATCAGAAAGGCTGCGATAAAGCGCGAGCTGTTCGCGCGCGGTCTTCTGCACGCTGCCCGCCTCGGCAATGGCGGCGCGTGCCTCTTGGATCGCGGCATTCGCTTGGTTGAGGTTGGCGCGGGCGGCGCGGGCGTCGACGAGGAACAGCACCTCGCCCTTCGCTACCCGGTCGCCCGGACGCACCAGCACATCGATGACGAGGCCCGAGAGCGCCGAGCCGATGTCGATCACCTCGCTCGAGGGTTCGACGACGCCCGACCCTGCGACCCGCGGCTCGTTGGCGAGTTGGCCCACTGCCTTGGGCGGCTGTTCTGCGGGTTCCGCGGTTGAGCGGTCGGGCTGGCCGGAAAAGATCAGATAGGCCGCTAAGGCGACGCCGATCAGCGCGGCAATCGGCAGGATCTGGCGGGCAAAGCTCACATTGCGGAACATGGTGTCCTCGGCGGGTTCGGGAGAGAGAGGGGGGCGGTGTGGCGGGCGGCGTCAGTGATCATCGGGCATCTCTTTTCCGTCATGGGTGATGCGCCCGTCCTCGAGCACGATGATCCGGTCAGCCAGATCGAAGATGCGGTTGTCGTGGGTGACGATGATGCAGGCCCGGTCGGGCGCGACT
>JBBRUU010000165.1:0-5107 GCA_038247515.1 Sphingomonadales bacterium
CTTCGGCCGCAGCTTTGGGGAGCCAGAGCACGGTGCTGGGCGGCGGGCGCTATGACGGGCTGATGGAAAGCCTCGGCGGCGCGCCGACCCCTGCGGTCGGCTGGGCTGCGGGGATCGAGCGGCTGGCGATGCTGGTGGGGGCGCGGGAGGAGGCACCTGCCGACCTCATTATCGTTGTCGAGGATGACGCGCGGATTGCCGAGGCGATTGGCCTGATCGGCGATGTTCGCAAACAAGGCTTTACGGCTGAGTTGATCGCCTCCGGATCACTGAGAAAGCGTTACGACAAGGCCGTGAAACGCGGTGCCGAAGTCATTCTGTCACTGAGGCCCGAGATGGGTCATGGGATCACAACCGACAATCTCGAAGGTGAGGTTCTCAGCGCGATAACCGCATATCGTTAGCCCCCACTGTCACCCTGAACTCGTTTCAGGGTCCATCGTGCCGCCTATAACGCGGCCCGAAGTCGAAGAATGGATGCTGAAACAAGTTCGGCATGACTTGTAAGAGAAACCAGTAATGCAAATCCCGCCCGAACGCCTCAATCAGATCGCGCACCGCTTTGCGGAGCTGGAAGCGCGCATGGCGTCGGGCACGCTCGTGGGCGAGGCTTTCGTGCGGGCAAGCCGCGATTACGCAGAGCTGGAACCCGTCGCTAAAATCGCCGCTGAAGTGAAATCCGCGCGCGAGGAGATGGCGGGGCTTTCGGAAATGCTCGTCGATCCCGAGATGAAGGCCATGGCCGAGGACGAGCTCGCCCAGATCAAGGCAACTCTCCCCGATCTCGAACGCCGCCTCGCCGTCGCCTTGCTGCCGCGCGATTCGGCGGACGCGAAGCCCGCGATGCTGGAAATCCGCGCCGGCACCGGGGGCGACGAGGCCGCGCTGTTCGCCGCCGACCTCTACCGCATGTACGAACGCTACGCCGCCGAGCGGGGGTGGAAGGTCGAGGCGGTCAGCATCAACGCGTCCGACATCGGCGGCTTCAAGGAAGTGATCGCCAACGTCACCGGCACGGGCGTGTTCGCCAAGCTGAAGTTCGAAAGCGGCGTCCACCGCGTCCAGCGCGTCCCCGCCACCGAAAGCGGCGGGCGCATCCATACCTCCGCTGCGACCGTGGCGGTGCTTCCCGAGCCGGACGAAGTGGATGTCTCGGTCGAGGAGAAAGACCTCAAGATCGACGTTTACCGCGCGAGCGGTGCGGGCGGGCAGCACGTCAACACCACCGATAGCGCCGTGCGGATCACCCACTTGCCGACCGGCACGGTGGTGACTTGTCAGGACGGGCGTAGCCAGCACAAGAACAAGGAAAAGGCGATGCAAGTGCTGCGCACGCGGCTCTACGACGCCCAGCGTGAAGCCGCCCAAGGCGCCGAGGCGGAGGCCAGGAAGGCGATGGTCGGCAGCGGGGATCGCTCGGAGCGCATCCGCACCTACAATTTCCCCCAAGGCCGCGTCACCGATCACCGCATCGGGCTGACGCTGCACAAGCTGGAAGAAGTGCTCGCAGGGCCGGGTCTGGGCGAGTTGATCGACGCGCTGATTGCCGAGGACGAAGGCAAGCGGCTGGCGGCTTTGAGCGAGTGATGGGGACGGCGTGACCGTCGCAGAAGCCATTCGTGCCGCCGCGGCGTGCCTCGCCGCCACCAGCGACACCGCGCGGCTCGATGCCGAATTGCTGATGGCCCATGCCTTGGGGGTGAGCCGCTCGGATATGTTGCTGCGGGCCATGCGCGACCCCGCTCCCGGCAGCTTTGCCGCGCTGGCCGAGCGCCGCGCTGGGCATGAACCGGTCGCCTACATCACTGGCTGGACCGAGTTCTATGGCCTCACCCTGGCCGTCACCCCCGCCACCCTGATCCCGCGCGGCGACAGCGAAACGCTGGTCGAGGCGGCCCTCGCGTGCATCGGTCCGGACGGCCGTGCGCTCGACCTCGGCACGGGGACGGGGGCGCTGCTGCTTGCCGTGCTGGCGAACCGCGCAGGCTGGAAGGGTGTCGGCATCGACGCCTCGGCGAGCGCGCTGGCGGTGGCAAACGGCAATGCCGCCACGCTGAGGCTAGCGGGGCGGAGCGCTTGGCATTGCAGGAGCTGGCGCACCCCCGGCTGGGCGGACGAACTGGGCACCTTCGATCTCGTCCTGTGCAATCCGCCCTATGTCGAGGATGACGCTGCGCTCGGCCCCCAGGTGCGCGACTTCGAGCCGGCGAGCGCACTCTTTGCCGGGCCGGAGGGTCTGGACGATTACCGCATCCTCATCCCTCAGCTGCGCGCGCTGATGACACCGCGAGGCATCGCGATTGTCGAGATCGGGGTGGAGCAGGCCGAAGTGGTCGGCGCCCTTGCAACGGCAGCGGGCTTCACCGCGAGCTTGCGCCGCGACCTTGCCGGTCGTCCCCGCGCGCTGGTCCTTGGATGACAGAAAAGCGCTGTAGGGGTTGGCAAACCGATTTTGCATCGCTAAGTCCGATACAGGCCAGACAATCTGCGAAGGGCGCAAATTGCTAGGCCAAGCTCCTAAACTTAGCTGATACGGCCGTCAGGGCACGACCCCGACTGCGGCAGCGCGGTGCGCTTTGGCAAGGCAATCGCCGGGCCCATGCGTGACGCAATGGCAAGGGGTCTGTTGACCGCGCGTTCAATGATGACGCGACAGGTCGCTGATAAGGAAAAACTTCCTTGAATAACAATAACCGGAACAACAACAACAACAACCGTCGTCGTGGTCGCGGCAACCGCAATCAAAGCGGCGGCAATGGCAGCCAGCTCAACCGGATCGACAGCCGGGCGCGCGGCAATGCGCCGCAGATGCTCGACAAATTCAAGAAGCTCGCGCAGGACGCCCAGCACAATGGTGACCGCGTGCAGATGGAATACTACCTCCAGTTCGCCGACCACTATTTCCGGGTGATCGCCGACAACAAGGCCCGTGTGGACGAGCAGCGCGGCGGCGTCCGTCGCCCGGACGATCGCAACGAGGCCGAAGATTACAACGACGACGATTTCGATTTCGATCGCGGCCGTCGCAGCGAGCAGCCGACGCGCTCGCCTTACGAACAGCCCGACAACGACCCGCGCGGCGACGCGCTCGAGGGTGAATCGGGTCAGGAGGGCGAACCCTTCCTTGCCGACAACCGCACGAAGGACCGGGCTGATGATCGCGACGACAACCGCCCGCGCGGGCCGCGCCGCCAGCAGCCGCAGCGCAAACCGCGAGAGAGTGGGCGTGACGATAATCGCGGCGAAAAGCGCGCCGAGCGGCCGGAACGCGCCCCGGAACGTACGGAGCGTGCCGAGCGGCCGGAACTTGCCGCGGAACGCCCTGATCGCGCTGAGCAGCCGGAGCGCCCCGCCGAGCGCAGCGAAAAGCCCGCGCGTGCTCGCCGCCCACGCAAGGTGGCCGATGACGACCGCGGCGGCAAACAGGGCACCATCGACAGTTCGATCCTCCCCCCTTCGATCCGCAGCGACGATAGCGGCTCCAGCGACGGCGCGCTCGAAACGGTCGGCTGATCGCCGTGCTTGAGCGGCTGGCTTCGCTTGCGGCGCTGGCGCAGCGTCGTCCGGCGTTGGCCGCTATTGCGCTGGGGCTGATCGCCGCCTGCGCCTATCCGCCGCTGCACCTGTGGCCGCTGGGGGTCGCCGCCTTGGCGTGCTTTGTGTGGCTCACCTACACCGCCCCCAACTGGCGCGGCGCGCTATGGCGGGGCTGGTGGTTTGGCTGGGCGCACCTGAGCCTCGCCAACAACTGGATCGCGACCGCCTTTACCCATCAGGCGAAGATGCCCGAGGTGCTCGGCTGGGCCGCGGTGCCGCTGCTGTGCATCTACCTCGCGGTTTATCCGATGCTGGCGGTGCTGGCCGCGCATCTGCTCGCCCGGAAGCGCCCGATGTGGGCCTTCGGGCTGGTACTTGCGGGCGCGTGGATCGTCACAGAATGGCTGCGCGGGTGGGTGTTCACCGGCTATCCGTGGCCGCCTGTCGGGTTGATACTGCTGGGCGGATGGCGCGCGCCGGGTCTTGCATCGGTCCTACCGTGGCTCGGCACTTATGCTCTATCCGGCGTGACGCTCCTGCTGGCGGGGCTGCTCTTGTGGGTCCTTGTGCAACGCCGCTGGATCATCGCCGTCGTCGGTGCGCTGGCGCTAGCAGCCTTGATGCATTTCCCCGCGCTTGAGGTGACACCGCCCATCAAAGGCCTCCGCTACACGCTCGTCCAACCCTACCTCCCGCAGGCCGAGCTCAACGATCCCGCCAAGTTCGAGGAGCAGTTCGCGCGCCTCGTCCGCTTAACCGCCAAGGATCGTGACAAGTCGCGGATCGTGCTGTGGCCGGAAAGCGCCGTGCCGGACTATCTCGAGGAAGGCTATCCCGACCGCTACTACTTCCAGATGACCGCCGCAGGCGATCCCGTCTTCGCGCGTCGGCGCATCGGCGCGGCCATCGGCCCGAAATCGACGCTGCTTTCAGGCGTGGTCAATCTCAACATCGGCCGCAATGCCTCGGGCATCCCGGCGGCGGTCAGCGCGCGCAATTCGGTCATGGGCCTCGACGGCGCGGGACGGATCATCGCGGGCTACGACAAGGCGCACCTCGTGCCCTATGGCGAATACCTGCCCCTGCGCCCGCTGCTCGAGCCGCTCGGTCTCCAGCGCCTGGTTGCGGGCAGCATCGATTACATCCCCGGCCCCGGCCCACGCACGCTTGATCTGGGCGAACAGGGCAAGGTCGGGGTGCAGATCTGCTATGAAATCGTCTTCTCTGGCGAGGTGGTCGATCCCGCCAATCGCCCCGACTTCCTGTTCAACCCCTCGAATGATGGCTGGTTCGGCGCTTGGGGCTCGCCGCAATTCGTCGGGCAGGCGCGGATGCGTGCGATCGAGGAAGGACTGCCGGTGCTGCGCTCGACCACCACCGGGATCAGCGCAGTGATCGATGCAAGCGGCGTGGTGCGCCAGTCCATCGCTACGGGCAAGGCGGGCATGGTCGATGGCTTTCTGCCTGCAGCCAAGGCCCCGACCCCGTTCAGCCGCCTCGGCCACGCGCTCACGCTGGCATGGGCGGCGCTGTTCGTTCTGGTTGGCCTCGGGCTGCCGAGAGCTCTTGC
>JBBRUU010000166.1:0-5102 GCA_038247515.1 Sphingomonadales bacterium
GAACAGCGAGACATGGGTCTGCTCGACGTGTCCCGGCAGGGTCGCGACATCCACCGCAAAACCGTGGTTCATCGAGGTGATTTCGACCAACCCCGAAGTCTCGCCCCAGCCCTCACCCACGCGCTGCACCGGATGGTTTGCGCCGCGGTGGCCCTGGTGCATCTTGATCGTCTTTGCGCCCGCCGCCAGCGCCAGCAGTTGGTGGCCCAGACAGATGCCGAACAGCGGCACATCTGCCTCCAGCAGCGCGGCGATCACCGGCACCGCATATTCGCCGGTCGCCGCCGGATCGCCCGGACCGTTGGAGAGGAACACGCCGTCGGGGCTAAGCGCCATCACCTCGTTAAAGCTGGTCTTGGCCGGCACCACCGTTACCCGCGCGCCCGCTTTCACAAGATTGCGGAAGATGTTGTCTTTAGCGCCATAATCGATTGCGACAACGTGGGGCTTGGCGTCGAAGGCCGCCCGCCCGTAACCCTTGCCGAGCGTCCAGTAGCCGCCCTCCCAGCCTTCGTGCGCGCCGCGGGTGACGCGCACCGCAAGGTCCATGCCTTCCAGCCCCGGCCACGCCTTTGCGCGCTCCAACAGCGCCGGGATATCGAACTTGCCGTCCGGCGCATGAGCGATCACCGCGTTGGGCGCGCCCAATTGCCGGATGCGGCGGGTGAGCGCGCGGGTATCGATGCCGGAAAGGCCAATCTTGCCGTTGCTCACCATCCAGTCGGCGAAGCGTTCGATGCTGCGGAAGCTGCTCGGCTCGGTCACATCCTCGCGCACCACGCAGCCGACCGCGCCTTCCACGCGGCTCTCCACATCTTCGGCGTTGGCGCCGACATTGCCGATATGCGGGAAGGTGAAGGTGACGATTTGCGCGGCGTAGGAGGGGTCGGTCAGCACCTCCTGATAGCCGGTCATGGCAGTGTTGAAGCACACTTCGCCGACGTTTGCGCCCACCGCGCCAAAGCCGCGTCCCCAAGCCGCCGTGCCGTCAGCCAGAACGAGGACTCCCGTCGCGCCCGAAGGTTGCGCGCGGGTGGATGCGGGGTCGGCCATGGGGCGCTCCGTTGCGTGTAAAGCCAGCGATGTTGCTAAGTTTCGTCCGCTAAGCCCCGTGGCCTTGCCCGTCAACCTAGGCTTGGGCGCTGATTTGCGTTAGGGGCGCCGCTACAAGCTCAATCCACAGGAAACTCCGATGATCCGTGATGATATCAAGGCCGCCACCATCACCGCGATGAAGGCGGGCGAGAAGAGCCGCACCGGCGCGCTCCGCCAGATCAGCGCCAAGATCAAGGACCGCGACATCGAGGAGCGCATGAGCCCCAAGTCGATCCCCGACGATGAGCTGGTGGTCGCCGTGCTCCACAAGATGGCCAAGCAGCGCCGCGAATCGATTGACCTGTATGTCACCGGCGGGCGCGAGGAGCTGGCCGCGGTGGAGCGCGCCGAACTGGGCGTGATCGAGGAGTTCCTCCTGCAGATGCTGGACGAGGCTGAAACCTGCGCCGCGATTGAAGCGATCAAGGCGGAAACCGGCGCTGCCACCATAAAGGACATGGGCACAGTCATTGCCGAGCTGAAAGCCCGCCACGGCGCGGTGCTCGATGGGAAGCTGGCGAGCACGCTGGTGAAGGCGGCGTTGAGCTAAGCCACAGACCCTTCCACAGGGCGCGCTTGAACGCCCGGGCTTTCAGGCGCACCTAATCCCCATGTCGATCACCCCGCAATGGAAGGACGAGCTGCGGGCGCGGATCACGCTCTCGACGCTTGTCCAGCGGTCGGTCAAGCTGACGCGGGCGGGGCGCGAGTGGAAGGGGTGTTGCCCGTTCCACGAGGAAAAGACGCCGAGCTTTTACGTCAACGATCAAAAGCAGTTTTACCACTGCTTTGGCTGCGGGGCGCATGGCGATGCGATTGGCTGGATGGTCGACCAGCAGGGTCTGCAATTCATGGACGCGGTCAAGGAGCTGGCCGGGATGGCCGGGATGGAAGTCCCCGCGCCTGATCCTGCGCAGGCCAAACGCGCCGAGCAGCGCGCCAGCCTGATCGACGTGACCGATGCAGCGCAGCAGTTCTTCATCGACAGCCTTGCCGCGCCCGGCGGCAGCGCGGCGCGTGATTATTTGCAGCGGCGCGGTTTCTCCCCGCAGGTCATGCGCGAATTCGGCTTTGGCTGGGCGCCCGATGATCGCCAGGCGCTGCCCAAGGCGCTCAGCACGTTCGGCGAGGATATGCTCGAGGGCGCAGGAATGCGCGCCGCCAATGATGCCGGCGAGCGGTACGACCGCTTCCGGGGCCGGGTTATGCTGCCGATCCAGGACGCGCGAGGGAGGGTGATCGCCTTTGGCGGCCGCATCCTCGACAAGCGTGAGGGCGTCGCCAAATATCTCAACTCGCCCGATACCGACCTCTTCGACAAGGGCCGCACGCTCTACAACCTCCACCGCGCCGCCCCCGCCGCGCGGCAGAGCGGGCGCGTGGTGGTGGTTGAAGGCTATATGGACGTCATCGCGCTCGCCAATGCGGGCGTGGCGGATGTGGTCGCCCCGCTCGGCACGGCGCTGACCGAGATGCAGCTCGAGATGCTGTGGCGAATGGTCGAGGTGCCGGTGCTGTGTTTCGATGGCGATGCGGCGGGGCAGCGCGCGGCGATGCGGGGAATCGTGCGGGCGCTGCCGATGCTCGCCCCGATGCGCTCACTGGGGATCGTACGGCTGCCCGCAGGGCTCGATCCCGACGATCTTATCAAGGCGCAAGGCAAGGCGGCGATGGAGAATATCCTCGCCAGCCCCCGGAGCCTCGTCGACACGCTGTGGGAGTTTGAACAAGGCGCGCAGCCGCTGGTGACACCCGAGGCCAAGGCGGGATTGAAGGCGCGGCTGATGGCGCATGTCGAAACTATCGCCGATCCCGAGGTGAAAGGCCTCTACCGCCGCGAACTTGGCGACCGGTTCTCCGCCTTTGCCTACCCGCCGCGTCCTGCACGTCCCGCGCTACCAGCCGCTCAACGCTTACCCCAGTTTGGGCCCCAGGGTGGGCCCCAGCGCGGGCCGTGGAAAGGCGCTCCCATGCCGCCGCCGATACTGACAGAAGCTGCGCGGGTGCAGCTTTCGCAAATGATGGCAGGCGGCCAGCGGCAAGGGTTGCTCGCCGCCGTGCTGGCCGGGCTGGCGCGCTATCCGGGTCAGATCGGGCGGCACACCGAAGCGCTCTCCGCCCTCGCCCGGCGTGACCGCCAAGCTACTCCGCTGATCGAATCGCTCTTCGAACTTGCAGAAACGCTTGATTCGCGCGGCGCAACCGCCATATGCACCTCGCAAGGCCAACCCGCCCCGTCGGCAGATATCCGCTACGCTTTCCTTGACGAAGGCAACGATCCCGACGCTGCGTGCGAGGAACTGGCTGAAGCTGTGTCGCTGCTGGTCGAACGACCAGCGCTAGAGGCTGCGCTTGCGGCCACTATTGCTTGTTTCGACAACGATCCGGAAGGATCGTTTGCCGAACAGACGCGTTTGCTTGCACAGCTCATCGCAGTCGAAGAACGCCTCAAGGCTTTCGGGCGTCGCAAGGCGGCACCGGTCAGCAAAGGTGACGATACCGCCTGACCGGGCGAACATGGAATTAACGGGTGGCCCTCTTCGCTTTTGCGTGAAGAGCATCAGGGGCACCGGACAATGGAAACGTACCGAATTATGCCCGAGAAGGAAGACGCCCCGCTGATCGATCTTAACGATTCTTCGATCAAGAAGCTGGTCAGCAAGGCGAAGAAGCGCGGCTATGTCACCTATGACGAGCTCAACGAGGCGCTGCCTTCGGGAGAAATGAGCCCCGATCAGATCGAGGATATCCAGACCGCCCTGTCCGAAATGGGCGTGCAGATCGTCGAGAACGACGAGGATGCCGAAGCCGAGGGCGAGGACGGCGATAGCGACAACGAAAGCGAAGATGTCGTCGCCGACGACGAGGACGAGGAAGACGACGAGAAAAGGGGCCCCGCCAAGGACGCCCGCGCCGGCAACCGCAAGCTCGCTACCGGCGAACGCACCGACGATCCGGTGCGCATGTATCTGCGCGAAATGGGCGCGGTCGAACTGCTCAGCCGCGAGGGCGAGATCGCCATCGCCAAGCGCATCGAGGCGGGCCGCGACATGATGATCGTGGGGCTGTGCGAAAGCCCGATCACCTTCCACGCAATCATCCAGTGGTCCGAAGCGCTCAACAACGGCGACATGCAGCTGCGCGAGATCCTCGATCTCGACGCGATGCTCTCCAAGGAACCCCCGGCCGATAAGATGGCCGAAGGCGCCGAGGACGACGACGACGGCGAGATATCCGAAGCCACCGCCGGCCCGACGATCCGCGAGGACGACGAGGTCGCAGACGAGCCCGAAGCCGACGCTGACGAAGACGAGGACGGCGAAGGCCGTCCCAAGCGCGAAGAGGAAGAGGAGGAGGACAACACCCTCTCCCTTGCGCAGATGGAAGCGCAGCTTAAGCCCGAAGCGCTCGAAACCTTTGCCCGCATCACCACGCTGTTCAACGCCTTCGAAAAGCTTCAGGGCGAACGCGTCGACACGCTGGCGCTGGGCAATGCATTCCCGAACGCGAAGGAAACTAAGTACGAGACCCTGCGCGAGGAGCTTACCGCCGAGGTCGAGAGCGTGCAGTTCCACGCGACCAAGATCGAGTTCCTGGTCGACAACCTCTACGCTTTCAACCGCCGCCTCACCACGCTGGGCGGCCAGATGCTCCGCCTTGCCGAGCGTCACAAGGTCAAGCGCATCGACTTCCTCACCGCCTATGTCGGCAACGAGATGGACGACGCGTGGATCAAGCTGCGCGCCAAGAAGGACAAGAAATGGGCCGCCTTTGCCGAGCGCGAGGAGGACGCAATCGAGCGCATCCGTTCGGAAATCGCCGACATCGCCGCGCAGACAGGCATGAGCCTCACCGAGTTCCGCCGCATCGTCAACATGGTGCAGAAGGGTGAGCGCGAGGCGCGTATCGCCAAGAAGGAAATGGTCGAGGCGAACCTGCGCCTGGTGATTTCCATCGCTAAAAAGTATACGAACCGCGGGCTGCAATTCCTTGATCTCATTCAGGAA
>JBBRUU010000167.1:0-5085 GCA_038247515.1 Sphingomonadales bacterium
GACCACGCCTTCGGTCGGCGAGAAGGAGACGGCGTTGTCGATGAGGTTCTCGGCCACGCGCTCAAGCTGCGTCGGCACGCCCATAACCCTTTGGCGGCCAGCCCCGGCATGCAGCTCCAGCCGCCGACCGCCATTCATGCCGCGGTTCTCACGGCTGCGGATCAGGTTCTCGAACAGCTCGGCAAGATCGACTGTTTCGAGCGTCGCGCGGCTGATCTCGGCACCGACCCGGCTGGCGGCGGCGATGTCGGTGATGAGGCGGTCAATCCGGCGCACATCGTGGGCGGCGATCTGGATCAGCTCGGTGCGTAAGGCAGGGTCCTTAACCCGCGCCAGCGTGTCGACCGCGCTTCGCAAGCTGGCGAGCGGGTTCTTGATCTCGTGCGCGACATCGGCCGCGAAGGTGTCGACCGCGTCGATCCGCTGGCGCAGCGCCCCGGTCATGTCCGAGACTGCGCGCGCGAGCAGGCCGATTTCGTCGCTGCGCTGTGGCAGGCGCGGCACCTCGACTTCGCGGTCGCGCCCCTGCTTCACGCGGACAGCAGCGCGCGCGAGCAAGCGGAGCGGTGTGACGATAGTTCTGGCGAGGAACAGCGAGAGCAGCGCCGAGGCAGTCATTACCAACAGCACCGCGACGCCCAGCGTTGAACGAGCCGCTCGCACACTCTCGGTGATGTCGACGGCGTTGCGCACGGTCAGCAGAGTCGCGCCTTGGAGGCCCACTGGCACGGCGGCGGTGATCACTGGGGTGCCATCGATCCAGTCGTAGAGGCGAACCTGCGAGAGGCCGAGTTCGCGCGCACGGGCGAGCTCGGGCCAGGCGTCGGCTTCCTGCGCTTCGGGCTCGACATAGTCCTGCACGGCCTGCGCGCTGACGATGGTGTCGACTGTGCGGTCCAGCCAGCCCGAAAAGCGCTGGTTCCAGTCGTCGTCGCTAATGTCGTTGAAGCGGAACGAGGGATCGGCGAGCGCGAAGCTGTCGGCGGTCAGTTTTCCCTTCGCGTCAAAGGTGCGCAGCCGCATGCGCTGTTCTTTGCCGATCTGCACTAGCAGAGCTTCCTGCCGCGCGCGGGTTGCCCCGGCGAGCGCCTCGGCGGTGATCTGCGCCTCGATGCGGGCGAGCTTGAAGCGTTCGTTTACGAGCTGCGTGCGGTAGCTGTCGAGATAGAACAGCCCGCCGCCGAGGAACAATAGCGGCAGAATGTTGACCGCGAGGATACGGCCGGTGAGCGCAAAGCGCCCGGTTGCGCTCAGATGTTCACTGCCCGCTGCCGACCCGCGCTTGCCGTCAGCCATCGGTGAAGCTGTAGCCCGCGCCATAGAGCGTATCGATGGCGTCGAATGCCGGGTCGACCAGCCGGAACTTGCGCCGCATCCGCTTGATGTGGCTGTCGACGGTGCGGTCATCGACGAAAACGTCGTCCGGGTACGCCGCGTCCATCAGCTGGTTGCGGCTCTTGATCACGCCAGGGCGGACCGCGAGGGCCTCGAGAATCAGGAACTCGGTGACGGTGAGGCTGACAGTCTGGTCGTCCCAGGTTACTTGGTGGCGCGCCGGGTCCATGAACAACCGTCCGCGGATAAGGCTGGCGAGGTGCGGTTCGGAGGAAGCGGAGGACGGCGCCGCGCCCGCGACCAGCGGCTCGGCGCGGCGCAGGATTGCGCGGATGCGGGCGATCAGGAGGCGCAGAGCGAAGGGCTTGGCGATGTAATCGTCCGCGCCAAGCTGCAGCCCGGCTTCCTCGTCGTTTTCGTCGTCCTTGCTGGTGAGGAAGATCACCGGCAGCGGTGATTGCGCGCGCAGCCGCCGGAGCAGTTCCATCCCGTCCATTTTCGGCATCTTGATGTCGAAGACGGCAAGGTCGGGTGGATTGTCGAGCAGCGCCTTCAGCGCGGTCTCGCCGTCGGAATAGATGCGGGTTGCAAAGCCCTCGGCCTGGAGCGCGATCGAGACGGTGGTCAGGATGTTCCGGTCGTCATCGACCAGCGCGATCTGGAGCTTGCGCACTTCTGTGGATGCGCTGTCCGGCGCGCCGTCGCCGGGCGCGGCATCGGTGGTGCTGTCAGGCACGGTCGTCATCCTTTTTGCAGCCGCCATCGCATACCCCTTGGGTAGCGTGATCGAGGCCCGCTCGCAACGCCAGCAGATCGTCGCGGGCTAAGGGCAGCCGGGCGCTCGTCAAATTCGCCAAGGTGCAGCCGGTTTGACGCCGCGAGAGAGGCGAATTAAGGGGCGCTCGCAAGGGATCGATCGATGGGCTGCAGAGGCTTGCGCCTGATGTTGCATAGGTATGCGCACCTGCTACGGGATGTGACCTGAAGGTACAAGGATTCGGCCCATCAACTGACCTGCCCCTTCTTGAACCATTGCCCTGCTGCCTCGCTCAGGAGACGCTACGTTGACCTCGCTCGCAACCCCGCTGGCCGCCCAGAACCTTATCACCCGTGCGCGCCTGCACGCCAATCTCGGCACCGCCGCGCTGGTCGAACACGCGCTCGCCCGGGGTGAGGGTAAGCTGACCAAGCATGGCGCGCTGCTGGTCGAGACCGGCAAGTTCACCGGCCGCAGCGTGAAGGACAAGTTCATCGTCCGCGATGCCGCCACCCAGGACACGATCAACTGGGGCACGGTCAACCAGGCGATGAGCGAGGCGCACTTCGCCAACCTCAAGGCGGATTTCCTCGCGCATCTCGAAGACCGCGAAGAACTCTACGTCGCCGACCTGTTCGGCGGCTCGCAGCCCGAGTACCGCGTGAACGTGCGCGTGATCACCCAGATGGCGTGGCACAACCTCTTCATCCGCACCCTGCTAGTGCGCCCGACCGCCGATGAACTGGCGAGCTTCGCGCCCGAATATACGATCATCAACCTGCCCAGCTTCAAGGCGAACCCGGAACGCCACGGCTGCCGCAGCGACACGGTGATCGCGGTGAGCTTCACCGAGAAACTGATCCTGATCGGGAACACCGAATATTCGGGCGAGATGAAAAAGGGCGTGTTCGGCCTCCTCAATTTCCTTTTGCCTGCGCAGGGCGTGATGCCGATGCACTGTTCGGCGAACATCGGCGCGGACGGCAAGAGCGCGATCTTCTTCGGCCTGTCGGGGACCGGCAAGACCACCCTTTCGGCCGATGCGAGCCGCACGTTGATCGGCGACGACGAGCACGGCTGGTCGGACACTGCGGTCTTCAATTTCGAAGGCGGCTGCTACGCCAAGATGATCAACCTTTCGGCCGAGGGTGAGCCTGAGATCTACGCCACCACCAGGATGTTCGGCACGATCCTCGAGAACGTGGCGATGGACGAGGAAACCCGCGAGCTCGATTTCACGGATGCGAGCAAGACCGAAAATACCCGCGGCGCATACCCCATCGAGTTCATCCCGAACACGAGCGAGAAGAACCTCGGCCCCGCGCCGTCGAATGTGATCATGCTCACCGCCGATGCCTTTGGCGTGCTGCCCCCGATTGCGCGGCTGACCGCCGATCAGGCGATGTATTACTTCCTCTCGGGCTACACCGCCAAGGTCGCTGGCACCGAGATCGGCGTGACCGAGCCGGAAGCTACCTTCTCGACCTGCTTTGGCGCCGCCTTCATGCCGCGCCACCCCAGCATCTACGGCAACCTCCTCAAGGAGCGGATTGCCAAGGGCGGGGCGGAGTGCTGGCTGGTCAACACCGGCTGGACCGGCGGCAAGTATGGCACCGGCAGCCGGATGCCGATCAAGGCAACCCGCGCGCTGCTCAACGCCGTGCTCGATGGCAAGATGGATGACGTCGAGTTCCGCAAGGATCAAAACTTCGGCTTCGACGTGCCGGTGTTCGTGCCCTCGCTGGCCGAGGCGGGTCTCGACCAGACGATCCTCGATCCGCGCAGCACCTGGGCCAACGGCGCCGAATACGACGCGACCGCCACGAAACTGGTGCAGCTGTTCATCGACAACTTCGCGCAGTTCGAAGCCCATGTCGACGAAGGCGTGCGTCAGGCCGCACCCCCATCTGTTCAGGCGCCCGTCGCTGCCTGACCTGCTGGCCTAACCTGCCATAGGGGCGGAACATGAATGCCGAGGTATAATGCTCCACCAGCCAAGGGAAAATACCATGAGCATTCTCGACGGGATTTTGAAGAACATCGGCGGCGCCCCTGACGATGTGGTGAACCTTGCCAAGCAGATCGGGATCGATCCGGCGATGGCCGAGCAAGCGATTGCGGCGCTGGGCAAGACGCATCAGCTCGATGGCGACACCGTGACTCTGGCGGCCGAGAGGACTGGCATCAGCCACGACGTGCTGAACCAGGTGGTGGCCGCGATCGGCGGCGAGGGATCGCTGTCCCAGTTCGCCTCGATGATCGACCGCGACGGGGACGGCAATCTTGTCAACGACATCCTCGGCACGGCCAAGGGCCTGTTCGGCAAGGACTGAACGCTGAAGCGCTGAGCCCACCACCAACCCCTCCCGCTTGCAGGAGGGGAGCGAGACTTGCCGAGCCGCAGGCCAAGCTAGTCGCAGCGGGGCGGGCTGACGCTGCGGTCAGAGCAGCGAGCCTTGCTGGCTCGTATCCTCACGCTTGGCGCTTCTGCCGACGTTCAGGTCGATCAGCGGAATGTTGGGCCGCTTGCCCTGGAATATCTCCGCCAGCGTCAGGATTTGCAGGCGCGGGTATGTGCGCCCCGTGGTGGGGTTCTCCCACAATCCAACCGCCGCTGCATCGCGCTCCATTGCGCGGGTGGGCGGCTGCGCGGTCAGGAACACGCCAAACGGCGCGCGCTCGCGTTCGATCACTTGGGCCAAGCGGCCTATGTCCTTCACGCCGATACCGCCGCCCTTCACCTCCACAATCGCGCGTTCGGTTTTCTTGCCATCGGGCTTGAAGTAGATGATCCCGTCAATCCCGCCGTCAGCCCCCTTGCGCCCGCCTTTCCACGGCTGGGCCTCGACTACGCTGAGCGCCCATAGTTCAAACTGGTGCTTGTCGCGCGCCGCCAGATCGAGCGCGGAGTTGAGGTCTTGCGGGCGGCCCACCACGTCAAAGCCCAAGCCGGGGAAGGCCTGCTTCATCCGCTTTTCAATCAGGCCGATGGC
>JBBRUU010000168.1:0-5081 GCA_038247515.1 Sphingomonadales bacterium
CTTCAGACGCTGCGGGTGATCCTCTGGCCCGAGGGCGCGCGGTGATCTGGCCGAGCGTCCTCGTCGCGCTGACGCATGTTTTCGCCTGGGTAATAGGTGCAGTGCTGAGTGCGGGCGCCTGTGTGTGGCTGTGGCGGCACGGCGAGCGCTCGCGGCCCGACCGGGTCGGGCTGATGGTCGCCTCTGCTGCGAGCGCGGTTTGGTGCGCGCTTGCCGCAGGCCTCGGTCCGGAACACGTTATGGTCACCATCGCGGTGATGACGCGCAACCTTGCGCTGATCGCGACAATCTTCAGCCTGTTCGCCGCCGACGGGCGCAGCGCCAGCCTTAAACCGGTCCGCCCGGTGATTATTGCGTTGGTGATGGTGCAACTGCTCCAGCCAGTCGTGTTATCCATCGGCAACCAGATTGCCGGCGTGCCCGAGGCCGAAAGCGCAGCCCGCGCCGCTGGCCTGATGATTGACATGCTGGTGGCGATCGGCGCGCTGATGTTGCTGCACAACCTCTACGCTGGAGCGGCCAATGCGCTCCGCCCTGTGCTGCGCTGGACTGGAATGGCGCTTGCCGGGATATTTGCCTACGATCTCAATCTCCACACGCTTTCGTATCTGGGCGGCGAGATCCCAGCAGGGCTGCGCGATTTGCGCGGCCTGTTTGCGGGCACGATGGCGGTGCTCTTCGCGCTCGGCATGAACGCTGCCGGACCGCGAGTGCAATTTAGTCCCAGTCGCGCAGTCACCTTCCGCACGCTCTCGCTGCTGCTGATCGGCGCCTATATCGCAGGCCTCGTGTTTGTAACGAAGGCGTTGGCGCTGATCGGCGGCGATGCGGCGCGCGCCGGGCAAGCTGTGTTCGCCGTGATCGGGATCGTCGCCGCCGCCTTTGCCCTTCCGTCCCCGCGCGTTCGGGGCTGGCTGCGGGTGACCGCGACCAAGCACCTCTTTCAGCACCGCTACGAGTACCGCGAGGAGTGGCTGCGCTTCACCCGCACCATTGGGCACGGCGGGTCCGGCAGCGCCAGCCTGGAGGAGCGCGCGGTCAAGGCGCTCGCCGACATTACCGAGAGCCCAGCGGGCCTGCTGCTTATGCCCAATGAAGAGGCCCGGCTCGAGCTCACTGCCCGCTGGAACTGGCCGACCATCGCCGTTCCCGCCGTGGCCGGCGACTTCGTGCTCTCGGGGCTGATGGAGCAGCACAACTTCGTGCTTGCGCTCGACGAAGCGCGAGCCCGGGTCGACCACCATGGCGAGGCCGCACACGTGCCGGAATGGCTGATGGAGGCCGAGGACGCCTGGGCGCTGGTGCCGCTTACTCATTTCGACCGGCTCGTCGGCGTGATCGTGCTCGCGCGTCCGCGTAATCCGCGCCAGCTCGATTGGGAAGATTTCGATCTTCTGCGTGTCGCCGGTCAACAGCTCGCCAGCTACCTTGCCGAACAGGCGGGGCAGCAGGCGCTGATGGATGCCAGCCGCTTCGATGAGTTTAATCGCCGCATGGCCTTCGTCATGCACGACATCAAGAACCTCGTCAGCCAGCTCTCGCTGCTCGCCGCTAATGCCGAAAAGCACGCCGACAACCCGGCTTTCCGCGCCGACATGCTTGTGACCTTGCGCAATTCGGCCGACAAGCTCTCTGCCCTACTCGCGCGGCTCGGGCGATATGGCTCGGGGCAGGTATCGGCGCTGAGCCCGATCGACCTCGTCGAGCTGGCCCGTTCTATTGCCGCGCGCTTTAAGGGCACGCATCAGGTATCGCTAACCCGCGAGACGCCGGTCCGGATTATGGGCAACCGCGAGGCGCTCGAACAGGCGCTGATCCATCTCGTGCAGAACGCCATCGATGCGAGCGAAGCGGCTATTCCGGTGTTCCTCGATGTGACGGCGGAAGGACTCAACGGCACTATCGAGGTGGTCGACGCGGGCCAGGGCATGAGCCCTGAATTTGTGCGAACCGGCCTCTTCAAACCCTTCGTCTCGTCCAAGTATGGCGGCTTCGGCATCGGCGCCTTTGAGGCACGTGAGCTTGTACGGGCAATGGGCGGGCGGATAGCGGTCGAGAGCCGCGAGGGGCTCGGCACGCGCTTTTCCGTTGTTCTGCCTCTCGCCGAGGCGGCGTTGCTGCTTAGCGGGCAGCGGGCAGACAAACAATCCTCACAGGAGGTCGCGTGATGGCAGCTGACAGGAAACCGGTCCTGCTGGTGATCGAGGACGATCCCGGCCTGCAGGCCCAGCTCAAGTGGGCTTATGACGACTTCGAGGTCGTGATCGCGGGTGATCGCGACAGCGCGATCGCAGCGCTCAGGGCCGAGGTGCCCGCAGTAGTGACGCTCGATCTCGGCCTGCCGCCCGATCCCGACGGCACCACCGAGGGCTTCGCGGTCCTCGACGCAATTATGGCACTGAAACCTGATACCAAAGTGATCGTCGCCAGCGGTCACGGTGCGCGCGAGAGCGCCCTCGCAGCGATCGCGCGGGGGGCTTACGACTTCTACCAGAAGCCGATCGACATCGAGGCGCTGGGGTTGATCGTTCGCCGTGCCTTCAATCTGCGGGAGATCGAGGAGGAAAATCGCCGGCTCGTTGCGAGCAGCGGGGCCGACAAGACCGTACTCGGCCGCCTGATCACCGGCGCGCCCGAGATGGTCAAGGTCGCGCGCACCATCGAACGCGTCGCGCGCACGTCGGCGTCGGTGATGCTGCTCGGCGCGAGCGGGACAGGCAAGGAACTGCTGGCGAAAGGCCTCCACGAGGCGAGCGACCGCGCCCGCGGTCCGTTCATCGCCATCAGCTGTGCAGCTATCCCCGAAACCCTCCTCGAAAGCGAGCTTTTCGGTCATGAGAAGGGCGCCTTCACCGGTGCGGTCAAGACCACCGAGGGAAAGATCGAGAGCGCCGCCGGGGGCACGCTGTTCCTTGACGAGGTGGGGGACATCCCCCTGCCGCTGCAGGTCAAGCTGCTGCGGTTCTTGCAGGAACGCACCATAGAAAGGGTCGGCGGACGGCGTGCCATTGCGGTAAACACGCGGATCGTGTGCGCGACGCATCAGGATCTCGAAAGCATGATCCAGCAGGGGAGTTTCCGCGAGGACCTATTCTACCGCTTGGCCGAAATCGTGATCCGCATTCCGGGCCTTGCCGAGCGGCATGGCGATCCGGTGCTGCTCGCCAAGGCGTTCCTCAAACGCTTCGCCGCCGAGATCAACCCCGCTGTTACCGGCTTCGCTCCCGACGCGCTCGCTGCAATCGATGCGCATGACTGGCCGGGCAACGTCCGCGAGCTCGAGAACCGCGTGAAGCGAGCGGTGATTATGGCCGACGGCAAGCTGGTGAATGCCGATGACCTCGACCTGGGCGCGGCTCGAGATGAGGGCGCCGACGTGCTCAACCTGAAGTCGGCGCGCGAGGCGGCCGACCGTAAAGTGATCCGCCACGCGCTTGCCCGCAGCGAGGGCAATATCTCGAGTACCGCCAGGCTACTCGGTGTCAGCCGTCCGACGCTCTATGACCTGCTCAAGCAGTATGACCTGCAGAATTAGACCGCTCGCCGCGCTGGCAGGGCTGGTGCTGGCGGTGGGAGTGGCGGGCTGTTCGGGTGGCACCGACCTTTCGAGGCGCGGAGGCGGCGTGGCGGCAAGCCCGGCGGTCACGAAGCTGATTTCGGAGGCCGATGTGTCGATGCGAAACGGGAAGCTGGCCGAAGCGGCCCTCGCCCTCGACACCGCGCGCAGCCTTGCGCCCGAAAACCCCGACCTCTGGCTCGCTATCGCCCGGATGCGCCTGCGCGGCGGAGAGCACCTCCTCGCGCTAGAGGCAGCCGACCGTGCTCTTGCGCTCGGCCCCGATCACGGCCCCGCGCTTCTGCTGCGCGCCCTGATGGTCCGCGATTCCCATGGTGCAGCCGATGCCCTGCCATGGTTCGAAGCCGCGATCGAGGCCGATGGCGAGAACCCAGACATCTGGGCCGAATATGCGGCGACGCTCGGCGATAGCGGGCAGGCGCGGGCGATGCTGTCGGCAGTACGAAGAGTCGGACAACTCGCGCCCGATGACTCGCGGGTGACTTTCCTTCAAGCGGTGCTGGCGGCGCGCGGCGGCGAGGATGCGCTCGCGCGCAGCCTGCTCGCGCGCAGCGGCATGGCGGCGCGCGGTGTGCCGGCGGCGTTGCTGCTCGACGCGGTGATCAGTCTGAGGGAAGGCAACGCCGACAGCGCCGCGCTGACCCTCGAAGGCCTCGCCGCCCGCCAGCCCGCCAATGTCCGAGTCCGCGAACTGCACGCCTACGCTCTGCTTGCGGGCGATCATGCCGATGAGGTCGTCAGGCGCTTCGGCACGGATGCGACGCTCCCCGAAGCCTCGCCCTATCTGGTGATGCTGGTAGCCCGCGCGCAGGAACGGCGCGGCGACCGTGTGGCTGCGGCCCCGCTGCTGGCGCGCGCCTATGGCGCGATGCGGACCGGCCCGAGCCTGCTGGTCGCCCGCGACGGCCTGCCGCCTCCCACTGCCGAGGTGCGGCGCGACCTTCTGGCGGGTAATCGCGGAGGCGCGCGAGACCGGGCCGCAATGCTGCGAACGCAATTCCCCACATCCGCCGATATCGCGAACCTTGGCGCAGACGCCTTGCTCGGCAGCGGCGATTTGCAGGCGGCGTTTGCGGCGTATTCGCTCGCCTCTGAGGCACGCCGTCCTTGGCCGCTCGCCCGCAAGACGGTGTGGGCCTTTGCTCGCTCCGGCAACCGCGAGGCGGCGGACCTGCTGCTGATGCGCCATGTGGGGGGAGAACCCGAGACGGCGAGCGCGCTTATCGCATTGGCGCAAAGGCTGGCGGAGCGCGGTGACTGGACGCGCGCCGCGCTGCTTGCCGATCATGCGATGACACTCGGCGCAGGGCACGATCCGGCGCTGCTCGGGCTGCGGCGGCGGGCGGCAAAGGCGCTCGGAAAGCCGGAAGAGGCGGATCGCTTCGCTGCGCTGCTTGCCGAGGTGCGCCCGCGCACGCTTGCGGCGCGCTAGTCTCGACAACCGCGCAAGGGCAGGGCAGGGCGTGCGCCCGATGTCCTCTCCTTTGCGCTTCCCCTTTCTCAA
>JBBRUU010000169.1:0-5030 GCA_038247515.1 Sphingomonadales bacterium
AAGAACCCGCCGAGTAAGCGCGGTTCATATGCTGCCGCGCCGTCCGCTCACCGCCGCGCTCGCGCTCGTCCTCCCGCTTGCTGTTGCAGGCTGCGGGGACGAGGGGGCGAGCGCGCCGGGCGGGGTGAGCCCGGGCGAAGCCAAGGCGCTCGAGGATGCAGCCTCAATGCTCGACGAGCGCAAGCTGCCGCCCGAGGCGCTTCCGAGCGACGCGCCGACCGGAGCGGCAACCGCAGCCGCGCCTGCCGAAATGACAGGCGACGCCGCCCCTGCGCACAACTAGTGGGCGGGGCCTGCCAGCCTCCCGCGATCGAGGATCATGACGATGAATGCCCCCGCCAATCTCGCTGCTCCGCACAACGTCGGAATGGACGAGGAGACCTTCGAGCAGTTTGCCGAGCAACTCACCCGCTATGTCCGCGAACGGTTGATCCCGGCCGAGCCGCAGGTGATCGCCGAGGACCGCATCCCCGATGAGATCCTCAAGGAAATGCGCGAGATGGGCCTGTTCGGTCTCTCTGTGCCCGAAGAATACGGCGGCGCGGGGCTTAACATGACGCAGTACGCCCGCGTCGTGAACATCATGGCCTATGCCGCGCCCGCCTACCGCTCGATCTTCTCGATCAACGTCGGCATGTTCGCAAGTGCGCTCAGAAACGGCGCAACGGAAGCCCAGAAGGCGGAGTGGTATCCCAGGATCGCCGAAGGGCAGATCGCCTGCTTCGGCCTCACCGAGCCCGGTTCGGGGAGCGATTCGGCTGGCCTCCAGACCACCGCAGTCGCGGATCCGGTCGGCAACGGCTGGATCCTGAACGGCACCAAGCGCTACATTACCAACGCGCCCCACGCCGATGTCGCGCTCATCATGGCGCGCACCAGCAAGGAGGCCCTGCCCAAGAACGCGCATGTCAGCGCCTTCATTGTGCCGATGAACAGCGCGGGCGTTTCACGCGGTTCGCCGGACAAGAAAATGGGCCAGTCAGGCTCGCACATCTCCGACATCATGCTCGACGACGTGCGCGTGCCGGGTGACGCTTTGCTCGGCGGGGAGACCGGTAAAGGCTTCGTCTTTGCGATGAAGAGCCTCGACAACGGGCGGATTTCCGTGGGCGCGGCGGCAACTGGTTATGCCCGGCGGGCGCTCGATTCGGCGCTGCGCTACGCCAACGAGCGCAAGGCCTTTGGAGAGCCGATCGCCAACTTCCAGCTGATCCAGCAGATGCTCGCCGACAGCGAGATCGAGATCTACGCCGCCGAGGCGATGATGGCTGACGTGACTGCGCGCGCCGACCGGGGGGAGAACATCCTCGTCAAGGCCGCGGCCTTTAAGGTCTTCGCCTCGGAGATGTGCGGCCGGGTGGTCGACCGCGTGGTGCAGATTTACGGCGGCGCGGGCTACCTTGCCGAATACGACGCCGAGCGCTTCTTCCGCGATGCACGCATTTACCGCATCTACGAAGGCACGACGCAGATCCTCCAGCTCCAGATCGCCAAGCATATGCTGCGCGAATGGGCGGCGGCTTCTTGATGGATGCGCCGGGCACCAAGGATTGCCTGGATGGGCGATCCGCACGCAGCAGGACTTCTGATGTATCAACTTCTCAATGACCTGAGCATCGTCGAAGTCTCGAGCTTCGTCGCTTCGCCGACCGCGGGCCTGTATTGCGCGCAGCTGGGGGCGGAGGTGATCCGCGTCGACCACAAGGCAGGCGGGCTCGACTACAACCGCTACATGCTAACCCGCGAGGGCCGCTCGCTCTCGTGGGAGAACCTCAATCGCGCCAAGAAGTCAGTGGCGCTCGACCTGCAATCAGGCGAGGGGCGCGAGTTGCTGGTGGAGCTTGCCGCCAAAGTCGGCCAATGCATTACCAACCTGCCCGAGAAGAGCTTTATGAGCCACGCGGCGATGGCGGCGAAGCGTGCCGACATGATCAGCTTGCGCGTCATGGGCTGGCACGACGGGCGGCAGGCAATGGACTTCACCGTCAACGCCGCAGCAGGCTACCCGCTGATGACCGGTCCGCAGGAGTGGGACGCGGGCCCTGATGGACATGGTGCACCGCCGGTCAACCAGGTGCTCCCCGCGTGGGATTTCATCACCGGGGCCTACGGCGCCTTTGCGATGCTTGCGGCACTGCGCCACCGCGACCGCACCGGCGAGGGCAGCGAGGTACGCCTGCCGCTCGGCGACGTTGCGATCGGGACCATGGCGAACGCCGGGCTGATGGCCGAGGTGCTCTACCGCGGCAGCGACCGTCAGCGGCTCGGCAACGCGATCTGGGGTGCATTCGGGCGGGACTTCCGGGCCAGGGACGGCGTAAGGTTCATGGTCGCCGCGCTCACCCCCAAGCAGTGGAGCGGACTGGTCAAGGCCTTCGGGGTCGAGGCGGGTATCGCAGCCTTGGAGGCAGAGCACGGCGTGCGCTTTGCCGATGGGGACACCCCGCGCTTCCAACACCGCGCCGCGCTGTTCGCGCTGTTCCAGCAGGCAGCGGACGCAATGGACTACGCTCAGCTCGAAGTGCGCATGGCAGCGCAAGGCTGCACATTCGAGCGCTACCGTACCGCCTTCGAGGCGGCGAATGATCCGGTACTGGTCGCAAACAACCCACTGTTCGGGCCTTCGCCTGCCAACCCTTCGGGCTTCGATTATCCCGCCACCCGCAGCTTTTCCAACCTGCCGGGCCGCGAGGCTGGCGATCCTGCGCCTGCGCCCTATCTCGGGCAGCATTCGGCAGAGGTGCTGGCGGAAAAGCTGGGACTATCGTCGGGCGCTATCGGCAAGCTGGTCGACGCGGGTACGGTGGCGCTTTCGGACAAGGACAGGGCATGATTAGAAGAGCCGCCATCTGCACGCCTCTTCGCACCCCGGTAGGCAAGTTCCTTGGCGGGCTTGCGGGGCTGAACGCGGGCCAATTGGGCGCGGTGATCCTCAAGGCGTTGATGAAGCGCTCCGGCATCGATCCGGCCCGCGTCGACGACGTGGTTTTCAGCCAGGGATACGGCAACGGCGAGGCGCCTGCGATCGGCCACTGGAGCTGGCTGGCGGCGGGGCTGCCCATCGAGGTGCCGGGCTTCCAGCTTGACCGCCGTTGCGGTTCGGGCGTGCAGGCGGTGGCAACTGCGGCGATGATGGTGGAAACAGGGATGGCCGATGTGGTCGTGGCGGGCGGCGTCGAGTCGATGTCGAACGTCGAGCATTACACGCTCGCAGCGCGCGGCGGCGTGCGGATGGGCGACATGGTGCTGCATGATCGCCTCAGTCGGGGCCGGGTGATGAGCCAGCCGGTCGAGCGCTTCGGCGTGATCACCGGCATGATCGAGACCGCCGAAAACCTCGCCAAAGATTACGGCATTACCCGCGAACAGGCCGATGCTTTTGCGGTGCGCTCGCACCAGAACGCAGCCAAGGCGTGGGCTGAAGGCAAGTTTGCAGACCAATTGGTCCCGGTGGCGATCCCGCAGCCAAAGGGTGACGCCATCATCTTTGACCATGACGAGGGCTACCGCACCGACGCTTCGATGGAGACGCTCGGCAAGCTCGCTCCCCTCGACTTGAAGCGCGACCCCGCAGCCATCGTAACCGCGGGCAATGCCAGCCAGCAGAACGATGCGGCCGCCGCGTGCCTCGTGGTTGCCGAGGACAAGCTCGAGGAGCTCGGCCTTACTCCCATGCTGTGGTTCGGGGGCTGGGCGGCGGCGGGCTGCGACCCGTCGCGCATGGGCATCGGCCCGGTGCCCGCAGTTGAGCGGCTTTTCGGGCGACGAGGACTTTCGTGGGACGACATCGGACTTGTCGAACTCAACGAGGCTTTCGCGCCGCAGGTGCTTGCCGTGCTCAAGGGTTGGGGCTGGTCAGACGACGATTCGCGCCGCGAGATCCTCCACGTCAACGGATCGGGCATCAGCCTCGGCCATCCCATTGGCGCCACCGGAGGCCGCATTCTCGCCGATATGGCCTACGAGATGCACCGCCGCGGCGCGCGCTATGGCCTTGAAACAATGTGCATTGGCGGCGGTCAGGGGATCGCCGCGGTGTTCGAGAGGGCGGCGTGAGCTTCGAGGCGTGGATCGGGCGCGAAACACGCGCGAAGGACCGCCTGGGCGAGGGGCTGGCGCACCGGTGGCTCGCGACATTCGACCTGCCCCGCCCGAATCCGGCGATCATGCCGCAGGGCATCCACTTTGCGCTATGCACCCCCGAGGCCCCCACCGCCTCGCTGGGCGAGGACGGCCACCCGGCAAGGGACGATTCGCCCGATAGCTTCCTCCCGCCCTTTGCCCTGCCGCGACGGATGTGGGCCTCCAGCAAGATCCATTTCCACGCCCCGATCGCCATCGGCGCGGTGATCGAGCGGACCAGCCGCATCGCCGCGATCAGCGAAAAGCAGGGCTCCTCCGGCCCGCTCGCTTTCGTCGATGTTTCACGTGAAACACGTTCCAACGGCACGCTGGCGGTGGTCGAGACCCAGTCTATCGTGTACCTGGAGGCGGCTAAAGGGGGTCTAGAG
Source organism: Sphingomonadales bacterium (assembly GCA_038247515.1). Classification (GTDB taxonomy): domain Bacteria; phylum Pseudomonadota; class Alphaproteobacteria; order Sphingomonadales; family Sphingomonadaceae; genus Erythrobacter. The sequence goes on from JBBRUU010000169.1 coordinate 4,512, forward strand.
CGCTCTAAGCCGCCCCTGGACGAGGCAACTTTCGACCCCGCAGGCTGGGATAAGCACCGCAGCCTTGTGCCCGACGCGCGCCTGCTGTTCCGCTTCTCGGCGCTGACCTTCAACACCCACCGCATCCACTACGACGCGCCCTATGCCAGCGAGGTCGAGGGCTATCGCGGCCTCGTCGTCCACGGCCCGCTGACGGCGAGCCTGCTGCTGCAACTTGCCGCGAGCAAACTGGGCGAGAACCGCCTGCGCAGCTTCGCCTTCCGCGGCCTTTCCCCGGCCATTGCGGGCGAGCCGCTGCATCTGGTGATTAGGAAGAGCGAGGCCGGGTATGACCTTGCCGCCTTCGCTGACGATGGCCGGCAGGTCACGGCGGCTTCGGCGAAAACCTGATTTTTCGTCATTGCGAGGGAGGTCGAACCTGTTCGACCTGACGAAGCAATCCATGACCAAACCTTCCGGAAGCAGGGATCAGGTCATGGATCGCGGTGTCGCTGCGCTCCTCGGGATGATCAATCGGGA
>JBBRUU010000170.1:0-5027 GCA_038247515.1 Sphingomonadales bacterium
CTGAAGCCGAGAGCCAAAGCCAGTCGCGCCCGCCCCGCTCCACCCGCAGTGCCCTCGCCCTCGCCCGCAAGACTTATGCACTTCGGCGTAAGCGGGCGGCGATTTTCGGCAATCCCGACCTGTTTGGCGAACCAGCCTGGGATATCCTGCTCGACCTGTTCATCGCAGACGGCGAAGGCAAGACCGTGTCGGTGTCGAGCGCGTGCATAGGTTCGGCCGCGCCCGCCACCACCGGCCTGCGGTGGCTGGGGGTGCTGGCCGATGAAGGCCTAGTGGTGCGCGAGAACGATCAGGAAGATCATCGCCGCGTAATGGTCAGGCTCACCCCGGCCGGACACGCAGCGATGGAACGCTTCTTCGAGGCGGTCGCCGAGGCCGGGATTTAAGCGCTGGCGCCAAAGCAGGCCTTCCCCGCATAGGCGGCGCTGTCGCCCAGTTCTTCCTCGATGCGGATCAGCTGGTTGTACTTGGCAAGCCGGTCCGAACGGGCGAGCGAACCCGTCTTGATCTGCCCGCAATTGGTGGCAACTGCGAGGTCGGCGATAGTCGCGTCCTCGGTCTCGCCCGAACGGTGGCTCATCACGCAGGTGTAGCGCGCGCGGTGGGCCATATCGACCGCAGCGAGCGTCTCGGTGAGCGTGCCGATCTGGTTGACTTTGACCAACAGCGAGTTGGCGAGGCCGCGCCCGATCCCGTCCTTGAGACGCGCCGGGTTGGTGACGAACAGGTCGTCGCCGACCAGCTGCACGGTGCCGCCGAGTTTGGCGGTCAAGGCTGCCCAGCCCTCAAAATCGTCCTCGCTCATGCCGTCCTCGATCGAGCGGATCGGGTATTCGGCGCACAGCTTGGCGAGGTAATCGGCCATCTCGTGCGGGCTAAGGCTGAGGCCCTCACCAGAGATTTCGTACTTGCCGCCTTTGAAGAACTCGGTCGCCGCGCAGTCGAGCGCCAGCACAATATCCTCGCCCGGTGTGAAGCCGGCCATGACGACGCTCTCCATGATGAAGTCGAGCGCGGCGCGGGTGCTGGCAAGGTCTGGTGCAAAGCCACCCTCGTCGCCGACGCTGGTGGCAAGGCCCTTTTGCGCAAGGCCCTTCTTCAAGGTGTGGAACACCTCCGCACCCCAGCGCACAGCCTCGGCGAGGCTGTCGGCGCCGACCGGCATGATCATGAATTCCTGAATGTCGATCGGGTTGTCGGCATGTTCGCCGCCGTTGATGATGTTCATCATCGGCACCGGGAGCATGTGGGCCGACACGCCGCCAAGGTAGGAATAAAGCGGCAACCCGCGCGCATTGGCCGCCGCCTTGGCCACCGCCAGCGATGTGCCCAGGATCGCATTGGCTCCAAGCCGGGCCTTGTTCGCAGTGCCATCGAGCGCGATCATCGACAGGTCGACATCGCGCTGGTCCTCGGCGTCGAAGTTCTCGATTAACAGTTCGCGGATCTCGGTATTGACCGCCTCGACCGCCTTGAGCACGCCCTTGCCGAGATAACGCGCAGCATCGCCGTCGCGCAGTTCGACCGCCTCGTGCGCGCCGGTTGACGCGCCGGAAGGCACAGCGGCGCGGCCGAAGCTACCGTCTTCGAGCAGAACGTCGACTTCGACGGTCGGATTGCCGCGGCTGTCAAGGATTTCGCGTCCGTGCAGGTCGATGATGGCGGTCATGTTTGGCTCCGGCTGTAAAGTGGTTTAGATTGTTGGGGCACTGCGTCGCTATGGTAACGGGAACGGCATGATTCTGGATTTTTAGATACCAGCATTGGCCGGACGCGTGACGTCCCTATGCGCGGGAGAAACCTCGTGCAAGCGGATGGCGCGGCACACCGCCGCGCATCTCGCTAAACGAGACCCGGACCGGTCAACGACGCAGACGAACGCCGAATGACAAGGAGCAGTTTGATGGCAGATACCCCCACCCCCAAGAACACGCCCGCAAAGCCTATGAAGGGCTCCGGCACCGTAAATAGCGAAGGCCCGGTCAAGGCCGCCTCGCGCAAGACCGCCGCTGTGGCAACAGGTTCGGCGGCTCCCGTTTCCGCCCCCGTTGCCGAGTCCAAGACCCGCTTCAACGCTGCGCTCGAGGAAGCCAAGGCCGGCGCCGCCGCGCTGCGCACCGAGGCCGAACACCGCCTCACGACCGTCGGCGGTCAGGCTAAGGGAAAAGGCACCGACCTTGTGGCCGAAGCCAAGTCCTACGGCGATCAGGCGTTCGGCAAGGCCGGCGAATTCGCGGTCGAGGGCAAGAAGGTCACCAGCGACGCGATCGCCTCGCTCGGCAAGGTCGTGGGCGATACCGCCGTGCAAATCGACGAGAAGCTCGGCGAGCAATATGGCGACTACGCCCGCAAGGCCTCGCGCACGCTCGCGGAAACCTCCGCCAAGCTCGAAGCCAAAAGTGTCGAGGAGCTGGGCGAGAATGCACGCGAAGCGGTCCGCAAAAGCCCAGGGGTCGCGGTTGGCGTGGCGGCTGTGGTTGGCTTCTTCCTCGCGCGGATTTTCGGCGGCCGTCGGCCCTGATCAGGCGTCGTATTGGCCCTGAGGAGACACCATGCTTGACACCGAGACCGGCTCGCAGCGGTTGCCGAACGGGGAGCTTCCCGCCGCCGGCCCCGCATTTGGCCCAGCGCCCGAGCCGGGCACTCCTGGCGATGGCGCGGAGCCTGAAGACAGGGCGACTTTCGCGTCGCTGAAGGACGATGTCACCGTGCTGGTCGAGGACGCGCGCACTTATGCGGCGGCCGAGATCGCCTTCCAGCAGACCCGCGCAGGCCTCGCCGGCAAGAGCGGAGCCCGCGCGCTGGTCTTTCTGGTGCTGGCGCTGGTGCTGCTTAACCTTGCGCTCATCGCGCTTGCGGTCGGCGCGGTGATTGCGCTCGCCCCGCTAGTGACGATCTGGGGCGCGATCGCTATTGTGGTCGGCGTGCTGCTGGCAGGCGTGGTGCTGCTGGTGATGGGCGCGGTGTCCGAGGGCCAGACGCTGGGCGCGATGTTCGGATCGGGGGACGACGCGTGACCCAGCTTTCTGCCCGCTTCCGTGAGGACCGTGAGCTGCGCGACAAGGCCCGCGCAGTGCTCGCCGAGGATCTCGCGCGGTTGCAAGGCAGCCTCGACGAGCAGGGCATCGCAAGCCGCATGTCCTCCGGCGTGACCTCGACGATCTCCACCCGCATCCGCACCGGTGCGCGCGACGTGCTCGATCAGGCCAGAGCGCAGGCCGAGGACAAGAAGGGTGTGCTTGCCCTGCTGATCGGCGCGATCATTTTGTGGTTCGCGCGCGAGCCAATTTTCGTCTGGTTTGACGAGCTGCGCGCCGACGACGGCGACAGCGACAACGAACTGCCCCCCGAAGCCGCACCCCCCGCAGCGGCATCCACAGGAGACCCCGCATGAACGATCCCGTCCCCCTTCCCGTCACCGACAAGCGCGACGCGCTGCGTGCCAAGATCGACGCGGCCGAGCGCCGCAATGCCGAGCGTACGCTCGCCGATCAGGCGCGCGAGGCGGCCAGTTTGGCAGTGGATTACACCCGCGCCAACCCCCTGACGGTAATCGGCGGTGCGGTGGCGCTGGGCCTCGTAATCGGCCTCCTCACCCGCCCGGGCCGCCGGGTTGCGGGGCAGGCCCTCCACAGCGCCAGCGACGCGATTTCGGGCGCTGCTTCGAGCGCGAAGGCGAGCATGAGCGGTGCCACGGCCCGCCAAGGCTCGCGCATCGGCGAGATGGTCGCAGAGGCCGCGATGGCCTATCTGATGACCGCGATCGACGAGCTGCTCGAAACCGCCCGCGCCGGGCAGGACAAGGCGGCTGAGCTTGGCGATGCTGCCGGAACGCAGGCCAAGCGAATGACCGCCAATGCATCCGAAGCAGCCGGTTCGGCGGCAGACAGCACTCGTGCGCTTGCCCGTAAAACCGCCGATGCTGCGGTGGGCGTGGTGCGCGATTTGCGGCGCAAGACCAAAGGCTGATCCCTACCGGGCGAGGAAGGCTTGCCCTCGGCGGGCGAGGCGCTAAGGGCACGCCCAACCTTCCTTCGCGCCTTCTTGACTCCTGGGACTTAGCACATGGCAGAAACCACCCCCACCCAGCGGCTGCACCTCGTGATGGGCGGCCGCGTGACGGACCCGCGCGGGATCGAGTTCCAGGACCCGGAGAGCCTGCACGTTGTTGGCGTGTTCAGTTCCTATGATGCCGCTTGCGATGCCTGGCGCGCGCAGGCGCAGCGCACGGTCGACGATGCGGAGATGAAATACGTCGTCGTCCACATCCACAAGCTACTGACTCCCGACGATTAATCGGCTGTGGCGGCAATCCGCCCCCACCGGTCCAAGGATGCCGACGCGATTGCCGCGCTGACAGTGGGGGCGATCCGCACCACGGCTTTGCGGGCCTATTGCCCTTCGCAGGTCGAGGCTTCGGCGGCGCGCTATTGGGTGCAGCGCCTGTTGCACGGAGCAACAAAAGCCGACGTGATCCTTGTTGCGGCGGACGCCGATGACCGGGCGATCGCCACCACGTTGCTTGAAGCAGGCGGGCATCTCGGCATGTTATTTTGCCACCCGGACCACGCCGGAAAGGGCCTCGGCCTTGCCTTGCTGGCCTAGGCGGAGACTGCCGCGCGGGCGCAGGGCGTCACCTGCATGTTCACCCAAGCGCGCGAGTTGGCGCGTCCGGTGTTTGCCCGTGCCGGCTACACCCTGCCCCGCCGCCGCGACTTCGCGATTCCGTTTGAGGGGGAGAGGCGGCGATCCACAATTTCGCGATGGAAAAAAGGCTCAGAAGAGCTTTTGGGGCGATGTTCCACGTAAAACATCCTTTTTGGAGGGGGTGACGTGACCCCCAACCTTCATCCGGTTGCGATTAGAGTCTCGGCATCGTTGTTGCGCATGAGCGCGGGGTGAGCAATGGCCTGCGCAGCGCAGCCTGTAGGGCGTAGCGAAGCAGGCCATTGCTTATTCAGTTCAGCCGCGAACTCTGCGGGGGTGGCGTACCCGAGCGAGGAGTGCGGCCTGCCGGTGTTGTAATC
>JBBRUU010000171.1:0-4942 GCA_038247515.1 Sphingomonadales bacterium
CCGCGTGGCTGCGGCGTCTAAAGATACTTCGTTAACTTGCGAATCGATTTCCCTCCATTGCGCCCCGCCGAACAGCCGCTTCCCGGCGGGGTTTGCGGTCACTGCTCCGCTGGGGGAGGCGACAGATCGCGCAAGACCCGCAAGACCATCCAGCTCACGACCACATATTCGATCATCTGCACATAGGCCACCAGCCAACCGATGCTGAGCGGGCTATCGGATGCCGTCAGGATCGCAAAGAAGAGTATTGCAATGGCTCCCAAGCGGGCGAGAAGGAGGTAATGCGCCTTGCTCACCGAATGGAGCACCGGTTCGTAGACGACGCCGGCCAGTTCCAACGATGCGGCAATGACCAGCGGCACCAGGATCGGGCCACCGGCCTCGAAGCCCGGCCCTGAAATGACGATCAGCAGATCCGATCCGAACAGCACTGTCAGGCCGCTCAGCGCCGCCGCGGTCGGCACCACGGCAAGCGTGACACGCCGCGCGACCATGCGGAATTCTTCCGCCCCGGCCAAATGGCGCTGGCGGTTCACTTCGGGATAGACCGCATCGGATATCATCAAGGCAAATTTGCCCAACCCTTTTGCAAGCTGGTCGGCGATGCGGTAGATTCCGGCCGCGCTGGTCCCGAACAGATATCCTACCGCCAGCAGCGGCCCTTGCTGGACGACGGCCTGAAGCGATGTGTTCCAGTAGGTGACCCACAGGAACCCGCTGAGCGCCGGGTTTTCGACCAGCGTTTTGCGCAATTCGCGGATGTATCGCAGCCGGAACCATTCGCCGCCCAGGCGCCAAGCCGTGTACCACATGGCAAGGGAGGTAATGAGCTCGATAATGGCCCAGGCAAGCAGGAACCGCCCGACGCTCGGCCCGGTCATCCAGATCGAGATCGCGGCGATCAATCGTCCGGTCGGCGTGATTGCGCCAACCCACACCGATAGCTCGAACCGGTTGAGCGCGCGGATGATGCCGTAGGGAGCAGAGACGCGCGTCAGCAGCATGGCGCAGATGAAGGCCAGCGCCATCTTGTCGTAAGCCGGGTTGAGTTTCAGCGCCTCGCCGAATGTCAGTATGCTGGCGGCGACCAGCAGCGATCCCGCCACCGAGGCTGCCAGATCCACTACGCCCCCGAATATCGAGAGCCGCGCGAAGGCCTCGTTATTACCGCGCGCCAGATGCGGAGCGCCGAACTTGACGATGGCCTGCCAGGTCTGGAACCCGGCGAGCATAACGAAGGCCTGCGACAATCCGAAAATCAGGGCGAAGTGGCCGAAGTCCTTGACGCCGAGCGAGCGCGACAGGATTCCTAGATAAATCAGGCTGCTGACCGCGCCAAAACCCTTGCCACCCAGCAGCCAGCCAAAATTGCCCAGCATGCGCCGCAAGGCCCGCTGGGTTTCATTGTTTGCACTACCGAGCATGATGCGCCCGTGCCGCAATCACACCGTCATCGCAACCCACGATCTTGTCCGGCAAGTGCTGTCTGCAGGGCTCGGCGGGCGCTCCGCGCGAATCCGAAAACCTGCACGCGTCGCCGCGACTAAAGGTACTTCATCGTGATGCGGATCGATTTCACTTCGCCTCGCACCGCCACGCCGACTTTGGTGTAGCTGGGCTTGCCAAGGTTAAAGATGTTGATCGACGGATCATTCGAGATGCCGCCGCCATCGTCGCTGAAATCGGTCTTGCCGTTACCGTTCACGTCGTGGCGGACCGCGACGCCGTAGGTGCCTGCTTCGGGCACGGGCAGGCAGAAGCTCATCGACCCGGCCTTGGCGGCAACCTCGATGCGGTGGAGCCACTTGCCCTTTTCCATCCACTCGGCCTTGTTGGCGCGGTAGGTCTGGACGCGCATCTTGCCGCTTGATGCTTTCACGCCGGTGACGGTGACCAGCAGGGCCGGCCCTGTCCCGGAGTTGCACCGGGCAAGGTCATTGCCGATCTCGCGCTGAAAGGCGGCGGAAGGCGCAGCGGCCGTCAGCACAAGCGCGCCGGTCATCATACCGGCAGCCGGCAGGCGGAGATAGGTTTTTGTGTGCATGGATCTACTCTGAACTTCTACAGGATATCCTTCAGCCTTCAAGATGACAGAAAGAAGTCGCGGGATTCGGCAACAAGCATTCGTGGTTATCGTTAAGGCCGTGAATGGGCTATGAATTCGCTTCGGCCGTGCTCCAGTCAGTCTGCGACCACGCCGCGCGGGGCTTGGCGTAGCGGCCGACCAGCACGCCGGCATCGGCGAAGTCGAGAATCGGCGCGTCGCTGGCGTGGTCGGTATAGGCGGTGAGGTGGCAGTTTTCGCGCACGAGGCCTTGCGCCGAGAGCCACGCCGCGACGCGGCCGACCTTCTGGCCGGCATAGTTGTTCTCTCCCTCGATGGTGCTGAGCAGGTTCCCGCCCGCATCGCGGTGGTGGCGGGTGGCGATGCAGGCCTCGAAGCCGAGCGCCTCTGCGATGGCCTCGGCGTAGATTTCCGGCGCGGCGGTGACGAGAACCAAGCGCACGCCCGCAGCCCGGTCGGCGGCGATCTGCAACCGCGCGCCCGGCTGGATGTTGCAGGCGAGTTGCCTCGCCACAAAGCGGTCGATGCGCGGGCTGAGCGCGGGGCTCTTCACCACCCGCCCGACCAGCAGACGCAGGCCGAACTGCTTCAGCGGCTTCCGCCCGTAGAGCTTCGCCTTGTAGCCGAGCATTGCCAGCAGCCACAGCGGCACGCCCAGCAGCCGCAGCGGATTGCCCAGCGCCATGTGGAGGAGAAAAGGCGTGAAGGTCGGCGCGCGGGTGACCGTGCGGTCGAGGTCGTAGAGGGCAATGCGCTGCACCGGCGCTCAACCCCGCTCTGCCAGCAGACGTGTCGCGAGGGTGTGATCATCGGGCTTGTCGACGTCGACGCCCATGCGCCCGTCCAAGAGCAGCACCGGCGCCGCGCGCGCGCCGATCTTCGCCCCCGCCACCGCCAGCGCGCCTTCGACCGTCAGCCGCCGCAGTAGCAGCCGAGCCATCATGACGGGTCCGAAATGGGCAGCGAGGCGCAGCACCGACTTGCGATCCCCTTCGACCGTCTCCCAGAACCTGAGCGCGTTGAGAGCCCCCGGCCCGGTCAGCGCAAACAGGTTGGCGCCGGTATAGGCCCCGCCGCGGAAGGCGAGCCAAGTGCGCTTGTTGGGGCCAACTGCCGCCTCGAGCCGTCCGCGCTCGACCATCGCCACACTGACGTCGCGCCCGTCAGAGCTGGCGCCCGCTCCGGCGATGAACTCGGCGATGGTGGCGGGCGTGAGCATCACGTTGTCGGCGGTGGTGACGATCAGCGGCAAGCCAACGTCGGCGTCCTGCACGGCATCCAGCACCGAGCCGCTGATGGTCGGCCCCGAGACCCGCGGCGAGATCCGCGTATCATCCGCCGTCCACGCCAGCGAAGGGTCGGCGAGCAGCGCGGACGCGTCCTGCGCCAGCACGATGATCCGCGCGATCTGCGGCGAAGCCGCCAGCGCGCGCAGCACCCGGCTCAGCATCGATTCGCCCGCGACCGGGATCAACGCCTTGGCCTCGCGCCCGAAATGCGCCGCGAGCCGGTCGATGCCCGGACGCTGTCCGGCCAGCACCAGCGCGGTCCAGCCGGGCGCTACGTCATTCATGGGCGGGAAACCTTGGGCGGGCGGATGAGGGGAAGCGGCCTCTTACATCCAAGCGCAGGCTTTGTTTGTCAAGAAATGCGCACCCCTCCTCAGGCCGCGATCGGCGCGGGGCAATAGCGCGCGAGATAGTCGCCGTGGCCCGGCATTTGCTGCACGAGGTAGCGGATCGACTTCTCCATCTCGTCCACCTCGCCGCGGGTCTTTGCCGGGCCGGGCGCATCGGCCATCGCATTGCGCCCGTCCATGCCGATGCTCTGGCCCATCATCACCGCCGCCGAGCTCGTCTCGGTGAACAGTTCGTCCTCCTCGCGAAAAAATCTGGCTGTTGGCTTTGAAGATCTCGACTTTCTTGGTGAACGTGTCGGGCACATCCATCGTGCGCACGTAATTCCAGAATTCGGAAATCCGTCCGCTCGGTAGCGTTGTAGTGGAGCACGAGGAAGTCGCGGATGCGCGCATATTCGCGCCCTGTCAGGCAGTTGAAGGTATCCTCCTGAAGCTGCGTCACCCCACCGAGCGAGAGCAGCGAGATGAGTTTGTCGATCCCGGTGTTGATGAGGTGGATCGAGGTGGACTCCAAGAGCTCCATGAAGCCCGCCGCCAGCCCCTGCGCCACCACATTCTTGTTCCAGAACTTCTTTCGCCGCCCGGTGGTGACACGCAGCCAGTTGCGTTCGGCCTGCGGCTTGCCCGCGATATTGCCGAGCAGGATGTCGAGCGCCGCCTGATCCTCCATCAAGCCCGAGCAATAGACATGGCCGTTCGCCTCGGATTCGATGAGGATAATATCCATAGCCCGTCCGGCCTTGAGCCGTGATAGCGCCGCGGCGGCCATCCACCCGGCCGTGTCCCCGCCAACGATGATAATCCGCTCAATTGCCACGTTTTCCTCGATCCCCATGGGCCTCTCCAGAGCCTTTATAGGCGCAGATTGCGCCCCGATACCTGTTGCAAGAATGCAATATGAACGCGCGATTACAAGTCGTGAGAACGCTCTTAAAATGCCTTACGAACGCTCCATCCGAAGCTACAGGCACGAACCTGTCGCGCGGCAAGGGGAGAGTTGAAAGATCATGAACACCGCATCGCTCGCGCCGCGTCGGCGTCTGCTTGCACTCGGTACCGCTTCGGCGCTCGCCGTTGTCGCCGCCAGCCCGGCGCTCGCGCAGGATGCCCCGGCCGACGACAAGGACAAGGATACCGCCGACGCTACGGCCGATCCCGAGTCGGGCGATCAGATCATCGTCACCGGCTACCGTGCCTCGCTACAATCGGCGCAGAATATCAAGCGCAATGCCGATACC
>JBBRUU010000172.1:0-4882 GCA_038247515.1 Sphingomonadales bacterium
AGGCGAGGCGCTGATCGAGCGGCTGCCCGATCACGAATTCGCTCTGCCCGGCCAGTTAGTTGCCGATGCGACCATCACCAAGGTCGACCACCGCTTTGGCGCGATGGAGCGGCTGGAGGTGACGGCGGTGCTGTTGTTGCTGGAGGATGGGTGATGTCAAATCCCCCGCCCCTTATGGGGCGGGGGTGAGTTGAAGCTCAACCTTCAAGGATCGATTGGATCAGGCGTCATCAAGTCGCCGCGCCTTGATTGCCTTGAACGGCGGTGTCTCGCGATCATTCTTTACGATAACCGCTTGGACCTCCTCAAACTCTTCAAGTCCCATTGCGTCGGCAACACCCATGGGGAAATATACATTCTGGTCGGTATCACATCTGACACCGAAAGCGCCCTTACCTTCTTCGCTGCTCGTAATGATACATCTCACCAAATCGGCCATAAAATTCTCCGAATGTTACATTGATAAATTTGGCTCGGCTTAACCCTCGCCACCTGACAAATTGGTAGTGAACCAAGAAACTTCAAGATTCTAGATCCGCCGGATCACCAGGTTCCGGATCTCGCTCATGTCCTCCATGGCAAAGCGGATGCCTTCGCGGCCAAGGCCTGAATCCTTCACCCCGCCGTAAGGCATGTTGTCGACCCTGTAGCTGGGCACGTCGTTGATGACGACGCCGCCAACTTCCAGGCGGTCCCAGGCGTCGAACATCTGGAACAGGTCGCGGGTGAAGATGCCCGCCTGCAGGCCGAACTTCGAGTTGTTCACTTCCTCCAGCGCCTCGTCGAAATGCGTGAAGCGTTGGAGGATGGCGAGCGGGCCGAAGGCTTCCTCGTTCTTGGCCTTGGCGCCCTCGGGCACGTTTTCGAGCAGGGTCGCCTCCAGCATGTTGCCGCGGCTGAGCCCTCCGCCGCACAGCAGGGTCGCGCCGGCCTCCACCGCCTCGTCGATCCAGCCCTTCAGCCGCTTGGCTTCGCCGTCGGAGATCATCGGGCCGATGAAGGTGTCGCGGTCCTTGGGGTCGCCTGCGACCAGCTTGCCCGCACGTGTCACCAGCATCGCCCTGAACGTGTCATAGACCTCGTCGTGGATGAGGATGCGCTGCACCCCGATGCACGACTGGCCCGACTGGTAGAAGGCGCCGAAGATCACCCGCTCCAGCGCATCGGCAAGATCGGCGTCCTTGTCGACAATCACCGCGGCATTGCCGCCGAGTTCGAGCACGACCTTTTTTTTGCCCGCCTTGGCCTTCAGGTCCCAGCCCACCCCCGGCGACCCGGTGAAGCTTAGCAGCTTCAGCCGCTCGTCCTGCGTGAACATATCCGCCCCGTCGCGGCTGGCGGGGAGGATCGAGAACGCGCCCTCGGGCAGAATGTCGCACTCGGCCAGCACCTCGCCCATGATGATCGCGCCCAAGGGCGTCTTGGAGGCGGGCTTCATGACGAAGGGACAGCCCATCGCGATCGCCGGAGCGATCTTGTGCGCCGCTAGGTTCAGCGGGAAGTTGAACGGCGAAATGAAGCTGCACGGCCCGATGGGCACGCGCTTCCACATCCCCATGTAACCCTTGGCCCGCGCCGAGATATCGAGCGGCTGGACCTCGCCGTAGTTCCGCACCGCTTCTTCGGCGGCGATGCGGAAGGTGTCGATTAGCCGACTGACCTCGCCCTCGCTGTCCTTGATCGGCTTGCCCGCTTCGACGCACAGGGCATAGGCGAGCTCGTCGGCGCGCTCCTTGAAGCGCCGGACGCAGTGCATCAGCACGTCCTGCTTCTCGTAGGACGCAAGCCGCGCCATCGGCTCGGCCGCGCGCACCGCCCCGGCAATGGCTTCCTCGATCACATCGGGCGTCGCCAGCGCGGTGCGGAACGCGACCTCGCCGGTGTACTTGTCGGTCACCTCAAGATCAGTGTTGGGCTGCACGGCCTTGTTGCAGAGGTAGAGCGGGTAGGTGGATTTGAGCATGGTCTTCTCTCCCCCCCCCCGCTTGCGGGAGGGGTCGGGGGTGGGACAGTAAGGGGCAGCGCGACGCCGCGCCCACCCCTAACCCCTCCCGCAGGCGGGAGGGGGGCTGGGTTAGAGCTCCTTGCTCAACCGCTTGATATCAGGGTTCAGAATTTGGTCGTTCTCGGTGTAATCAACCGGGCAATCGATCAGATGCACCCCCGGCGTGCTGAGGCAGTGCGCCAGCAGATCGGTGAGGTGTTCGGAGGACGTCACCCGGTGACCGATCGCGCCGTAGCTTTCGGCATACTTCACGAAATCGGGGTTGCCGTAGGTCAGGCCGAAATCGGCAAAGCCCATGTTGGCCTGCTTCCAGCGGATCATCCCGTAAGCGTCATCGCGCAGGATCAGCACCGTGAAATTGAGACCGAGGCGCACCGCGGTCTCCATCTCCTGGCTGTTCATCATGAACCCGCCGTCGCCGCAGATCGCCATGACTTTGCGGTCGGGATAAAGCATCGACGACATCATCGCGCTCGGCAGGCCTGCGCCCATAGTCGCCAACGCATTATCGAGCAGCACGGTATTGGGGAGATAGGCATTGTACCCGCGCGCAAACCAAATTTTGTACACCCCGGTGTCGAGGCAGATGATCCCGTTTTCGGGCATCGCGCCGCGCACCTGACCGACCAGATGCGGCGGGAAGATCGGGAAGCGCGTGTCGGCGGCGAGCGGCGCGGTGTGGGCAACCTCGCCCGCGCGGTATTCGAGCATCCGGCCGACATCCCACCGCCCTTGCGGGACGATATCCTCCTTGATCTGGTAGATCGCATTGGCGATGTCGCCGATCACCTCAATGTGCGGGAAATACACCGGATCGACCTCGGCGGTGCGGGTCGAGACGTGTATCACCGTAGGCCCACCCTCCTGCATAAAGAACGGCGGCTTCTCGATTACATCGTGGCCGATGTTGACGATGCAATCCGCATCCTGGATCGCGCGGTGCACGAAATCTCCGGCAGACAGCGCTGCGCAGCCCAAGAACAGCGGATGGCGCTCGTCGACCACGCCCTTGCCCATCTGCGTGGTGACAAAGGGAATGCCGGTCTTGTCGATCAGCTGGCGCAGCATTCGCCCGGTCATCTTGCGATTGGCGCCCGCGCCGATCACAAGGATCGGGGCCTTGGCGCCTTCGATCGCCAGCACCGCCTGACGCACCGCCTTCTCCTCGGCGCTCGGCCGGCGGGCAAGGCTGGCGGGAATCGGACGGCTGGCGGTGTGCTCCTCGGCAATATCTTCGGGGAACTCGAGATGGACCGCGCCGGGCTTTTCCTCCTCGGCCAGCCGGATCGCCTCGCGCACCCGGCTGGGGATGTTGTCGGCGCTGGCGAGTTGGTGGGCGTATTTGGTGATCGGCCCCATCATCGCCACCACGTCGAGGATCTGGAAGCGGCCCTGCTTGGATTTCTTGATCGGCTTCTGGCCGGTGATCGCCAGCGTGGGCATCCCGCCGAGCTGCGAATAGGCGACCGCGGTGACCATATTGGTCGCCCCCGGGCCCAATGTGGCGAGGAACACGCCGGTCTTGCCGGTATGCCGGCCATAGGTTGCCGCCATGAAGCCCGCGCCCTGTTCGTGGCGGGTGAGGATCAGCTTGATCTTCTCCGACTTCGAAAGGCTTTCGAGAAAGTCGAGGTTCTCCTCGCCCGGCACGCCGAAGATGTATTCGACTCCCTCAGCCTCGAGACACTCGATGAATAGATCAGAAGCCTTCTTGGTATCGCTCATGCTTGCAGTCCCCCCTTGCTTGCGAAGCCCCAGACCGGAGCATCCGCTCCCCTTGCGGATTAGCACCAGCATGTGACCGCTCGGTGATGCGCGCTCCCGGGCGCGGAGTCTTGCAGAAAAGCGCCAAGGCGCAATCGCTCGTGCGATTCAGGTGCTGAGGTCAGTAGCCCAGGCGCGGGTCGAACACCGGGGCGACCGGCTCGCCCTTCAGGTACCGGCCCAGGTTTTCGAGGAAGCGATCGGCAGAGCGCACGAACATCTTGTCCTGTGCCCGGCCCGAAAGGTGCATCGAGATATGTGCATTGGGCACCGACCACAGCGGGTGATCGGCGGGCAGCGGTTCGGGCGTGGTGACATCGAGGAAAGCGCCGCCGATGGCCTTCTGCTCGAGCGCATCGACGAGCGCCGGCTGGTCGATCACGCTGCCGCGCGCGATGTTGACGATCACCGCGTCCGGCTTCATCGCGGCGAGCTCCGCGGCCCCGATCATGCCCTCGGTCTCGGGGGTGGAGGGGACGGCGAGGATCACCCAGTCGAACTCGCCAAGGCGGCCGCGCCATTGATCCGGCCCCAGCGTGTTCGCCCCGGGCGAGCGGCGCACCACGGTGACCTCCACATCGAAGGCGGCAAGGCGCGGCTCGATCAGCTTGCCGATCGCGCCGTAGCCGAGCAGTAGCGCCTTCGACCCCGCCAGCTCGCGCTTACCGGGGCTGTCGAGCAGCCATTCGTGCCGGTCCTGCGCGCGCACGACTTCGCGGTATCCCTTGGCGATGCCCAGCATCCCCATCACCACATATTCGGCGATAGTGATGGCGTTGATCCCGGCCCCGTTGGTGACGGTGATCCCGCGTTCAATCAGCACGTCCATCGGCAGAAAGTCGAGGCCGGCGTAGATCGAATTGAGCCACTTGAGCTTCTTGGCGGCGCTCAAGGTTTCGGCCATCGCGGCCTGATCGTTCATGTCGAACCAGCCGATTTCCGCGTCGGCGACGGCGGTGAGCGCCTCCTCAGCCGACATGAACCAGCGCACATCGAGGCCTTGCGGCAGACGGTGTTCGAGCACCGGGCGGATCAGGCCGGAAATGGCGGCGATGGTCATAGTCTATCCCCCTTCGTCATTGCGAGCGTAGCGCGGCAATCCAGAGCGGATCG
>JBBRUU010000173.1:0-4850 GCA_038247515.1 Sphingomonadales bacterium
CCTTGCGCACCTTGGCGGCATCGAGCAGCGCGGCAAGCTGCGGTCCGGTCCATTCGCCGATCGCACTCCAACCCTCAACGCAATCATGGCGGGTGATCTGGGTGCGCTGCGGCAACGCGCGCACATCCGCAAGGGTGAGGCTAAGCGGCTGCTCGACCAGACCGCGCACTTCCAGCTTCCAGCCAGAAAAACCGTTGGCAAGCTGCTCACGATAGAACCCGTCGTCGACCGTCACCGAGCCATTGCCCCTGAAGGTGGGCGAGCGTTGGTCGCGCGTATATTCGGGGGCCATGCCCTGCCGTCCTGCAAGCGCGCGGTGGATAGCGCGGTGCCCGTCCTCGGCGGCCTTGAACAGGCTCTGCCCGGTATCGGTCTCGGCGATCTTGGAGCAGGCCCCGGTGCCCAGCGCAGCAATCCCTGCGAGTATCGAGCGGCGCGGAAAATCAACCATTGGCGGGCGCTCCTTCTTCGGGGGGCAGAATGTCGGGCGGGGGAGGAGCGGGCGGGGCTGCGCCCTCGCGCTTGCCGCCGGTAAACATCTCGAGGATCAGCCGCCAGTCGGTCACCGCCAGCACGATGTGGATTACGAAGAACCCGAAAATCGCCCACGCGGCGAGAAAATGCAGCGACCTGGCGCTCTGCCGCCCGCCGAGCACATCAAGCAGCCACGGCGCGGCAGCTTGGAACCCCGGGCTGATCGCGAGGCCGGTGAACACCATCAGCGGCAGCAGCACACCGAACACCATACCGTAAAGGATCCGCTGCACCGGGTTGTAGCCATGCCCGGCACCGTCAGCCGAATGCGCGCGCAGCGAGGCAAGCACAGCCGCCGGGGTCCAGTCTGACGGTTTGGTGATGAGGTCACGAATAAAGTGACCGTTCACCAGCATTGCCACCCAGATGAACAATACGCCCACGCCAAACGGCCAGGCGGCGGTGGTGTGCCAGTCGCGTGCGACCGCAAGGTTGTAATGCTGCGGGATGGTGGCCCAGCCCGGAAACTTGATCACCGCCAGCCAGGCGTCCTTGGGATCAAAGCCGTAATTGCCCCAGTAAAGGTAACGATGGGCATTGGAGATATTGAGTCCGGTCATGAACAGCACGATGAGCGCGACCGCGTTCACCCAGTGCCACACCCGGGTCGAGAACGCATGTTTGGTCATAAGGAGGCCCCCCCGGCCTGTTCGCGTGCCATCCAGATCACATCGCGCGGCTGATCGAGCAGGTGCTGGCCGCTGTCGATGAACAACGTCTGCCCGCTGGCGAGCGTGCCGCCGGCCAGGAACAGCGCCGCATCGGCGATCTCGTCAGCGCTGGTTTTGCGCTGCAAAAGGTTCAGGCGGTGTGAAATCTCTGTCTCCTCTTCGCTCTGGTCATGGCTCGCCAGAACTGCCCCCGGTGCAAGGCCATACACCCTGACACCAGCGGCCCGATTCCCTTTGGCGAGCATGCCGACCGTGGCTGCCAGCGCATGCTTTGACATAGTGTAGCTGAAGAAATCGGGGTTGGTATTTTCAATTTTCATGTCTGTGATCTGGATCACGCTGCGTGCACCTGCGCTCGCCGCATAAGCGATGAACGTCTGTGCTAAGCGGGCAGGGGCAAGGGCGTTAATCTGCATCACTGTCCGGTTCGTCGCCGGATCGAGCGCGGTTACACTGTCGTAATCAAACACCGCCGCAGAGTTTACGAGGCAGCGCCAGTCGGCTAGCCGCACTGCGAGCCCGGTGACGGCCGCGACCGCAGCGTCATCATCGGCAAGGTCGAAGGCGACCGTTTCAGCCGACGGCAGGCTCGCCGCCAGCGCCTCGGCTTCCACGCCGGACGAGCGATAGTGGATCACCACATGCCAGCCAGCATCGGCAAAGCGGCGCGTGATTGCAGCGCCGATACGCGCCGCCCCGCCGGTTACAAGGACGGCGGGGCGGGTCATGCGAGTAAACGGGGGATGTGCGCCATGCCAGCAACGCTAACAGCGCAGTGGCAGTGCTACAATCGGCGAGTTCGACGCCCGCCCGGTGTCAGCGCGGTGTCAGCGGCAGCGCAGCTCGCCCCGGTCGATCTCGCGGCCCAGCAGGCCTCCGCCGATTGCGCCAAGAACAGTGCCAACCGTGCGGTCGCCGCGGGTATCAATAGTGCGGCCGAGCAACGCGCCCACGCCTGCGCCGATCACAAGACCGGTGGTGCCATTGTCTCGGCGGCAATAGTAGCGGTCGCCATCGCGCCAGATCCGGTCATCGCGGGACAGGCTGCGCGGTTCGGCGTAATAGCCGCGATCGTCATAGATGCGGGCTTGTTTGGCACGCTTGCCCTTTGCACGTGCGTGCGGCGGAGGATCAGCCAACGCAGGCGTGCTTGTCGTCAATGTCATGGCGCTGGCGGCAAGAATGATGGCAAACTTTTTCATGGTAGTTCCTTTTGGGTCGGGCCGCGTGTCCGGTGGTGACAGCCAAGGATCAGACGGCATGGAAAGCTGGAGGCGGTGAGGCGGTATCCGGACGAGCCGAAAATCCGCCTCACATCAACACTTAGCGACAGCGCGCTTCACCCCGATCGACCTCGCGGCCGAGCAAGCCCCCGCCGATTGCACCAAGAATGGTGCCGAGCGACCTATCGCCGCGCGTGTCAACTGTGCGGCCCAGCAGCGCGCCGCCGACGGCGCCGATCACGAGACCCGTGGTGCCGTCATTGCGGCGGCAGCGGTAGCGTCCGTCCTCGCCGCGCCACACACGGTCGTTGCGGCTGAGGCGGCGGCCACTATTTTCGTAGTCGCGATCACGATCACGATCACGATAGCGGCGACGGTCGCGGCGATCACGCCAGTCATCATCGTAGTCGTCGTCATATGCGACGACATTGCCAAGCGCTGACGGCGACTGGCTGAAGCTGGCGAATACTGGCGTGGGGGCAGGAGCAAAGTCGGCCGCCTGCGCGGGGGCGGCAAAGGCAGCCAGCGAACCGGCTGCGGCAAGCAGGGCGAGATGTTTCATGGTCGTTTCCCTTGAGCGGGCTCCCCGATGGAGCACACCTCTTTTCGTTCAGCTAACACGAATGCAGGATGAACGGCTTGCTCAGGCAACAGCAGGGTTCGCCGAGCCGCCCCCGGCCCAAGGCGAAGCGCCGATCAAGTGCGCATGGCCGCAGCGCGCTCGCGCAATCTTGGGGTCAAGGGGGCGAGCCCGGCGAGCTCAGCCAGTTCATCCGCGTTCGCCTTGCCCGCGACCAGCGCAGTGAACACCCGCGCGACGCTCCAATCAGTCGCGCCCTAAGCGATCCGGTCGAGCGGATCGCCAGCGGCCACTTCGCCTTGCTCGATTACCCGGAAATACCAGCCGCAGCGCCCTGTCGTGATGATGCGCGCGACCATGCCCGTGTGGCCAAAGCGGTGCTCGATCGTCCAGCACGGCTGGCGCGGCTGGCTGACCTCGATCAACGCGCTCCCACAGCGGAAGCGGTCGCCGATGTGGACCATGTCCTCGGTCAGACCGGTAACCGCGAGGTTCGATCCGAACCCGCCGGGCTCGTCAAGCGCCGGATGATCGCCGATCTGCTCGCGCCACCAGGCGTGATGATCGAGCGGATAAAGGTGCAGCGCCATTTCCGGCCCGCCATGCACGCGGCGGTCGGCCTGCTCGTCGGGGGCGAGGCCCTCGGAGAACACCTGCACCGGGCCTTCGCGCAGGCGCTTGGCGATAGCGCTCAGCTCCGCTCCGTTGAACGGGCGAGCTGTGCCGGTGCAGACGGCTTCGACAGTCCAGATGCTCATGACTTGCTCACTGTCAGGTCGATCCAGTCGCGCTCCACATTGTCGAAACCGCCAGCGGTATAGCGACGGGTCTCGACAACCTCCCACCCGGTAATTGCAGAGTATTGCCTGGCGAGCCAATGGGCATCGGGAAAGTTATAGAACCGGCCAAGATTGTCGCGGCCCTCCGCTTCGCCCAGCTTGTAGCTCGCAAAGTGCCAGCCGCCGGGGCGCAGAGCGCAGTGGATCCTGGCGAGCACATCGGGCAGGGCGGCGCGCGGGCAGTGCAGCAGGCTGGCATGGGCCCACACCCCATCATACTCGGCCTCGGCGTCGAGCGCATCGAAAGCCATCACCCTTGCGCCCACGCCCCAGCGTTGATTGGCCTTGGCGACCATCGCCGGGGTGCCGTCTGTGGCATCGACCGCGAACCCACGCGCAGCGATCCGCGCGGCATCCTGGCCGCCGCCGCAGCCCAGCTCCAGCACCCGCGCGTCGGGCGCCAGGCGATCGAGGAAGGGATCGAGCTGGTAGCTGTGCGACTGGCCGAATTTCAGCACGTAATGCGGCGCCTGCGCCTGATAGAAGGCGATGGTATCGGGGTCGCGGCTCATGCGGCGTCAGGGCGGGTCAGGAGGCCGACTTTTCGAGCGGCATAACGTTGTATTCGCGCACCTCGGCCTGCGTCAGGCAATAGCGCGTGCTGGGGTTGTCCTCGCTCTTCACCGCCTGCTGCTGGTACATGACGTCGGTCAAAAGCTTGCGGCTGATCCCCATGCGGATCAGGAAATCGTTATCCTCGCTTGCCAACATGGCCGACGATTGCTCGATGCTGGCGATCAGTTCGGTGGTCGCCTTGCTGCCTTCGATCACCACCTCGTCGATCATCGCACGGTCGCTGGTGTGGGTGAACATGTGCACCATGAACACGCCGCCACTATCCACCACCCGCCGGTCGCCGCCCATGAATACGAAGTTGCAGGCTGAAAAGCACGCCCAGCCAGCCGGAATTCGGGTCAGCATCCCGCGATAGGAGCGAATGATTCGCCCTGCTTCGTTGCCTGCGCGGGCATTGCCCCCGCCCGAACGCACCCACACCTCCTCG
>JBBRUU010000174.1:0-4820 GCA_038247515.1 Sphingomonadales bacterium
GGGCGCGGTGCAGGGCGAAGGGCGCGCGATGTTCCGCTTTGTCGACCCGGCGAGCCTGCGGACGCTCGCGCTGCGCAGTGACATCACCCCGCAGGTCGGGCGGATAGCCGCCACCAGCCTCAAAGATGCGCCGCGCCCGCTCCGCCTCGCCTATTGCGGCGATACAGTGGTGATCAAGGCGAGCCAGCTCGATCCCGCGCGCGAGCGGCTGCAATTGGGCGCCGAGCTGATCGGGGCGGACAGCGTGGCTGCGGTGAGCGAGACGGTGCTGCTCGCGATCGAGGCGCTCAAGGCGGCGGGCCTGACCGGCATTTCGGTCGATTTCACGCTGCCCGACCTCGTCGACACGCTGAGCGCGAACGCTTTTCCGCTTGCATCGGATCAGATCGCTGCAGTGCGCCGCGAGCTCGATACCAAGGATGCGGGCGGATTAAAGGCGGCGGGCGGCGCGGCCTATCTGCCGCTGCTTTATGCCACCGGGCCGTTCGAGACTGCGCTTGCCGCGCTTCGCGAGGTGGACGCAGGCGGGGCGTTGAAGTCGCGGCTTGACGGGTTGCAGGCGATTGCGGCGCACGTCGGAGACGCGGCCCGGATCACCCTCGACCCGACCGAGCGGCACGGGTTCGAATACCAGTCGTGGTTCGGCTTCACCGTGTATGCCGACGGCCTGCGCCGTGCGGCGGGGCGGGGCGGCACCTACCGGATCGCGGGCAGCCAAGAGCCAGCGACCGGCTTCACGCTCTATCTCGATCGCCTCGCGGACGTCGCGCTTCAGCCGGAAGCGGCTCGGATGGTGTACCTGCCCAATGGCCACGACCGCCGCTTTGCCGCCAAGCTGCGCTCCGAAGGCTGGCGCACGCTCGCCCAGCTTGCCGACGGCGAGGACGCGCGCGCGCTGGGCTGCGGCTATGTGCTTGAGGGGCAGGACGTGCGGGAGATGTAACCTCCCGTCCCGGACTTGATCCGGGACCCGGCTTCCTCAAGCGTCCGCCATCTCGCCGGACCCCGGGTCAAGCCCGGGGCGAGGTGCGGAATTTATCCCAGCACCTTCTTGAGCCATGCATCCATCACCGCGGTTGCCGGATAGTCCGGCTCGCCAAGCTTGCGGTTGATCTCCATGTGGCCGCGCAGCCCCTTGCCCGGGACGCTGCCGATCTCCGCCTTCGATCCGCCGCGCTGCAGGGCCTCGGCGAGTGCCTTGGTCTGGGCAATCGCATCAGGCCGCTGCACGTGGAGCAGCAGGAACGCGGGCGCATTGGGCGCAGCGGCGTTCAGCGTCGGCGAGAGCTTCGCGTGACGCGCAGGATCGGTGCCGAACGCCTGCGCATAGGTCGGGGTCATCAGCTTGGGCCCGGTGGTCACCTGCGTCGGCACATCATAGGCCGCGCCGTCGTTGGGCATCACCCCGTCGATATCGGCAAAGGAGAGCCCGGCGCTCTTGAGGTAACGCTCGTCTGTGCCCACCAGCGCCGCCAGATGCGCGCCTGCGCTGTGCCCGGTGAGCACCACGCGGCGGCGATCGATGCCCAGAGCGTCGGCGCGCTTCAGCACATAGGCGAGCGCCGCGGCGACATCGCCCGCCTGCTCCTCGACCGTATTGCGCGGGACCAGCCGGTAATCGATCGAGGCAAAGGCATAACCCTGCGCCATCATGTGCGCGGGCATGGCGCGGCTAGTCGCGTTGTTCTTCGATCCGCGCTTCCACCCGCCGCCGTGGACATATAGAACGAGCGGCGCGGCTTTCGCGCCCGTAGGCACCCACAGGTCGAGCGCTTGCAGGCTGTCGGCTCCATAGGCGAGGGTCTGCGGGGCCGGCATTGCCGCGCCTCGGCGGCCTTCTCCGCCGCGCCGACCGCCCATGCGGTCCTCACGCCCGCCTGCCGCCTGCACTCGGTCCATCAGCGCGGAGCGGCACGTGTCGGACAACTCGCCCACCTTCTCGCGCAGACAGCTGCGCATCGCGCTACGATCCGTGCCGCACAGGCGCACGATCTCCTCGCGGCAGGGCGCAGGCAGGCGCTCGCGCCCCATTTCTCTGGCGCCACGCTGGGCGAGGACCGGGGTCGCCAGCAGAGCGGCGGCGGCAAGGTAAATAGCGGCTTTGGCGGCAGCTTTCATCGGGCATTCCTCAGTGGATCGTCATCCGCCAAACGCTTCGACCCGCCAAACCCTTCGCGCATCTTGCCTCGCTCGCCCCGAACGCCTAGGCCTCGCCGCGAATTTCCCGCCACCGCTTAAGGACAAACATGGCCAACGTCACCGTGATCGGCGCCCAATGGGGCGATGAGGGCAAGGGCAAGATCGTCGACTGGCTGGCGAGCCGCGCCGATGTTGTCGTGCGCTTTCAAGGCGGGCACAATGCCGGCCACACCCTGGTGATCGACGGCAAGACCTACAAGCTCAGCCTGCTCCCCTCAGGCATCGTCTCGGGCACGCTGTCGGTGATCGGCAACGGCGTGGTGCTCGATCCCTGGGCGCTGCGTGACGAGGTCGCCAAGGTCGAAGGGCAGGGCGTCAGCATCACCGAAGAAAACCTCGCGGTCGCCGATAACTGCCCGCTGATCCTGCCGCTCCACCGCGACCTTGATGGCCTGCGCGAAACGGCAGCGGGCAAGGGCAAGATCGGCACCACCGGACGCGGCATCGGCCCGGCTTACGAGGACAAGGTCGGCAGGCGCGCGATCCGCGTGTGCGACCTTGCGCATCTCGACTCGCTCGAGCCGCAGCTCGGTCGCCTCTGCGCGCACCACGATGCGCTGCGCGCCGGCTTCGGCCAGCCGCCGGTCGACCGCGCCGCGCTGCTGGAAGAACTGCGCGAGATTGCCCCCTTCGTGCTGCGGTTTGCCCAGCCGGTGTGGAAGCGTCTCAAGAAGGTCCGCCGCGCCGGCGCAAAAATCCTGTTCGAGGGCGCGCAGGGCGTGCTGCTCGATGTCGATCACGGCACCTACCCCTTCGTCACCAGCTCCAACACGGTGAGCGGGACGGCGGCGTCTGGCTCGGGCCTTGGCCCCAATTCGACCGGCTACGTGCTCGGCATCGTCAAGGCCTACACCACCCGCGTCGGCTCCGGCCCGTTCCCGACCGAACTGGAAGACGCAATCGGCCAGCGATTGGGCGAGCGTGGCCATGAATTCGGCACCGTGACCGGCCGCAAGCGCCGCGTCGGCTGGTTCGATGCGGTGCTGGTGCGCCAGTCATGCTCGATCAGCGGCGTGACCGGCATCGCGCTGACCAAGATCGACGTGCTCGACGGGCTGGATAAGGTCGCGATCTGCACCGGCTATCGCCTGCACGGCAAGGTTTACGACTACCTGCCCAGCCACGCCGCCGAACAGGCCGCGTGCGAGTCGATCTACGAAGAAATGCCCGGCTGGACCGAGAGCACCGCGGGCGCGCGCAGCTATGCCGACCTTCCGGCCAACGCGATCAAGTACATCCAGCGCATCCAGGAAATCATCGAATGCCCGGTGGCGCTGGTCTCGACCAGCCCGGAACGCGACGACACGATCCTGATGCGCGATCCGTTTGTGGATTGAATGGACGGGGCGGGGCGGGTTAACCTTACATCCGTGAACCGCCTCGTCCTCCTGCTGCCGCTCCTCGCACTCGCCGCTTGCGTCGCGCCTCCCGCGCAGCAGGCACCAGGCCCGTCCTCCCGGTCGACGCTCACCCGAGAGGCAGCGCGGATCGTGCCCGAGCGCGGCTTGGCAAGCATCGATTACCTGATCGTCGACAAGTCCGAGCGATTGATGGTCGCCTATGCCGCCGGCCAGCCGGTCAAGGCATGGCGAGGGCTGCAATTGGGCAATGCACCCGGCGGCCACAAGCAGTTCGAGGGCGACGAGCGCACACCCGAGGGGCGCTACACGATCGAGGGGCGCAATCCGGGCAGCGCCTATCACCTCAGCCTCAAAGTCTCATATCCCAGCGTCGATGACCGCGCCTTTGCGCAGGCGCAGGGCCGCTCGCCGGGAGGCGATATCTTCCTTCACGGCCAGCCCAACGCCATGCCGTTCGGCCGGATGCCGGGCGACTGGACCGACGGCTGCATCGCCTTGACCAACGCGGAAATCGAGGAGCTGTGGCGCATCGTCCCCGATGGCACAGTGATCGAGATCAGGCCGTGATTCAGGGATGCCATCGGTAGGAAGGTGGAGGGGCGACCAAGGCTGGCGGACGGGTAATCCAACAAATTTAGGCTCTTTTAATTGACCTGATCCGTTTTTTCTACTCTCGGTCCAACATTGTTGGAGTCGCACCCATGTTGAACGATGCTTCTGTCCCTTTCGATTTTTCCTACGACACCGCGCAGGATAGCGCGGGCCTGCCTGCGCGCGTCGCGATTTTCGGGGAGGCGGAATGCCTTCGCCATCAGATCGCGGCCGACCTTGGCGGGGCGGGCTTCCGCAGCATTGACGGCGGGAGCTTGCGCGCCTTGCTGGAAGGCCCGATCGCCTTGCTGGACGATGTGGTGGTGGTCGATTGCGCCGTCATCGGTAGCCGCGGGATGGACGGGATCATGTTTGCAGGGTTGGCGCGGCTCGATATGCGGGCGGCGCGTACGGGGGCCAAGCTGATCTGCGCGACCAACATGGCTGGCCTCGACGATGTGCTCGCCGTGCTCGATCAGTCCAATCCGCAGATACTCGTCAGCCCGAGCCGCGCAGAGCGGGCCATCGCGGTCGGCCGCGTCATGGGCGAAGCGGGCGCGGCGCGCCTGCGCGAAATGGGCGAGGAGGACCGCGTGGCGCTCCTGCGTCTCTCGCAGCAGGTCGAAGCGATTGCCCATTCGCTCGACCGGATGAACCATGCGCCCCTCA
>JBBRUU010000175.1:0-4819 GCA_038247515.1 Sphingomonadales bacterium
CAGAGCCTTCTCCTTGGCCATTGCCGATGCTGCGGCCCTGTCCTGAAAGCTCGGTGCCTTGTAGCCCTTCATGTGAATCTGCTCCTGCCGGGGTGCTGTTTGCAGCGCGGCTCAAATGGGTGACTTTGGGAACCCCCGCCCCAGCGAGGCCCCCGCGGCCCGGTGGGGGCCATTTTGCCCGCGTCTTCATCGGCCGCGGGTCTGGTTGGGAAAGCCCCTAGTGGATTGCGGCCGCGATCAACAGGCCCGATTTCACTTGGCCGCGCGATTGCATGGCGATCTTACCCCTACATCCTCTCGGCGCTCTGCGCATAATAGCGTATTTTCCGCAAGCGTGCAGCGGTCCTAAAGGAAGGATTGCCAAGGCACAGGGGATGAATACGTGAGACAGTCGCTCGTCAATCTGCTGCCGCCCGCCACGCTGGCGGCGATACTCGCCTTCTGGGCCTACGCGCCGCAAAGCTGGGTCGAAGGGCCCTGGGTGATCACCGCGATGGGGCTCGGTACGCTCGCTTTCGTGCAATTGCTGGAGGCGGTTTTCGAGCGGCATGAGGGCTGGCGGACCAACTGGCGCGAGCTTGCCACCGACGTCTTCTACGTCGCCTTCTTCTACATCGTAGTCGGTTGGGTTGCAGACACGCTGGTCAACTCGCCTTTGGGGGACCTCAAGGCGGCGTGGGGCATCGGCACGCCGTGGCTCGCCGATCTGCCCTTCCTTGTGCAGGTGGTGGTCGCGCTGTTCGTCTTTGAGTTCGGGCAGTACTGGCTGCACCGCGCCATGCACAACTGGACGCCGCTGTGGCTGACCCATGCGCCGCACCACCACCTGACGCAGCTGAACGCGATGAAGGGGCTGACCGGCAATCCGATCGAGCTGTTCCTGGTCAGCCTCGGAGTGATCGCGCTGCTCGATGTGGACCTGAACGCGCTGTTCGCCAGCTTGACCGTCGGCGGTGCGATCGCGGCCTTTGCGCATGGCAACGTGCGCGCCGATCCGCCGATCTGGTACGGCTATTTCTTCACCACCATCCGCAACCACAGCCTGCACCACACCGCGACGAGCTACGAGGACACGCGCTGCAACTACGGCAACTCCGTGATATTCTTCGACCGCCTGTTTGGCACCTACCGCGACGGCGAATCTGCGCTGGTCGGGCAGGACGATCGCAAGCGCCTGTCGCTATGGGAGCAGTGGACCTTCCCGCTGCAAGCGTGGCTCAAGAAGCGCGGGAGCGCAGCGGGGTAGGGGCGAGGGACAGGGCGGGCGCGTCCGCCTGCGAGATTCTATCTTCCAATTCGCGATGCTTGCCGGAAGGAAACCATTTCTCGCATGTCTTCATCCCATAAGGCCAGGCGCAAAGTGCCACACGCCTGCAAGGCGGTGAACCGGTTCAGATCGCGCAGATGCGGGTGCTTTTCCAACACTTCGGGCAAGCGATAGAACGGGATCCTGCTCGCCAGATGATGGACGTGATGGATACCGATATATCCAGCAAACCAGGCCAATACCGGCGGCAAGTCGAGGTGCGAGCTGCCATGCAATGCAGCATCATGGAACGACCAGTCGGCCGCGTAATCCCAGCGCGCTTCAGGGAATTGATGTTGGACGTAAAACAGCCAGACACCCATTGACGCAGCGCTCAGCAGCACGGGGAAGAATACCAGTGCCGTGACCCCGAAGCCCACAAAATAGAGCGGTATGGCCAGCAACAGTGCGGTGACCAGATTGGTGCCGATTGCGCTGTACCAGTAAATCCGTCCTTCTTTCATCAGGCCGATGGGGAGCCGGTGGCGCACAAGAAACAGATATGCCGGACCAAAGCCCAGCAGCACAACGGGATGGCGGTACAGGCGATAGAAAAACCGCCCCAAGCGTGTGCGGTCCCGGTATTCGCGCACCGTCAGAGTATCCACGTCCCCAATCCCGCGGGCGTCCAGATTGCCGGTGGCGGCATGATGACGCGCGTGCGAATGGCGCCAACAATCATAAGGGGTCAGGGTGAGCGCGCCCAGTACTCTACCGATCCAGTCATTGCCCGCCCGGCTCGGCAGGAACGCGCCGTGGCCGCAATCATGCTGGATGATAAACAGCCGCAGCAGAAACATACCCGCAAGCGGCGTTGCCGCAAGCGCCGCAAAATAGCCGGCCTCCACCGCCATCGCGATCAGCGCAAACAGGGCCAGGAACGGGAGCAGCGTGATTGCCAGTTCCCAGCCGCTCCGGCTTGGCTGCGGATCGCGAAACGCCTGCAAATCGCGCATCAATTGCCGGGGATCAATCGGCGCAGGCGCAGTGTTCTTGAAACTGCCGATCGCGTGTTTCTGGAGTTTGGCCGTGTTCACGCGCAATCCGCCGATTACTTCCGCTGAGTTTGTCATGCGAGTTCGAATATCCTTTAAATCGCGAACCGGACGGCGGCTTTCGCCCCGCTGAGGCAAAGCTGCCGTCCGGTAAGAATTGCGCCGTTACTTCAGCTTCCGGCTCGCGGCCGCCGCCTTCACCACCGCCGGGTCCCACGTCATGCGGGTCTGGGTTTGCGGGTTGAAACGGTCGTTCTCGTACTTGGCGGCGTCTGCGGCGGCGATTTCGGCCTTGGTCAGGAATTTGGTCGGCTTCAGGGTGAAGACGTCGATCCCGCGGCTGATTTCGGTGCCGTAGATGTGGCCCTTGTACCAGTACACCGACCAGTAGCCGCCCACCACCATCTGCTTGGCATCGATCGGCCCGCGGTCGAAATAGGCGATCTCTTTGGGATTGGCACTGTCGGTGAAGTCCATCACCGACAGACCGCCCTGATACCACGCCTGCGCGAACAGATCGCGGCCCGGGACAGGCACGATCGAGCCGTTATGCGCCACGCAGTTTTCCTTGTCGGATTGCGGTGCGGGCAGCTTGTAATGCGCGCGGAACACCAGCTTGCCATCCTTGATATCGTAAACCGCATTGGCGCCCCAGGTCTTGGGGTCGGACGCCTTGCAGCGCGGCCGCCCGCCGCCGCCCCACTCGTCGGTGAAGATCACCTTGGTGCCGTCATTGTTGAAGGTCGCCGAGTGCCAGTAGGCAAAGCCGTCATCGCTGACGACGTCGATGCGCTTGGGGTTCAGCGGATCGGCGATATCGAACAGGATGCCGTTGCCCGAGCACGCGCCTGCCGCCACCTTCAGCGCCGGGAAGACAGTGATGTCGTGGCACTGGTCGGTGCGCGCGGTGGTCTGGGTGTCGTCGCCGTGATCGCCGCCCTTCCACAGGCCTGCGATCTGGCCGGTTGTCTCGTCTGCAAACACGCGCGGGGATTTGACGATGCGCGCCTTGCCGGGGTCGGCGACCGGGATCTCGATCACGTCGATCGAGAACAGCGCAGTGCGACTGTCGCCCGGCGTGCTGCCGATGCAGCCGGCCAGTTCCTTCTCGTCGCGGATGCCCGCAGTGCCCGAGTTATAGACGATCAACCGCTTGTCGTCGGCGCTGACCACCGAATGCGTGTGGCTGCCGCGGCAGGTCTGCACCGCGCCGACCTGCACAGGGGCAGCGAGATCGGAAATGTCGAAGATGCGCAAGCCGCGGAATCGCTCCGCGTTGATCTTGCCCGGCGCGCCATCAAGCCCGCAGTCGGTACGGCCGCGGGTCTGCTCGACGCTCATCACGAGCAGGTTGCCGACCACCGAGACGTCGCCTTGTCCGCCGGGGCAGACCACCGAGCTCTTGAGCGTCGGCACGCCGTCTGTCGCCAGCTTGTAGATGTTGAAGCCGTGGTAGGAGCCTGCGACCATGACGTCGCCGAAGAAGGCAAGATCGGTGTTGGCAAAGTCGAGCAGTGGCGAACGCTCGGCAAACTTGGTGAGACTGTCCTCGTCCTCATCGCGCGCCGGGGCAACCTCAGCGGCGGCGGGCGGCGTGGCAGCAGCGGCGGGGGCGGCAGCTGCGGCTTCAGTCGGTGCCAGAGCAGGAGCAGCAGCAGGAGCCGCCTCGGTCTTGGCTTCCTCGCCCTTGTTATCCTTCTTGGGTGCCGCCAGCGGCCGCAGGTCGGCAGGGTTGGCGGGATCGAAGAAGCCCGCGGGCTTGGACAACGTCGCAATCTTGGTCAGGCCCATGATCGCCTCGCCTGCATTGTCGAAACCTGCCGCAAGGCCCGTGCGCGGGTCCTTCGACAGGCCGGCAAGCACCTTGTCCATGCGCTTGATCTCGCCAGTCTGCTCGCTGTCGACGTCGCTTGCGAACTGGAAGAGCACCGGGTCGGCGGCGGTGCCGTCCTCGTCAAACAGCTCCTTGACCATGTCCACCGCGCCGTCGTGGTGCGCGATCATCAGGGTCAGGAACATCCGGTCAAAGTCAGCGCCCTTGGCAGCGGCGAGCGCCTTCATATCGTCGGGCGAGGCCATGCCCTTCATCATGTGGTGCATGTGATCGCCGTGCCCTGCCATCTTCGGGTCGGCAGCAGGCTCGCCGCGTTCGCCCAGCCAGGTTGTCATGAAGGTGATCTCGTCGGCCTGGCTGGCCTCGATCCGGCCCGCGACCGCTACGATATCGGTGTTGTTGGTGCGGTCCTTGACCAGCTTTGCCATGTCGAGCGCCTGCCCGTGGTGCACGATCATGTGCTGCATGAAGGCGGTGTCTGCGGGGGTGTAGCTGGACTGCGCGAGCATGGTCGCCTGCTGCGCCGTCAGCGTCTTGCTCGCTTGGCCGGGCGCGCCGGGCTGGACGATCTGGACGCTTTGCGCGCTCTGAGCATGGGCAATGCCCGATGCAGACAGCAGCAATGCGGCGGCAAAAGCGGCGCGCGAGGAGCGCGCAGCGTGGATATTGGTCATGAACAGTCCC
>JBBRUU010000176.1:0-4743 GCA_038247515.1 Sphingomonadales bacterium
GACGGAGCTACCTGATACGGGCTCCTTACGAACGAAGGATAGATTCAATGCGTCATGGTATTTCGGGCCGCAAGCTTGGCCGCAAGACGGGGCACCGCAACGCCCTGTTCCGCAACATGGCTGCCGCGCTGATCAAGCACGAGCAAATCAAGACCACGCTGCCCAAGGCCAAGGAACTGCGCCCCTACATCGAAAAGCTGATCACGCTATCGAAGCGCGGCGGTCTTTCGAATCGCCGTTTGGCGATGAGCCGCCTGGGGGACGAAGCGCAGCTCAAGAAGCTGTTTGAAGTCCTGGCAGAGCGTTATTCGGACCGCGAAGGCGGCTACACCCGCGTTCTGCGTGCAGGTGTGCGTGCAGGCGATGCGGTGCAGATGGCGATCATCGAGCTGGTTGACCGTGACGAAAGCGCCAAGGGTCAGGATTCAGGCCCGGTGCAGTCGGAAGAATACGAAGATGCTTAAGGCGTGATTGTTATTCCGGATCATCGCCGGGACAACGTAATTGGCGCAAAGGGCCGGGGCGGAAACGCTTCCGGCCCTTTCCTTTTAAGCGGCGCGGCTTAGTGTCGCAGGCATGATCCGCACCGCCCTTGCAGCGACAGCGCTGCTCCTCGCCGCCCCCGCAATGTCGCAAAGCCAGCAGGAGCGCCTCGGCGCCAGCTACGACCGCGCCCTTGCTGCGGGTTACAAAGCGCTGATGCTGTGTAGCGCGATCGCGCATGCCGAAGCGAACGGCACCGCTCGAACCCCCGAAAGCGTCGCGCAGTGGGAACTGGCTGGCATTCAGACCCCGCTCGATGCCATCATCGGGGAGTTGCCCTTCGAAATCGTGCGCCGCCCGACCGGACAGATCGCTCACGTAGCGGTCATGTGGGCGGACGACATGCCCGCGCGGGTGGCGGCTTATTACGGGTCCGATACGGGATGTTCCGCGCTGCCGATTGGTGCGCCCGAGGACTGGAGCGAGCCCGAGCGAGCAATGCCGGCGGATAAGCCCAAGGGCGCTGATCAAGATCAGGCACCCATCAAGGTCAAACGCAATCCTCGCCTCGCAGCCGTCGCCGCGCGCGCCTTGTCCGGCGCGGATTATGAAACCGGTGTTCGCACGACAGCCGTTGTGGTCCTTCTTAAGGGGGCCAGCCTGGTCGACCTTTACGCCCCCGGCTTCGACGCCAAGACCCCGCAACGCACCTGGTCGGTCGCCAAGTCGATCGCCGCCACCTTGGTCGGCGCAGCGGTGCACGCCGGGGACGCCAGCGTCGATAGCCCGGTCGGGCTCAATTACTGGCGCAGCGGCGGGGCGGCGGATGTGCGGGGTGCGATCACTATCGATCACGCGCTGCGGATGGCCACTGGCCGCTATTCCGACACTCCCGGCAACCGCACCGATCCGCTCTATTGGGGCGGCTCGAGCGTCGATGAGACCACCACCCAATGGCCGGTGCTCCATCCGCCGGGGAGCGTGTTCCGCTACGCCAACAACGACACTCTGATCGCGGTCAAGGCGATCGAACAATGGTTGGGGTTCTACCCGCCAGCGGATTTCTTCGCCATGCTGGGTATGACCAACACGGTGGCCGAGACTGACTGGAAGGGCTCCTACATCCTCTCCTCGCAGGTCTGGACCACCGCTGGCGATCTGGCCAAGTTCGGCCAGCTCTACCTCAACGATGGTAAGCTGCCCAATGGCACCCGCGTCCTGCCTGAGGGCTGGGTCACATACGTGTCCGCTCCGAGCGGCCCGCAGCCCCAAGGTGATTTCGGCTATGGCGCGGGGTTCTGGTTGATGAACCGCTCAGACGGCGTACCCGCAGATACGATCGCGGCGTTCGGCAATCGCGGGCAGTATGTCGTGATCGTGCCGTCGCGCCATGTCGTGATCGTACGCCGGGGCGAGGATCCGGCGGGCATCGGGTTCGATATCGCCGCCTTCACCCGCGATTTGCTGGCGGCGATTGAGGCTGGCTAGGGTTCAGCGTTCATAAAACCGCTGGTTTAGATTAACAGAACCTGCCAACACAATTCAGCCAAGCCTCAGCCCGAATCGTCCAGAAAGTCCTTGTCACCGCCTGCAATCAAGCGCGCGGTGCGAGACGAGGATTCATCTGATGACCACCAAGACCAACCGGCTGGCCTCCGGCAAAACGGCTCGGTTTGTACTCGGCGCGGTTGCAGCCACAGCGCTGACGGCAGCCTCTGTCACCCCGGCGATGGCGCAGGATCGCCGCGACCGTGACCGTGATGGCATCAGCGCGGGCGAAGTTATCGCCGGTGCGGTGGTGATCGGCGGCATTGCCGCGCTCGCCGGAGCCTTCGATGGCGACCGCGGTGACCGCCGCTACGATAACCGCGACTACCGCTACGATGACAACCGCAACTACAACCGCGACTTTCGTGGTGACCGCAATGACCGCGGCAACTATGGCTACGCCGGAGGGTCGCGCGCCGCAGTGGAACGCTGCGTCCGCGCTGCCGAAAATCAGGCGCGGCGCTTTGGCGGATACCGCTATGCCGACGTGATCGACGTGCGCGATCTTGATCGCACCCGCGATGGCTTTCGGGTCAAGGGCCGGATCGCCGTGGAAGGATCGCCCCGTTGGGGTGGTCGCCGCAGCGATCGTGGTAACTTCACCTGCTTCCTCGACGGACGCGGCGCCCCGCAGATTGACTTCAACGGCGTGCGCGGACTCTGACCCTTCGGTTGATAATACCAGCTTCTGCGCGCCCCGCCGCTCTCCCATGAGCGGCGGGGCGATGCATTTGCGCGAGGGACTTGGTTCAGCCCAGCGCAAGCCTGGCACGGTTAATTCTACCGCATCGGGGTGCTTGGTGGGCGCTCGCAATTGAACTGGAGGGCGCATCAATGGCTCTGAACATCCGTGCGCTGGCGCTGGCTGGCGCGTTGGCCGGCACCACCGTCCTTGCCTCACCCGCTGCAGCGGCGGCACGTCCCGCTACTGAGATTGGCGCGGTGCCGGCCGCCTTTGAAGGTAGCCGTTTCGATCCTGTCGCTGCCACTGCCGAATGGCGTTGCCGAGGATTCGGGTGTGGTTGGGGCTACCCGCGCGGTCATCGGCGCAACCGGGTGGATGCAGGCGACGTGTTGATCGGCGCGGCGATCATCGGCGGAGTGGCCGCCATCCTCAGTTCTAACAACCGCCGGACGCGCGAGCGCGACGTCGTGCTCGTCGAGCGCGACCGCGATTTTCGTGACCGCGACCCGGATTACCGCGACGACCGCCGCGATGATCGGTCTTGGGATCGCCGCCCGGTTACCCGCAGCACCGGAGCCTCCGGCCTCGACAATGCGGCGGACCTCTGCGTCGACCAGATCGAGCGCGATGTGCGGGTCGAAACCGTCGACGATGTCGAGCGTACCGGAGCAGGCTGGCAGGTCAGCGGCACGCTTTTCAACGGATCGCCGTTCCAGTGCCGGATCGGCAATAACGGCCAGATCGACGGGATCGATTACGGCGACGGTTTTGCAGGCGCTTCGGACGCCTCGAGCGGGGCATATGCCCCGCGCGCCGACGGCCAATGGACCGACCGGCGCTATGCCGATGCGCGCCTTGCGGTAAACGGCGGCGTGGGCGGAATCGCGCAGCCCCAAGCGCAGGCCCCCGAAAGCTATGCTGCGGCCCCGGCGCAGCGCGTCAACACCGACCGGATGCCAGCCTATCCCGGCGGGCCGATCCCCGGTGAAGACATTCCCGAAACCATCGACGGCGAGCTGTAAGCGGCGGAAGAGGCGCTAGGCTCCTCCCGCCCGCTCACCGTAACTGGGCAGGCCCCATTGCCACCGGATCGCCGCGCTGCGCAGGGTAAAGCCGCAGCCGAAGGCGAGCGCCCAGGCCCAACCTTCGGGCACGCCGAGCAGCGGCGCGGCCAGTATCCCTGCAACCGTCAGCGCGGCGGTCAGGGCGGCGGGGGTGACGTAAAGTTCGGGGCTCATGACGATCGAAGGGCGGCCCGCGACCACATCGCGGATAATCCCGCCGATGCAGCCGGTGATCACCCCCATCAGCGCAGCGGGCACAGGCGGGATGCCGTAAGCTAGTGCCTTGGCGCTGCCGAGCACCGCATAGGCGGCAAGCCCCGCGCCATCGGCATAGGCGAACCCCTTGCCCTCCCACCAGCTTACAGGCGTGAACCACGCGATCAGCGCGGTGGCGAGGCACACGGCGGCGACCCACGGATCGTCGATCCAGAACACCGGCGCAGCGATTAACAGGTCGCGCACCGTCCCGCCGCCGACGCCGGTCACTAGCGCGAAGAACGCCATTGTGACAAAGGTCTGCCGAAGCCGCGCCGCCAGTACCGCGCCCGACAGAGCGAACAGCGCAATGCCCGCCAGGTCGAGCCCATCGAGGATCGGGGTTAGGACGGTCGGGGTCATGTCAGCCGTGCAAGATGTTCCAGATCGCTTCGGCGGCGGCGATGCAATCGAGGTCGCTCCAACGCGGGCCGATCACCTGCATCCCGCAAGGAAGCTGGCTTCCGAGATACGCGCCGCTGCCGATCGGAAGCACGGTGGCGGGCAGACCAGGAAAGGTTGCCAGCCCCGCCCAGGCGAGTGCGTTGCCGCCGGGCTCCTGTGCCCCGTTGATGGTGAGCGTGCCGCGGAACACCGCCGCATCGCTGTGCGGCACGGCGAGCACCGGCGCGGGCGGGGCGAGCACGAAGTCGTAATTCTCGAACAACGCTTCCCACTGCGCCATGCAGGCGGCTTGCGCATCGAGCA
>JBBRUU010000177.1:0-4665 GCA_038247515.1 Sphingomonadales bacterium
CATTTCCCCCGCCGACGGGATCGTCACTCTAATCGCGGCCGTCGAACCCCCGCTTGAACTCCAGATCGACGACGGATCGGGCCATGCCGGGCTTCCCGCCGGGCCGGTCACGCGCGTCTCGATCTTCCTCAGCGTGTTCGATGTTCACATCAACCGCACCCCGGTGGGCGGGACGGTGCGGCGGGTGGTCTATATCCCGGGCCGATTCATTAGCGCCGAGCTCGACAAGGCAAGCGACGAGAACGAGCGCCAGCACCTGCTGGTCGAGCGCAATGACGGATTGCGCGTCGGCTTCACCCAGATCGCCGGGCTGGTGGCACGGCGCATCGTGCCTTTCGTGAAGCCCGGCGACATCCTCGCCAAGGGGCAGCGCGTGGGGTTGATCCGCTTCGGCAGCCGGGTGGATGTCTATCTGCCCGCCGGTACCGATGCGGCTGTGATGATCGGCCAGCGGGTGATCGCGGGCGAGACAGTGGTTGCCGAGATCGGCCGCCGCGACCTGATCGAAGGGATCCTGCAATGAGCCGCCCGCCTCGGGGAAAAGGTCCCCGCAAGATGCCCGGCGCGCGCTTCTTTCCTGCGCGGCTCGGGCCGAAAGCTGCCGAGGACGAGGATGGGATCCCCGCATCGCCCGCGCATGGCGGCGGGCTGACCTTACGGGCGATGCTGCCCAACGCGGTGACGGCAGCGGCGCTGTGTTCCGGCCTCACCGGCATCCGCTTTGCGATCGACGCGCAGTGGACCTTTGCGATCGGGCTGGTGGTGCTCGCCGGTGTGCTCGACGGGATCGATGGGCGCATCGCGCGGCTGCTCAACGCCCAGTCGCGCTTCGGCGCAGAGCTCGACAGCCTCGCGGATTCGGTGTCCTTCGGGGTCGCGCCTGCGCTGATCCTGTACCTGTGGTCCTTGCAGGAGTGGGAGCGCTTCGGCTGGTTCGCCGCGCTTGCCTTTGCGATCTGTTGCGCCTTGCGGCTTGCGCGTTTCAACGCTCAGATCGATGTGGAAGGGCAGCCGCACAAGTCTGCCGGGTTCCTTACGGGCGTGCCTGCTCCGGTAGGCGCAGGGTTGGCCTTCCTGCCCTTCTATCTGTGGAACGAGACCGGGTATGAGTTCCTGCGCCAGCCGGTGCTGATGGCCCTGTGGCTCACTGTGATTGCGGTGCTGATGATCTCGAACCTGCCGACCCTGAGCTTGGCCTCACTGCGCCCGCGCAAGGCCATCCGCCTGCCGCTGATCGCCTTCACCGGACTGGCCTTTGCCGCGCTGCTGCTTGAGCCGTGGTGGACGCTCGCGGCGATCTGCACGGTCTATCTTGCGCTGATGCCCTACGGCTTTGTCAAATATGCCGGGATCAAGCGGCGCAGGCTTGAAGCGGCGACTGCAGCAGGTGGGGGTGCAGCAGGTGGGGGTGCAGCCCAGCCGGACGCCGCGTAGCCACCGCGCGGCGCGGGGCGGCCAAGCTCTTCGGACGCAGGCTCATTTCGATTGCCGTCGCCTGAAGTGCCAGCCCTGCGCGCAGCACTTCGCCTTCACGCATCAGCCGCGCATAGGCGGCGCGCGCTTCGGCCAGGCTGTGGGCGATCACCGCGACGGAGAGAACCGCGGCGAAAGCAAACAGGGCGGTGATGGCGTGGTTGAGCATAGCGGTTTCCCCTGAATCAGTTGTTCGTTCTTTGTTCCTACGCTTTGTTCCCTACCTGTTCCAGCCTGTCAAGCGCCTTTCGCTGCGCGTCCCGCTCGCCGATATTATGCCGATGCGCGATTCTGACTGGATTTCCGCATCCGGCGCGGTTAAGGGCTCGCGCGTTCCGGCATGGGCATGAGGCCTGCTGACCGGGGCAAATTCACATGGAAGGCGCTCATACCGGTGCCGCAGGCGGGATCTCCGCCGACGCGGTTCCAGCCTTCCAGAGGAACAACCGGAAAGGAAATACCTATGGCGGCTCCCGTCGTATCCATGCAGCAATTGATCGAGGCCGGCGCACACTTCGGCCACCAGACCCACCGCTGGAACCCGCGCATGAAGCCGTACATCTTCGGCGCGCGCAATGGTGTTCACATCATCGACCTGTCGCAGACCGTGCCGCTGTTCGCGCGCGCGCTCGACTTCGTCGAATCCACTGTGCGTGCGGGCGGCAAGGTCCTGTTCGTCGGCACCAAGCGTCAGGCGCAGGAGCCGATCGCGGAAGCCGCGCGCATGTCGGGTCAGCACTTCGTCAACCACCGCTGGTTGGGCGGCATGCTCACCAACTGGAAGACCATCTCGGGTTCGATCCGCCGCCTGAAGGCGCTCGAAGAACTGCTCTCGGGCGACACTTCGGGTCTCACCAAGAAGGAAGTCCTTCAGCTCACCCGTGAGCGCGAGAAGCTCGAATCCTCGCTGGGCGGCATCCGCGACATGGGCGGCATCCCGGACGTGATGTTCATCATCGACGCCAACAAGGAAGATCTCGCGATCAAGGAAGCCGCCGTGCTCGGCATTCCGGTGATCGGCATCCTCGACACCAATGTCGATCCCAGCCACATCGCCTTCCCGGTTCCGGGCAATGACGATGCGAGCCGCGCGGTGCGTCTGTACTGCCAGGCGATCGGCGAGGCGGCTATGGCCGGCAAGGGCAAGTTCCAGGCCGACGTGTCGAGCGATTTCGGCGCGATGGCCAATCCCCCGGCAGAAGCCGCGATGGCTGAGCCCGCGGCGGAAGCCCCCGCCGACGTGGCTGTGGCCGTGGAACCGGCTGCGGAAGAAACCGAAGCCTGATCTTACACGGGCGCGGCGAGTCTCTCGTCGCTTGTCCGTCACATTACCCCTTTAGCGCGCCCGGCATTGCCCTCCGTCTGGAGATGGCAGGGCCGGGCGCCCGAACAACACACGAAAAGGAATTTCCCATGGCCGATATTTCCGTCGCCGATGTGAAGAAGCTGCGCGAGCGCACCGGCGCTGGCATGATGGACGCCAAGAAGGCGCTGACCGAAGCCAGCGGCGACATCGAAGCGGCAATCGACGCGCTGCGTGCCAAGGGCCTCGCCACCGCGCAGAAGAAGTCGAGCCGCACCGCGGCCGAAGGTCTCGTCGGCGTGCTCGTCGAGGGCACCTGTGGCGTGGCTGTCGAGATCAACTCGGAAACCGACTTCGTCGCCAAGAACGAGCAGTTCCAGAGCTTCGTGCGCAATGCCACCGCGGTCGCGCTGGCGCACGGCATTGTGGATGTCGAGGCGCTGAAGGCGGCTGCCTACCCCGAAGGCGGCACTGTGGGCGAAAAGCTGACCGAGAACGTCGCTACCATTGGCGAAAACCAGCAGATCCGCCGCATCAAGCTGGTGAGCGTCACACAGGGCGCAGTCGTCCCGTACATCCACAACGTTGCTGCTGACGGCCTCGGCAAGATCGGCGTGCTTGTCGCGCTCGAAAGCGATGCCGATGCCGCCACGCTGACGACGCTGGGCAAGGACATCGCACAGCACGCCGCAGCGATGTTCCCGCAGGCGCTGGATGCCGACGGCCTCGACGCCGACGTAATTGTGCGCGAGCGCAAGATCGCCGCTGAAAAGGCTGCCGAAAGCGGCAAGCCCGCCGACGTGCAGGCCAAGATGGTCGAAGGCGCGGTGAAGAAGTTCGCCAAGGAAAACGCGCTGCTCAGCCAGATCTTCGTCAAGGACGGCAAGGCCACGGTCGAGGAATACATCGCCAAGACCGCCAAGGACGCGGGCAAGTCGATCAAGCTGACCGACTACGTGCGCTACCAGCTGGGCGAAGGCATCGAGAAGGAAGAAGTCGACTTCGCCGCAGAAGTGGCAGCGACCCTCAAGGGCTGACGCCCCTGGGGTCTCCTAGGGCTGGCTAATTGGTCGAGGGCCGGTGGAGCAATCCATCGGCCCTTATGGCGTCCGGCATCGCTATTGCGGGCAGACTGGTTGCGTTGGGCACCTTAACCTTTACGTTCGTTTTGTCTTGGCGATCGGAGGGGGAGACGATTCAATCTGACCTGTGCCGGCTTGGTCGATCCTGAAGAAAGCGGCTTTCTGTTTGAAGCCGATGAAATGACGACACTGGATTAGAGATCGGGCCGGGCCGCTTCGGAGCGTAGCTGGCCTCTATTGTTGTGTCCGATACCCTTGGCAGACCCCGGGCGGCGGTATAAAGGACGCCGCACTCACTGCAACCCAAGGCTTTCCCCATGTCCCTCCCCACAATCAAGCGCGTCCTCCTGAAGCTGTCGGGTGAAGTGCTGATGGGCAACCAGCAGTTCGGGATTGACCCTGAATTCGTCGCCGAACTCGCCAAGGAGGTGAAGGCGGCCAAGGATAGCGGGCTCGAAATCTGCCTCGTGATCGGCGGCGGCAACATCTTCCGCGGGATGGCGGGCGCGGCCAAGGGCATGGACCGCGCGCAGGCCGATTATATGGGGATGCTCGCGACCGTGATGAACGCGCTCGCCATGCAGAACGCGCTCGAACAGTGCGGCGTGCCGACCCGCGTGCAGTCCGCGATCGAGATGGACAAGGTGTGCGAGCCGGTGATCCGCCGCCGCGCCGACCGGCATCTCGAAAAAGGCCGTATAGTGATTTTTGCCGCCGGCGTTGGTAGCCCCGATTTCACCACCGATTCGGGCGCTGC
The DNA here is from genome assembly GCA_038247515.1 of Sphingomonadales bacterium. Classification (GTDB taxonomy): domain Bacteria; phylum Pseudomonadota; class Alphaproteobacteria; order Sphingomonadales; family Sphingomonadaceae; genus Erythrobacter. The sequence goes on from JBBRUU010000177.1 coordinate 4,616, forward strand.
GCTGCGCGCCGCCGAGATGAAATGCGATGCCTTGCTGAAAGGCACCAGCG
>JBBRUU010000178.1:0-4564 GCA_038247515.1 Sphingomonadales bacterium
ATATCAGGGGGCCGTCATAAGCCGGGTTCTGTATCCTTGCGCGGTATCCCCGAGGGGACCTGCCGCATGGTGGCAGCCATTCATCTGGTCGCCGGATTGCTCCGGCGCTCTAGCAGCCAACCCGGGCCGCTCGGGGCGAAACACCCCTACCCTGCCTTGCGGCGGGCGCGCGGCCCCTATTCGGCCTTGCTCCTGGTGGGGTTTGCCATGCGGTTGCCGTTGCCGGCCCCCCGGTGCGCTCTTACCGCACCCTTTCACCCTTGCCTGTCCTCACTACTCCCGAAGGAGCAGGGAGCCATCGGCGGTTTGCTCTCTGTGGCACTTTCCCTTGCCGCCCTTGCGGGCAGCCGGCGGGCGTTACCCGCCACCCTTGTTTCGTGGAGCCCGGACTTTCCTCGCGCCCGCTCACTTGCATGGGCGAACACGCGGCTGCCTCAGGCCCCCTGACGAGGGCGGCTATAGGCGCAGAGCCGAAGGAAAGCAAAGCGGCGCCCAGCTCCCGTTTGCCTCGGGCCCCTTCGGCAGGCTCAGGATGAATTGCCGACTTCGTCGTCAACCGACAGGATGAATTGCCGACTTCGTCGTCAACCGTGAGGCCCAGCGCAGGTGTCTCAGCTTCGCTGGCGGCGAACGTGTGTGGGCGAACTACCTTGTCCGCCCCTGGTCGCGGTCGAGCAGGAGCTGCCACAGGATCGCGGCGATCTCGCCGTTGGGCAAGCCGGTGATCCGTTCGGGCCGCCAGCGCCGCTCGAACGCTTCGACCGCTTTGGCCTGATCGGTGATGTCGTAACCGAACCGCTCCAGCGCCATGAAGAACGAGCCTTCGTTGTGGAACGGGTCGCCTGCGGCAAGGCATTGCGGGCGCGGCAGGCACAGATTGTAATCAGCGAGGCGGTCCCACGGGAACAGTTCGCCCGGATCGACCTTGCGCATCGGCGCGACGCAGGAATGGCCGACGACGTTGGCGCGCGGGATGTCGTATTGCGTGACGATCCGCGCCAGCAACGGGATCAGCGCGTCGATCTGCGCTTCGGCAAAGCCGCGATAGCCCCCATTATCGGGCGCGTGCCCCGGATGGTCAAGCTCGATCCCGATGCTCGCCGAGTTCACGTCCGGAATGCCGCGCCAATATGATGCGCCTGCGTGCCATGCGCGGCGGTCTTCGGGCACCAGCCGGATGACCTCGCCTGCTTCGGTGATGCAGTAATGCGCGCTGACTGAACTTGCCGGATCGCACATCCGCTCGAGCGCGGCCTCGACCGGCTGCATCTCGGTGTAGTGGATCACTGCCATGCTGATCGGCAGGGTCCGCTCCCCGTGATTGGGCGACGGCACCTCGCGGTGCACCAACTCGTCGTTGTTCATGCCCCCCGACATCGAACCGGCCCTAGCCGATCATGCCTTCGGGCACGGGCAGTACCGCGCCCAGAACCAGCGCTCCGTCACCCAGCTTGTACTGGAGGCCGCCGTCCATCTCCTCGGCGAGCACCGCGATCATGTGCGCAGCGGCAGTGCGGCTAGTGATCTCGCTTTCATCAAGGTCGCCTTGCAGCGCGCGGCCGATGGTCTCGTCAAAGGCGATCCGGGGACCGCGCGCGCGGGCCACGATCTCCACCGCCCCGTCGCGCTGCTCTGCGCCGATATCGAGCGTGCCGCCGCGCACCAGCGCATCGAGCGCGATCTGCGCCAGGTTGAGCAGCACCTTGACCGCGGGCTTGGGCAGGCTCGGCTCGGCGATCGCCCAATGCACCTCGACCCGCTTGGCATCGGTCGCCAGCGCGTCGATCACGTCCTTGGCTTCCTCGATCGGGATCGCCTCGCCAAAGCCGCCGGCTGCCCCGAACGCGAGGCGGAAGAACTTGAGCTTGTCGGTGCTGACCTTGGCCGACTGCTCGAGCAGCTCGACGACACGCACGCGCATCTCCGGGTCCCGCTCGTCGGCGAGCAGCTCAAGCCCGTTGGCGAGCGCGCCCACCGGCGAGAGCATATCGTGGCACAGGCGCGAGCACAGCATCGCGGCGAGATCGGTCTGGGAAATCATGGCGCTTTCCTAGCTATCGATCATGGTAAAGGAAAGGGCGACAAATCCCTGTTCCCCGTCCGTCCAGAACCTTACGTCGCCTGCCGATATGGTGCCTGCCGATATGATCGCCCACACCTTGCCGTCGCCAGCGGCGCAGGCGCGGTCGGTGGCAGACGGGACAGGCTCGCCTGCGGGGTGCGAGTGAAAATAGCCGATCACTTCGGGCCCCCCCGCCCGCGCGGCGCGGTGCGCGCCAATCAGCGCCTGCGGGTCGATCTCGAAATGGGTCGCAGGGGCGGGATGGACATTGCAGGTGGGCCGCGCCTCGGCGATCCGCCCGCGAGTCCCCAGCAGGATGCCGCAAGCCTCAAGCGGATGCGCGGCATCGGCGGCGGCACGCATCGCGGCGAGGGCTTGGCTTGTCACGGCGATCTCCATCACGCATGGCCATACCATGTCTGCGCCCGAAATCATCACCGGCACCATCCCGCCATCTGGCCCATCCCCTACCCGCCTGGACAAGGCGCTGGCCGATGCCACCGGCCTCAGCCGCGCGCGGGTGCAGGGGCTGATCGACGAAGGCCGCGTCGATGTCGCCGGAAAGACCGCCACCTCCGCCTCGATGAAGGTTGCAAGCGGCACGCCGTTCCGCATCATCATCTGCGCCGCCATGCCTGCCGAGGCCCGGCCAGAGGACATCCCGCTCACCGTCGCTTACGAGGACGCGCACCTGATCGTGGTCGACAAGCCGGCGGGCATGGTCGTCCACCCGGCGGTGGGCAACATCACCGGCACGCTGGTCAACGCGCTGCTGCACCACTGCGCCAAGAATGGCGGGGGGCAGCTGTCCGGCATCAACGGGATCGCCCGGCCCGGCATCGTCCACCGCATCGACAAGGACACCTCCGGGCTGTTGGTGGTCGCCAAGTCCGACGCCGCGCATGAAGGGCTTGCGGTGCAGTTTGCCGCGCACACCGTCCACCGCCGCTACATCGCGGTGTGCAGCGGCCATCCCTCGCCAGCGCAAGGCACCATCGATGCGCGCGTCGGCCGTTCCGACAGCGACCGAAAGAAAATGACGGTGCTCCCCAACAATTCCTCGCGCGGCAAGACCGCGATCACCCATTACAAGCTGATCGAGAGGCTTGATGAGGCCGCCGTGATCGAATGCCGGCTGGAGACCGGGCGTACCCACCAGGTGCGCGTTCACTGCGCGTCAATCGGTCATCCGCTATTGGGAGACCCCGCTTATGGCAAAACACCCAAACCCTTGCGCGAAACTCTCGAGCGACTCGGATTCGCCCGTCAGGCGCTGCACGCTGCCGAACTGGGGTTTCAACACCCCCTGACCGGCGAAATGGTGCAGTTTCGGAGCGATCTGCCGCACGACATGGCGGAACTAATCGACCAACTGAGCCATAGTGATCGATGAAACGCGCAACTTTTTCCTGAGTTTGCGCGTATAACTATAACCCGTGACCCAGTCCGCGGGATGCCCATCAGGGGTCCGGCGCAAGCGGTTGACGCCAGAAAGGTTAGGTAACCAGTGACTAAGCCCCAAAGTGCCCGAACCAAGACCAAGACGGTCCCGGCACTCAGCGGTGAGCAGAGCCTCAACCGCTATCTTTCGGAAATTCGCAAGTTCCCGATACTCACGGCCGAGCAGGAATACATGCTCGCCAAACGGTATCAGGAACATGAAGACCCCAAAGCCGCCGCCCAGCTCGTCTCCAGCCACCTCAGGCTCGTCGCGAAGATCGCGATGGGTTACCGCGGCTATGGCCTGCCCGTCTCCGACCTGATCTCGGAAGGCAATGTCGGCCTGATGCAGGGCGTCAAGAAGTTCGAGCCCGATCGCGGCTTCCGCCTCGCGACCTACGCGATGTGGTGGATCAAGGCCTCGATGCAGGAGTTCATCCTGCGCTCGTGGAGCCTCGTGAAGATGGGCACCACCGCGGCGCAGAAGAAGCTGTTCTTCAACCTTCGCCGGATGAAGAAGCAGCTCGAAGCCTACGAGGATTCCGATCTGCGCCCCGAGGACGTGACCAAGATCGCGACCGATCTCGGCGTGCCGGAGCAGGAAGTCATCAACATGAACCGGCGCATGATGATGGGCGGCGATGCCTCGCTCAACGTCTCGGTGCGCGGGGCCGAGGAAGGCTCGGGCGAATGGCAGGATTGGTTGACCGACGATCGCCCCTTGCAGGACGAAACCGTCGCCGATGCCGAAGAGTCGCAGATGCGCATAGAAATGTTGTCCGAAGCGATGGGCAGCCTCAATGAACGCGAGCGCCACATCCTCACCGAACGCCGGTTGACCGAAAAGCCGCAGACATTGGAAGAACTGAGCCAAGCCTACGACGTCAGCCGCGAACGCATCCGCCAGATCGAAGTGCGCGCGTTCGAAAAACTGCAAAAGGCGATGCAGCGGATCGCGGGCGAACGGTTGCTTCCCGGCGTCGCGTAACGCGCAGCATAAGGCGGTTGCTAGACCCCCTCTAGGGTCGTCCAGACCCCCTCTAGGGTCGTCCAGACCCCCTC
>JBBRUU010000179.1:0-4540 GCA_038247515.1 Sphingomonadales bacterium
CGCCTGGCAACATGGCCCCCAGCGGTCCTGACGCCCAGAAGACCCCGGATGGCACGAAGCCTGGCGATGGCCGTGCGGCGGCAAAGCCTGACGGCGCGCCGGGCAAGGCTCAGATGGGCGACAAGGGCCCGATGTCGGGCAACGCCGACCGGGATGCCGATCACCGTGACGCGGCCACCGACCGCGACGGCATGTCCGAGAAGGATCGGAATCGGGCAGCTGAGTCCCGTGAGGACCGGGATCACGATGGCAACGCCGGCGACCGCAAGCACGGCAAGACCGCTAAATTCGAGGCTCGCGACAAGCAAAAGGTGAGAACCTATTTCAGTGAGCATCACCCCAATGCGAAGCGCGTTAGCCGGACCGAGGTCTCGGTGTCGATTGGCGTCGGCATCCCCGGATCGATCGCGCTTTATCCGCTTCCCGCCGGCATCGTGGTCGTGGCCGCCGATTGCCCGCTGCAATATTTCCTGTGGGGCCCCGATGTCGTCATCGTCGACTCCTGCTCACGCGAGGTCGTGGACATTGTCCCCGACATCGGCTGATCGAGAAAGATCGCCAAGGGAGCTCGGGCCAATTGCCCGGGCTCTTTTTTTTGGCCGTGATCGAAGCCGCCGAGCAACACGGGGTGAGCCGCTTCGAAGCTCCCCCGCCTAATCCAGCGTCTTGCGGAAGCGGAACAGCGCCAGCGCCATGGCGGCGACCATGAACAAGGTTAGCGCGAGCACGTCGATCTGCATGTCGCCAAAGCCGCTGCCCTTCAGCGTGATGCCGCGAACGATACGCAGGAAATGGGTGAGCGGCAGCACCTCTCCGATCGCTTGCGCCCAGAGTGGCATGCCGCGATAGGGGAACATGAAGCCCGATAGCAGGATATTGGGCAGGAAGAAGAAGAACGTCATCTGCACCGCTTGGAGCTGGTTGGTGGCGACGGTGGAGAAGGTGTAGCCGATAGCGAGGTTGGCCGCGGCGAACAGCGTCGCCAGCGCGATGAGCAGCGGCACGCTGCCCAGGATCGGCACGCCGAACAGAAGATGCGCCGCGCCGAGAATGATGGTCATCTGCACGAAGCCGACAAGCACGAAGGGTGCGATCTTGCCGATCATAATCTCGACCGGGCGGATCGGCATCGCCAGCAGGCTCTCCATGGTCCCGCGTTCGATCTCACGCGTCACCGCGAGCGCTGTGAACATCATCATGGTCATGGTCAGCACCACCCCGAGCAGGCCCGGCACGATGTTGTATTGGGTGATGCCTTCCGGGTTGTAGCGTCGCTGCAGCCTGACCTCGAAGGGCGCAACTGATTTCGTCACGGCCTCGTCTGGCCCGCGCAGCTCGCGCTTCAGCGCGCTGTCGATAATTCCTTCGAGCGCCGAGATGGCGCTCCCCGTCGCCACTGGATCGGTCGCGTCGGCAATGACCAGGATCGAAGGGCGGTTTCCACGCCGCACGTCGCGCTCGAAGCTCGCCGGAATCTCGATGGCGAATTGAACCGCGCCCGAGCGGATCATTTTGTCCATCTCCTCGGGATCGTGCACCTCTTGCTTGAACTCGAAATAATCCGTGTTCTTGAGCGAGGCGAGCACGGCACGGGTGAGGGGACCTGAATCGCGTACGAGCACGACCGCCGGCAGATGCTTGGGATCGGTGTTGATGGCATAGCCGAACAGCACGAGCTGAATGATCGGCACGATCAGCATGGTGGCGAACGTCATGCGGTCGCGCCGCATTTGCACAAACTCCTTGACGATCATCGCCCACGTCCGCCGGATGAAGCCCGGGTCGCGGCGGCGGCCCGCGCCGTTATAACGGGACGCGTTCATGCGAAATTGTCCTTGGCCTGATCCATCAGCAGAATGAACACGTCCTCGAGCGAAGGCTCGCCGCGTTTCCAGCGATGCGAGCCGTCTGCCTTCTTCGCCGCGGCGATGGCCTTATCGAGGGCACGCTTGTCACGACCGCTGACATGAAGCTCGTTGCCGAAGGGCGCGACCATGTCGATGCCGTCGCGGCGATGCAGCTCCTCCGCCAGCGGCTGGAGATCGCTCCCGGTCACGATCCAGGTGCTCAAGCGAGACTGCGCCACCACGTCATGCGCGGTGCCGCGCGCGAGCAGCTCGCCGAAGGCGATATAGGCGAGCTCGTGGCAGCGCTCGGCCTCGTCCATGTAATGGGTGGAGACCAGCACCGTGATGCCGTCCGCGGCGAGCCGGTGGATCTCCTCCCAGAATTCGCGCCGCGCCTTCGGATCGACGCCCGCGGTCGGCTCGTCCAGGAGCAGCAGGCGGGGCGAGGGCAGGATGCAGGCGCCGAGCGCGAGCCGCTGCTTCCACCCACCCGACAGCTCGCCCGCGAGCTGACCGGCCCGGCCCTCGAGCCCGAGGCGGTGAATGGCTTCTGTCGCTGCCTCGCGCGGCTTGGGCACGCCATAGACGCGGGCGACAAATTCGAGATTTTCGCGGATGGAGAGATCGGTATAGAGGCTGAAGCGCTGGGTCATGTAACCGACGTCGCGCTTGATTTTATCGGCCTCGGTCAGAATGTCGTAGCCGAGGCAGGTGCCGTGGCCTGAATCCGGGGTCAGCAGTCCGCACAGCATGCGGATGGTCGTGGTCTTGCCGCTGCCATTCGGCCCCAGGAAGCCGAAGATCTCACCCTTTGGCACCTTCAGAGTCAGATCCTTGACCACGGCGCGGCCGCCGAAAGACTTAGTCAGCCCGTCGACGTCGATGGCGATCTCCTTCATTGCCGTACCACCATCGGCGGTGGCCCGAGGGTCACCGTCACCGGCTGGCCGGCGGTGAGCCTGGCGGTGGCATCGGAGGGCCGCGCCTCGACCAGATAAACAAGCTTCTGCCGCTGCTCGCGCGAGAAGATCACCGGTGGCGTGAACTCGGCTTCGCGCGCGATGAAGCTGATCTTGGCGGAGAGCCTATCCTTGCAGCCGTCGCAGCTGACATTGATGGCCTGGCCGACCTGCAACGACGCCCGCACCGGTTCCTGCACGAAGAAGCGCACCTTGAGATTGTCCGGCGGCAACAAGGCGATCACCGCCTGGCCCTCCTTCACCACCTCGCCCGGCCTGAAATAGACCTCTTCCACCGTGCCGCTCGCCGGCGCCGACACGTTGCGCTTGGCCCGATTCTTCTCCGCCTGCTCGAGCGCATGGCGCGACGCCTCGACCGACGCAGCGGCAGCGTCGATCAGGTCCGACCGGTTCGGCAACTTGGCTGCGTCAATGCGGCGCTCGGCTTCGGCCACCGCCGCCACATTGCGATCGTGCTGGGCCTTGGCGTCGTCGAGCTGGGCTTGGGCGACCCAGCGTTTGTCGAACAGCGTCTGCGTGCGGTCGAGGGTGAGGGCGGATTGCACCTGCATCGCCTTGGCCTGTGCCAAGCTCGCGTCCAGCACCTCGATCTCGCCGGGCCGTTGCATCTGCTGCTTGGCATCGGCAAGCCTCGCCTCCGCTTCCGCCACGCGGGCCTTCGCGGCCGCGATTTGCGCCTCCTGCTCCCTACTCTCCAAGGTGAAGATGGCCGCGCCCGGCTCGACGCTGTCGCCTTCCTGGACCGACAGCGTTTCGATGCGGCCGCCCTGCTCGGAGCCCACCAGCACGAGGTCGGCCTCCATATAGCCCGGAAACTCGTTGCCATGATTGTCGCCGCAGCCGGCAAGCGCGAGCAGTGCGGTTGCGACCAGAGCGCGGGTGACGGTCCTCACGGCGCGCCTCCACCCGTTTCGTCGCGCGGCGCCCTGATGGCGTCGAGCAGGAGGTCGATATTGGCGACGAGCATGGCGTTGGTATCGAGATGGTGATGGCGCTCGAACAGCGCGCGCCAGAAGATGGCGGTCAGCACCGGCGCCACCAGGAGCTGGGGGAAATCGCGCAAAGGTGTCGGCTTGAACTCGCCGCTGGCGATGCCGCGATCGATCAGCCCCGTCATGGCCTCGATTCCGCGCGAGATGACGTTGTCGAAATAGAATTTGGTGAGCTCGGGATGCTTGTGGCCTTCGGCGACGAGGAGCCGCACGATGAAGCTCCGGCGCGAGACCACGAATTCCTGGATGAAGGACAGGAAGGGGCCCTTGAGAAAGTCTTCGACCGACAGCTCGGTCGTCGCGATCCGCTCGCGGATCACGTCGAAATGCGAGGTGATGACGCTGCGCACCACCGCCTTAAACAGCTCTTCCTTGGTCTTGAAGTAGAGATAGGGCAGGCCCTTGCTCACCTTGGCCCGCGACGCTACGTCCTCGAGCCGCGTGGCGGCGAAACCCTTGGTGGAAAATTCCTCGAAGGCCGCAGCCACGATCTGCTGCGGGCGTTCGTCCTTGCTCCGCGCGCGCCGGGGCTTGGCCGCTCCCGACTTGGATTGCGCGGATTTTGCCTCTGCCATGGCTCTCGTTCCTGCTTTTGCACCCGCAACGCCCTCCGGATGCTCCGGCGGGCCTCTCGACCATCGGCAAGCCCTAGCCAAGCCGGCGGTCAATTCTCATATAATGACTGACTGGTCAGTACTGCAAGGGCAAACAGGTTGGAGCC
>JBBRUU010000180.1:0-4526 GCA_038247515.1 Sphingomonadales bacterium
GTCATGACGCGCATAAGCGGATCGAGAAGGTGGCGCGGTTTGACGAGATCGTCTTCGTTGGACAGCGCGCGCAGGCGGTTCAGCTGGTCGTTTGTAAACAGGTCATCCACAGGCCGGTCAAGCAGCTCATCGACCGATCGGTTGAGGAGCCCGCTGGTGTTGCCCGCTGCCTGAAGAACGCGAAGTGTCTTTTTTTCAAGCACCAGCAGTGCCCCGTGCGGCAGGATCGCACCGGGAATATGGATCGGTTCGCGGTCACAGTTGGTGAGATCTACCTTATCGCGCTCGTGGATAGATTTATACATGGCAAATATCCCCTCCCTCAAGCCCGTGCTCGAATATCGTGAATGTCTGGATTGCACCGCCGGCGACAGCGGCATGTTTCAAAGCCGTGTCTGGCTCTGCTGCCAAATCAGTCAAATAATCCCGCCAAACGTCGCCAGCCCGCGATGACTATAACGTTGGCGGCTGCCGTGCGTTCCGGTTTGCAACAAGCCTCGTAAAGCATTTTTCCGGGAACCGACCATGGAATCTGCCCGCGCGCCGGTCATGAGAACTTCAAATCAAAGAGACCGAAGTGCCGATGGTTTGACGCTTGCAAGACGCTTGCAAGATTAGGGCCCCCCTCGATGCGAAAGGCCGAACCGAGAGTTTAGCTACACATCTGGCGCGGCTCAAAAAACTTAAACAAGTTGGCATTCTTCGAGGCAGGGGAAATAAATCTACCGGCTTGTTTGTTGATGGCTTCAGCTCCTGCGGCCCCCTGAGAGCCGATTTCATCTCAGGATCGCTTGCAAGCCTTGTGCCGGTCCCCATCCTGAGCACCGGCGGGGTGAAGGCGGCGCGGTGGCTGGACCGGAAGAAACAGGGCTAGCCAGCCAAGCAATTCCCGCCAGAACGGCCCACAGGGCCGCAAGCCCGACCGTCCTCAAGTAGCGAAGCGATAGGACACAAAAACACCGCCCGCAGCGACGCGAGCTTTAGCTCGTATGAGCGAGGACATCGCGCGCCGGACGGCGTGCGCAAACAAGCAATGGTGGACCCGTCGGGGCTCGAACCCGAGACCTACAGATTAAAAGTCCGCCGCTCTACCAACTGAGCTACGGGTCCACGCCGATGGCTTTGGCGCCGCGCGTTAGCGACAAGGGCGCTCCCCTAAGGAGGGGGCGCGGGCGGGTCAAGCGGGCATGAAGGTGCGCGAGCGTGAGCCCGCTGACGGGATCGCGCCAGTCGGGGGCAATGGTGCGCGCTGGACCCAGCACGAAGGCCCGCTTGGCGAAGGCGGGGTGGGGGATGGTGAGACGCGCCGATTTCCACGCGCCGCTGCTCCACACGCCGCCGCTCCACAAGATGATGTCGAGATCCAGCACCCGGTCGCCCCAGCGCTGCCCGCGGCGGCGGCCAAATTCGCGCTCCATGCGCTTGAGCGCGGCAAGCAGCGAGGGCGGGGCAAGCTCGCTCTCCAGCACCAGGGCGGCGTTGGCAAAGCTGCGCTGCGCTGCGCCCATCGCCGGAGTCGCAAACACGGGGGAGCGCGCGGTGACCGTACCGAGCGCGGCGCATTCCTCTTGTGCGGCGCGCACCACACCGGGCGGCGCACCATAAAGCTGGTGCCGCCGGTTGCTGCCCAGCGCGATCAGGTAAGTGCTGCTCAACCGTTTGTTCTCTGGCGCTCAGATGTCTTGCGCGATCCGGCCGTAGAGCTGCGGGCGGCGATCGCGGAAGAAACCCATGCCCGCACGGTGCCTGGCAGCCTGTGCAAGGTCGAGCCGCGCGGTCAGCACGCCGGTCTCGCCCGCGCCGTATTCGGCGATGGTGTCGCCCCACTCGTCGGTGATGAAGGAGTGGCCGTAGAAGTTCTGCTGCGCGCCTTCCGGGCCTTCGTGGCCGATGCGGTTGGCCGCGACCACCGGCATGCAGTTCGACACCGCATGGCCCACCATCGCGCGCCGCCACATGCGGCTGGTGTCGAGATCAGCGTCATAGGGCTCGGAACCGATCGCGGTGGGGTAGATCAATAACTCAGCGCCCATCAACGCCATGACGCGCGCGCATTCGGGATACCATTGGTCCCAGCAGATGCCGACGCCGACGCGCACCCTCGCGCCGCCCTCGCCAGCAACGTCCCACACCTTGAACCCGTCATTGCCGGGGCGGAAATAGTACTTTTCCTCGTAGCCCGGCCCGTCGGGGATGTGGCTCTTGCGGTAGGTGCCCATGATGCCGCCGTCAGGGCCGATCATCGCGAGGGTGTTGTAGTAGTGGTGCCCATCACGCTCGAAAAAGCTGGTCGGGATCGTCACCTTCAACCGCGCGGCGAGCGCCTGCATCGCGATGACGCTGGGGTGCTCGGCGGTCGGGCGGGCGAGCGCGAACAGCGCCTCGTCTTCGACGCTGCAGAAATAGGGGCCGGAAAACAGCTCGGGCGGCAGGATCAACTGCGCGCCTTTGGCCGCAGCCTCCTCGACCAGCGCGGCAACGCCGGCGATGTTGGCGGCTTCGTCAGACAAACCAAGGGGTAGCTGAAGGGCAGCGACAGTGAGTGCGGTCATGCCGCTGCCCCTACAGCGATTCCGGGCGCGGGGGAACCTTTCGCCAGCGCCCGGCGAGGCTGGCCTACTTGGCCTTCTTGAACAACAACGTCATCCGGTCGCTTTCGCCCAGGCCCTTGAGGTCCTCGCGCTTGGTGGCGAGCACCGGGGGCATTTCCCACACGCCTTCCTTGTGGTCGGCGGTGTCCTTGGCGTTGGCAAGGATCTCGCTGGTACCGACCAGTTCGAAGCCGTTGACGCGCATGAAGTCGATCACGTCCTGCTGCCGCAAATAGCCCTTGGTGCCGTTGGCATAGGACCACGCTGCGTCCGCCTTGGCGCGGTGCTGTTCGATGCCGAGCAGGCCGTCGTCCTTGAGCAGTTCGCGCATTGCGCGCAGTTCGGTATCGGCGGTGCCGCCGCGCAGCAAGTTGTGCATCGCGCGCATCACAAGAATGCGATCAAAGGTGCCCTTTTGGCTGCTTGCGTTGTCGAGCGTGATGCCGCTGAACTTCTCGGGGGCAAGCCCGGTATAGCCAGCGACTTCCTTGCCGTAGCCTGTGGCCTGGTCGCGGATGCGCTGCTGACGGGCGGCATCCGCAGTGGCGGTCAGCGGGTTGGCATAAAGGCCGACCAGCTGGCCCTCGCCCCCCAGATAATGCCCGAGCAGGCGCGAATACCAGCCGCCGCCGGGCGCATATTCGCCGACCTTCATCTCCGGGCCGACATGGAAGAAGGCGAGCGTTTCGGCCGGGCGGCGGTACTGGTCGCGCGCGCGGTCTTCCTTGCGGGTGGGCTGATTGATTGCCCCCGACACAGCTTCGCCATGCATCTTCATGAAGTGCGCGGTGTCTTTGATATGCGCCTCGTCGGCGTCCGAGGCGGCGGGCATAGCGTGGCCGGCGTGCTGGCCGGCGTGCTGGCCACCGTCTTGGGCGGCCAGCGGCGCGGCAAGTGCAAGGCCGCTCGCAGCAGCAAGGGCAACGGCAAGGGCAAGGGCAGGGGTCAGCTTATTCATGGTGGTACTCTCCCGTAAAATTCGAAGAACCTGCCGCGTGACTGGTGGCAATCGCAGGCTGCTGGCCTATCTTTGGCACAAATCAACGGAGATTTCGATGAGCAACATGGACAAGGCGATCATTGCAGGCGGCTGCTTCTGGTGCACCGAGGCGGTGTTCCGCGACGTCGTCGGCGTGCAGACGGTCGAGAGCGGCTATATCGGCGGCAACAAGGCAAACCCGACCTACAAGGAGGTGTGCACCGGCACGACCGGTCATGCCGAAGGCATCCGCGTGACCTTCGACACCGATGTCATCAGCCTGCCGCAGATCTTCGACGTGTTCCTGGGCACGCATGATCCGTCGCAGCTGAACCGTCAGGGCGGCGATGTCGGCACGCAGTACCGCAGCGCGATCTTCCCGCTGTCGGACGATCAGGGCGAAGAGGCGCACGCCGCGATCGACCGCTGGAATGCCGACAACGGCAAGCAGGCGGTGACCACCATCGAGGGCCTGTCGGGCGGCGAACAAACCGAGCCGTGGTATCCGGCCGAGGACTACCACCAGGAATACTGGGACGGTCAGGGCCAAAGCAACCCCTACTGCCTCGCGGTGATCCCGCCCAAGCTGATGAAATTGCGCAAGAGCTTTCAGAAGTACGTGAAGGATTGAGTTAGAAGCCACATCCCCACCCCGCGCTTGATCCGGAGATATCGCTCCGGCTGGCGCGGGTAGGGGAAGGGCTGCTTTCGTGGTCATCCGGAAAAAAGCCGCCCTTCGGGAAGCGACCCCTTTGCGGTCATCTCGCTGGCACATAGCAGCCGACAAAAGCTACCATCTATCGACTTCGGCGTCAGCGCTTGTCCGCGTCAAAACAATCGCATCTAACCGATTGCTTTATCGAATGCTTTCAGGGCAGAGTGCTGCGATGCTTGAGACGCCGCCTCTCCCACCTCGGTTGCTCCACCTTCCAGGCGGTTTGCGTCTACTTGACGAA
>JBBRUU010000181.1:0-4499 GCA_038247515.1 Sphingomonadales bacterium
CAGCATCCACACCGCCGCCTTCGAGGCGTTGTAGGCGGGCATGGTGTCGCTCGCGATCAGCCCGGCGATCGAGGAGATATTGATGATCGACCCCGGCGCGTGCTCGCGCATCAGCGGCAGGGCCTTCTGGCAGCCGTGGAAAATCGAGTTGACGTTGATGTCGAAGCAGCGTTGCCAATCGCCGAAATCGCAGGCCTCGATGTTGCCGGCCACGCCGATCCCCGCGTTATTGACCAGCACATTGAGCCCGCCGAGGTGCTCGCGCGCGGCATCCACTGCAGCTTCCCACTGCGCCGGGTCGGTCACGTCATGGGCCATGCCAAAGGCCGTGCCGGCGCCCATCTCGGCGTTAATGATCGCTGCGGTCTCGGCCGCGCCCGCGCCGTTGATGTCGGTCGCCAGCACCCGCGCGCCTTCCTGCGCGAGACGGATGCAATGTGCGCGGCCCAACCCTTGTGCAGCCCCCGTCACAAGCGCGAGCTTTCCCGCTACCCGTCCTTGCCCCAAAGCTTTGGTCATTCAATCCTCTCCCAAGTAGCCCGGTGTCAAAAGCATCGCGACGCACACATCCACCGCGTGACCCGCGCGCCGCCATTCGGCGACGAAGCGCGCCAGATCGCGCAGCGCGACGCGGTGGACGGTGATGTTCTCGCCGTCGGTCCCGCCGCCTTTGCCGACCCGCTCAAGGCCGGTTGCCTTCAGCAGGGTGAAGCTTTCCGAGACCATGCCCGGCGAAGTGTAGAATTCGCCCAGCACCTCCAGCTTGCCAGCCCGGTAGCCTGTCTCTTCCTCAAGCTCTCGCGCGCCGGCGGCGGCAGCTTTCTCGCCTTCTCCGCCCGCATCGTCGCCGACCAGGCCGGCAGGGATTTCGAGACTGAAGCGGCCCAATGGCACGCGGAATTGGCTGACAAGGATGACGTGGAGCGTGCCGTCAGGGTCGCGGTCGAGCGCGATGATCGCAGCGGCGCGGATGCCGTGCGCGCGGCCCGCATATTCCCATCTGCCGCGCTTCTTGGCGGTGATATAGCGCCCCTCCCACATCACTTCTTCGGGCAGGTCGGCGTCGCTGTCTTTTTGCAAGGCTTGCTCCTGCGGGGCTGATCAGTGCGCCCTTCGACAGGCTCGCAGGGGCCGGGTCAAGAGCTGAATTGGCTAGACCTCGATCAGCCGGTCGGGAAGCTCGTTGATGTCGTCGTCGCTGCGTGGGAAATGCTCGGCGAGGACATGGCCGACATCGCGGATGCCGACCGCCAGCCCCTCTGCAACGCGCCCACAGCGAATATGGACAAGCATGTCGCCCATCGCCTCGCCCCATACCTCGGCGGCCACTTTGGCTGCGATGCTTTCATCGGCGACGATCTCGGCGCGGTGTTCGCGCATCGAGAGATAGATGAGCACGCCGGTGCGTCCGGTGGTGCGGCGTTCCGCGCCGACCTTGAACTGGCGCACCGCCTGGTTGTGGACGCGGATCGTGCGGACCGGGCCGGGGATCAGCGCCCACTTGAGCGGCTGCCACTGCTGCACAAGCACCGCAATGAGGAACACGGCGAGACCGAGCGCGATCACCATGCTGGCAAGCTCGCCGCTCGACCACTGGTGGCCCCAGCCGCCGAACGTCGCATCCCACGCGTCAAGGAAGGGCCGGGGGAAGGCGGCAAAGCCGCTCATCGCGGTAAAGGCCGCGCCCGCCGCCCACAGCAGGGCGACATCGGTGTAACCGTCGGAAGTTTCGGCAAGCACGGTGACGATCTCGCCCGAGGTGCCGCTTTCGGCTGCGGTCACGGCTTTGCTGACGAGCTGGCGTCCGGCGTCATCCATAGTGGCCATCCGTCACCATCCCCCCGAAGCGCCGCCGCCGCCCGACGAGCCGCCGCCAAAGCCGCCAAACCCGCCGCCGCCGCCGCCGAAACCACCGCCGCCGCCGCCGTTACCGCCGCTGTTGATGAGGCCGCGCGCAATCGCGCTGCCGACTTCCCACAGGATGATGTTGCGCGCAGCGTCGCCCACATCGCTCCCGCGGCTGCCCCAGGGGCCCGAGCCGTTCGCCTTGTAGCGCCGCCGCCGTCCGCGTCCGGCCAGCAGCGGCAGGACAAAGAAGAAGAACATGAAAGCGATCCAGATCAGCACGCCAAACGGAAACCCGCCGTCGCTGCGGCTGCGCTGTTGTTCGGCGGCCTTGGCAGCTTCCTCGATGGCGACCGCATCCTCGGGGCTTTTGGCGAGGTGGGCGAGGATCGCGGCGACCCCGTCGGTTACGCCTGCGTCGAAATTGCCTTGCTTGAAGCGCGGGGAGATCACGTCGTTGATCACCCGGCCCGCCATGATCCCGCCGAAATAGCCGTGGAGGCCGTAGCCGACCTCGATCCGCATCTTGCGCTCATTCGGTGCGATCAGCAGCAGCAGGCCGGTGTCGCGCTTGGCTCCGCCGATGCCCCACTTGTCGGTGAAGAGCGTGGTCGCATAGCTCTCGATTCCGGCCCCGCCGAGGCTCGGCACGGTGGCAACGACGATCGCCCGGCCGGTCTGCGCGTTATAGGCGCGCAAGCTTTGGTCGAGCTGTGTCTCGGTCGCCGGCGAGAGGATGTTCGCCCCGTCGTAGACCGGCCCGTCAGGCTTTGGCGGGTAGTCCTGCGCGTGGGCTGCAACCCCTGCGAGCGCGAGCCACAGGCCCGCCAGCAGGAGTGCGAGCGCGCGGCGCAGGGGTTCAAAAGCGGCGTTCACCTCAGTTGGGTGCCGCCGGGGTCTGGGCGCCGGTGATGCCGCTCATGTCGACCTTGGGGTTGGCCTTGGCCGCTTCGTCCGCTTCGAAATATTCGAGCGCCTTGGCACCGTGGATGACGTTTGCGCCGATGCTCGACGGGAAAGTGCGGATCTCGGTGTTGTAGTCGCGCGCGGCGTCGTTGTAGCGCCCACGCTCGGTGTTGATCTGGTTGTTGGCCTCATCGATCGCCACCATCAGGTCGCCAAAGCGCGGCTGGCTGGCGAGCTGCGGGTAGTTTTCGACCACGGTGCGCAGCTGGCCCATCGCCTGAGTGAGCTGGTTCTGGGCATCGCTGAACTTCTTGAACTCGGCAGGGTTCGACAGGTCATCGGTGGTGATGTTGATCGAGGTCGCCCGCGCGCGCGCATCAATCACGCCTTGCAGGATGTCCTTCTCCGAGATCGCGGCGCCCTGGACCACGGCCACAAGGTTGGGGATCTTGTCCGAGCGGCTTTGCAGCGCGCTCTCGACATTTCCCCACTGCGCCTTGGCGGCTTCCTGCTTGGTCGGCACAGAGTTGATCCCGCAGGCAGCAAGGCTGAGCGCGGCGACGGCGGCAAAGGCGCCGCGCAGCATGGTGGAAAAGCGCATCGTTCGGTCCCTCCGGAAGTCGCGGGCGCAGGGCGCGCCTGTCGGCTGACATTCTGTATTGCGCATATAGCACACCCCGACCCCCTTTCAAGCGGGGGGACGAGGCGCCGTGTGCGACTTGGCAGGGCGCGGGCCGAGTGCCAGAACACCGATTGCCAGAACCCAGAGCGCCAAAACATAGTCAAAGGCAATGAGTAGGGGACCGCGATGCTATCGGAATTCAAGACTTTCATACTTCGGGGCAATGTCATGGACCTTGCGGTCGGTGTCATCATCGGCGCGGCGTTCGGCGCGATCGTCGGGTCGCTGACGGACGACATCATCATGCCGCTGATCGGCGCGGTGTTCGGCAATGTGGACTTTTCGGACCGCTACATCATCCTGTCGGGCGACGTGATGGCCGGCGCGCCGCTTGAAGCGGCGCGGCAGGTCGGGGCGAACGTGCTCGCGGTTGGTGCCTTTGCGTCGGTAGTCATCACTTTCGTGATCCTGGCCTTCATCATCTTCGGGATGGTGCGCTGCGTGAACAAGCTCACGAGCAAGGTTGCCAAGGAGGAGGAAGCCGCTGCACCATCCGGCCCCACGGAAATCGAGCTGCTGACCGAAATCCGCGACGCGCTGAAGAAGTGAGGCGGGCTGGCGTGGGCCGCCTGTGGCCCGCGGCGGCGTGTGCGATGTGGTTCCAGACCCGGCGCAGACCCCGGTTAAAGTGGTTTTGAACCCTTCCAGACCCCCTTTAGACCCCTGTTAGACCCCTTCCAGAGGGCCTTTGTCTGCATGTTTCACGTGAAACAACAGGTGGCGGCGCTGCGCCTCGTCCACTTCACATTCATGAATGCCGCGCTATATGGGTTCTGCCGGTTTCGACCGGATATGGCGATAAATGGCTGCGTACAATAGATGCAACGGACCCGGGGGCAGTACCCGGCGGCTCCACCAGAAGCGGCGGTCGCGAATGACTGGCCACAACTCCTGATGGGGCCGAACTAGGATCGACGTGTATTGAAAAGCGTAGTTTTTGCCCGGGCTGAGTAACCCGCATAAGGCTCAAAAACCATAAGTGCCAACGATAACGAAGCACTCGCAATGGCTGCGTAATTGATGGGCTAACGCCCTTCTTTTACTAGGTTAAAAAGCGCGGTCGGAC
>JBBRUU010000182.1:0-4486 GCA_038247515.1 Sphingomonadales bacterium
CCATTGGCGCTGACACCGCTGCCGATGATCGTCATGGTCATCGACGAAATAGCCGACCTGATGATCATGACCGGCAAGGAGATCGAGGCCGCGGTGCAGCGCCTCGCGCAGATGGCCACGATCATCAGGTCGGCCATTTCGTCGATGACCACGACGATCATCGGCAGCGGTGTCAGCGCCAATGGCTGGTCCTCGAACGCCGGCTTGCCGGTTTCGGGGTCGAAGCCGGTCTGCACCCTGCGCCCCAAGGGCTTGCCCTTGGCGATGGCCGCAGAGACCCGCTCGTTGAAGGAGGTGATATTGCGCGAGCTGATCGCGCTCATCATCCGGTAGCGGCGCTCCATCTCCTCGACCGCCCATTTCAGCGCGCGCACCGACTTGGCGGGCTCGGTCACGACCGGGGAGAGGAGGTGCGGGATATCGTCGTAGGTCTTGAGTTCGAGCACCTTGGGATCGATCAGGATCAGGCGCAGCTCGGAGGGGGTGAAGCGGTAGAGCAGGCTCAGCAGGATGACGTTGAGCCCCACCGACTTGCCGGAACCGGTCGTCCCTGCGACCAGCAAGTGCGGCATCGCGGCAAGATCGGCGATAATCGGCTCGCCTGCGATATCCTTGCCCAGAATGATCGGCAGGTTGCCCTTGGCATCGGCAAAGGCAGCGCAGGCGGCGAGCTCTTTGAGCATCACCGTCTGGCGGTCCTGGTTGGGCAGTTCGATGCCCATCACCGTGCGCCCCGGGATCGGTGAGACGCGCGCGGAGATCGCGCTCATGTTACGGGCGATATCATCGGCAAGGCCGATCACGCGGCTGGCCTTGATGCCCGGCGCCGGTTCGAGCTCGTACATGGTGACCACCGGGCCCATGCGCACCGCGGTGATATCGCCCTTGACGTTGAAGTCGTCGAGCACGTTTTCGAGTAACCGGGCATTGCGTTCGAGCGCCAGCTTGTCGAGCTTGGGCGCCTTGTCGGTCGGCGGTTCGGCGAGAAGGTCGAGGCTGGGCAAATTGTAGGGCGCAAACATATCGCGTTGCGCGGTTTTGCTGGCCTCGGCGCGCTTGGGCGGGGCGGAAGGATCGCTGATTTCGGGCGTGCGGCGCGGGCGCTCGTCCATGTCGGGGGCAGGCGCTGCGCCCTTGGCTGGACGGCGCGGGCGGGCGGCGGGCGTATCGTCGTCGTCGTTCTCGCCCGCTCCGGCAAAGGCGAGCGCGGGGACGGCTTTGCTGCCAACCAGCGGCAGGCGGCGCAACAGCCCGGCGAGCGAGCCGCCGCCAAGGAAGTCGGGCAGGCTCATCAGCACCCGCCAGTCGATCGCGAAGATGCGGGTGAGCAGCGCGGCGCCGACCGCAAGGCTGGTAAAGGCGAGGCCGAGCGTCACCCAGCCTTGCGCCTGTTCGCCGAACCGCGCCGCGACCGCCTGCACCGCGCTCGCGCCGAGCAGTCCGGTCAAGCCGCCGGCCTGCGCGGGCAGGGTGCCGCCCGGCCCTTCAAAGGCGAGGCTAAGGACAGCGGCGATCAGGCTCATCGCGATCAGCAGCAGCGCGGCCGGCATCCACCATGCGGTGGTCTCGGGCTCGTCACCGTTCTCCAGGTCGAGCCACAGCTTGCGCGCCGATACATAGAGCAAGGGCAGCAGCAGCGCGCCGGGCAGGCCGAAGATCAGCAGCACGCGGTCCGCCGCCCACGCCCCGCCCGCGCCCATCCAGTTGGCGACCTGCGCTGCATCGGCGGCGGTCGAGGGGCTGGGGTCGGTCTGGGTGTAGCTGGCGAGCGCCAGCGCGAGGAACACAGCGGCACCGAGCAGCAGCCCCGCGCCGGTCATCTGCGCAAGGCGGCGCAAGCTGCGGCGCAGACCGGCGCGCCATTCGGCATCTGTTTGGCGGCCGGGGGTCTGGCGACCGGGTTTGACGGGTTGGGCCGCGCGGCTGGCCATGAGGGAGTCTCCTATGCGGAACACATCATGAATCTTTCGCAGACTCTGGTCAAGGAAAGAGCGATGAACGGCATGGCGCCGCCTGCGCAGGGGCGAGCGGCTAGGACAACCCGTCGATCGCCGCCCAGCGCGGCCACTCAAGAGCGTTGGCGCGGTGTGCGTTCATCCCGCCCAGCGCAATGACCGGGAGGCGCGTCTGCCCCGCCAAAAAGCGAAAGCGCACGCCGCCCAGCACCGCGCCGCCGGGGTGGCTGGCCGTCGGGAAGACCGGCGAGAGCAGCGCCACATCCGCGCCAAGCCGCGCAGCAAGGCCAAGCTCGCGGAGACTATGCGCGGTGGCAAGATGGATCAGGCCGGCGCGGCGCGGGTAAAGCGAGCCCGGAGCGCCGTAGATTCCGTCTGCGCGCCACGCGCGCGCGGTCAGCGCCGAATCCGCGAGGATCACCACGTGGCCCTTGGCTCGCGCGATCCGCCGCAGCTTGCGGAACCGTGCGAGGCGCTCGGCACCGGGCAGGTGGTAATGGCGGAAGATGAACCCCGATCCGCGCGGCAGCCGGACGAGCGCTCGCTCCAGACCGGCGTCGTTGCGCTTGTCCGAGATCAGCCACAGGGCGGGGAGAGTCTTTGCGCGCGTCACCCAGCCGCTATAGAGCGCCGCCATGACGAATGCAGCCACCCGCCTCGAAACCGTCCGCAGCAACATCGCCCGCGCTTGCAAGCAAGCGCGGCGCGCGCCACAGGATGTGACCCTTATCGCGGTCAGCAAGACCCATGAGGCGCCCGCAATCCAGCCGCTGTTGGGCGCTGGCCAACGCGTCTTCGGCGAGAACCGCGTGCAGGAGGCGCAGGGCAAGTGGCCCGCCCTGCGTGAGGCGCACCCCGATATCGCGCTGCACCTGATTGGCCAGCTGCAATCGAACAAGGCGGAAGAAGCGGCCCTGCTGTTCGACTGCATCCACGGCCTCGACAGGCCTAGCCTGATGACCGCGCTTGCAAGGGGGATGGACAAGGCCGGGCGGCTGGTCCCTTGCTTCGTGCAGGTCAATATCGGCGACGAGCCGCAGAAGGGCGGGTGTCTTATAACCGATCTGCCCAAGTTCCTCGAGCAGGTGCGCGCCACCCCGATCCCGCTTGCCGGCCTGATGTGCATCCCCCCCGCCGACACCGAAGCCGCACCGTTCTTCGCGATGCTGGCGAAACTTGCTGCCGACAACGGTGTGACCGGCCTCAGCATGGGGATGAGCGGTGACTACGAAACCGCGGTGATGCTCGGCGCGAGCCATGTGCGGGTGGGAACGGCGCTGTTCGGCGGGCGCGGGTGAGACCGACGCTCGCCCGCCTCGGCTCCTACTTCGGGGCGTGGCGGGGTCGGCTATGCGAAGGCAGCGCCGAGGTCCGTTTCACCGCGCAGGCGCTGGACGCGCGGCCGGGCCTGCATTTCGCCTGCGCCGACAGCTTCGTGACCTCGCTGGGTTACTCGCCGATCGGCGGGAACTGGGAATTGCTGGATGCCGAGGCGGGCGCAGCCGAACCGCGCTCGGCCCGCGCCGCGCTGGTGGAAGCCTTCGCCCGGAACATGGTTTTCCCGGGCGAGCCGTGGTTAGGCGAGGAGGCAGCGCTGGCGATGGCCGAAGACTTCCTCGCCTGTTTCGATCCCGGCACGCGCCAGATCGTGACCAACCGGATGTATTTCGGCTGGAACCCGGTCACCACCGCGACATTCGAATGGGCCTTCGTCGCCTTTGACGACACCGCCATCGCGCTGCTGCTGGCGACGGCCGAGGACTGACGAAAAAGGGCGCCCCGTTGCCGGAGCGCCCCAGTTTCTCTCAGGCTCGCGCCTTGATCAGAATTCGAACAGCGCCTCGATGCCGATGTTCCGGCCGCGCATCAGCGGCGAGAAGGTGCCGGCGCCCGGGCGCGCCTGGAAGGGCGTCTGCACCCCGTCCGAACGCGGGCCACCGAACGGCACCTGCGTGTCGCCGCCTTCCTGAACCTGATCGAGCAGGTTGCGGCCATAAACCGACAGCGACAGGCCCTCGACCGGAGTGGTCCAGGTGATGTTGGCTTCGAGATTGCTGAGGTCGTTCAGCGAGCCGAAGTTGTCGTCGGTGTAGGCAGCCTTGTCGCGGTACTGATAGTTCACGCGGGTCAGCAGCGCGCCTGCATCGCCAAGGTCGAGGTCGTGGATGAAGCCCACGCCCACAGCGACAGGGGGAACACGTGGCAGGCTCAAAGCGAGGTCCGCTTCGTTGATGCGCCCATCACCCGAGATGTCGAACAGCACCCGGTCATACTGAGCATCGGTAATGCCGATGTTGGCGGTGAAGGCCAGCCCTTCCGACACGCGCATCCGCGCTTCCGCTTCGAAGCCCCTGATGGTGGCATCGGCGGTGTTGAGGATGTTCTGCACCACGCCCGCGCCCGGATCGGCCAGGTTCACTTCGCGCTGCATGTTGCCGACCTTGGTGATGTAGCCTGCAACATTGAGCGTGAACGAGCGGTCCATCGTCTGGAACTTGCCGCCTATCTCGTAATTGTCGACCTGTTCTTCG
>JBBRUU010000183.1:0-4381 GCA_038247515.1 Sphingomonadales bacterium
CTCCGGTCTGGCGAACCGATTGCCAATCGCGTTGACTGGAGGCATGAAAAGCGCGGGCCGCCGCGTACCGGCGAAGTACCAGAGACACAGAGGAAAGCGGACTATGGCCGGAACCAGGCTCGGGGCAATGCAGGATTGGACAATGCGGCTTAGCGCGGTGATCGATCACGCCGCGCGCGAGGCACCGACGCGCGAGATCGTCAGCCGCTGGGCGGACGGCAGCGAGACGCGCACCGACTGGGCGCGCATCCGGCGCGATGCGCTGAAGATGGCGCAGGCGCTCCAGCGACTGGGCCTGAAGCCCGGCGACAACGTAGCCAGCCTCGCCATGAATCATTCGCGCCACCTCGTCAGCTGGTACGGCGTGGCGGGCATGGGCGGGGTGCTCCACACGGTGAACCCGCGCCTGTTCGACGATCAGCTCGAATATATCGTGAACCACGCCGAGGACTGCGTGCTGTGCTACGACGCGGCCTTCCAGCCGATCGTCGACCGCATGAAGAGCCGCTGGCCGACGGTCGAGCATTACATCTGCTACGATTCCGGCGAGCACGCCCCGGCCTTCGAGGACTGGATCAGCGGCGAGGACGGCGACTTCGAGTGGGTCACCGGCTCCGAGACTGACCCTTGCATGATCTGTTACACCAGCGGAACCACCGGCAATCCCAAGGGCGTACAATACGAGCACCGCTCGACCGTGCTGCACGCAATCGCGGGCCTGCAACCGCCGGCCTTCAACTTCTCGAGCGCCTCGGTAATGCTCCCCGTGGTGCCGATGTTCCACGCGGCGAGCTGGGGCCTGCCCTATGCGGGCGCGATGGCGGGGGTCAAGTTCGTGTTTTCGGCGGTAAACGATCCGGCGGTGCTGCACGAACTGATGCTGCGCGAAGGCGTGACCGACAGCGCGGGCGTTCCGACGGTGTGGCTCGCGCATTTCCAGTATTGCGATGCGAACGGCCTCGATCTACCCCCGCTCAAGGCCGCGACCATCGGTGGCTCGGCCGCGCCCAAGTTCATGATTGAGCGGCTGATGCGGAACGGCACCCGCGTCCAGCACGCCTGGGGCATGACCGAAACCTCGCCGATCGGTACGTTAGGCGGGCCGACCTGGGATTGGGACACTCTCACACTCGATCAGAAGGTCGAGAAGACCGCGATGCAGGGCCGCCCGATCTTTGGCGTGCAGCTGCGCACCGTCGATCTTTCCGACATGACCACCGAACAGCCCCGCGATGGCAAGACCAGCGGCGCGCTGCAGATCCGCGGGCCGTGGGTGATCCGCCGCTATTTCAAGGCCGAGACTGACGCGATCAACAACGACGGCTGGTTCGACACCGGCGATGTCGGCATCCTCCATCCCGACGGCACGCTCCAGCTCACCGACCGGACCAAAGACGTGATCAAGTCGGGCGGCGAGTGGATCAGCTCGGTCGAGCTAGAGAACGCGGCGTGCGGTCACCCCGCCGTGGCCGAGGCCGCCTGCATCGGCATCACCCATCCCAAGTGGGACGAGCGCCCGGTGCTGTTCGTGGTGAAGAAGGCGGGCGCCGAGGTGACGGCCGACGATATCGTCGAGCATCTGAAGCCGCAGATCGCCAAGTGGTGGCTGCCCGATGCGGTCGAATTCGTCGATGACATCCCGCACACCGCAACCGGCAAGATCAGCAAGAAGGACCTGCGCGAACGCTTTGCGGACTACACGCTTGGCTGATGCGTTGATCCGGCCTGCGCGCGCCAGCGATGCGCAGGCCGCTCGCGACATCTACGCCTGGCACGTCGCGGGCGGGACCGCGACCTTCGATACCGTCGCACCCGAGGCGTGGGCGTGGGCGGCCAAGATCGACGACTTTGCCGCACGCGGTTGGCCTTTCCTCGTTGCTGAGCGCGAGACGCAGGTGGTGGGCTACGCCTACGCGGCGCGGTTCCGTGACCGGGCGGCCTATGCGGCGACGTGTGAGGACAGCATCTATATCGCCCATGAAGCGCGTGGGCTTGGGATCGGCGCGGCTCTGATGCTGGCGCTGCTCGCGAGTGCGCGCGCCGCGGGCTTCGAACAAATGATCGCGGTGATCGGCGGCGGCGAACCAGCGTCGGTCGCGCTTCACGCCAAGTGCGGCTTCGTCCATGCGGGACGGCTGCGCAATGTCGGGCACAAGTTCGGCCGTGTGCTCGATTCGGTCTATATGCAATGCGACCTGACCGGACAGGAGACGGACTGATGGCCTGCGAAACCTATATTGACCCGTCCGCGGCGAACTTTCAGGCCTTCAAAGACCTGCCGCGCGACACGCCGATCAACATGCTCAACCTGCTGCTCTATCGCGATTTTGCCGAGTACCCCGAGGGGCACGAGCACGCCGGCAAGGCATGGAGCGGACGGCGCGCCTATGAGGAATATGGGGTGACCAGCGGCCCGGTTTTCCAGCGGCTGGGCGGGCGCATCCTGTGGCGCGGGCGGTTCGAGACTGTGGTGACCGGCCCCGAAGGCGAACGCTGGCACGATGGCTTTATCGCGCAATATCCGAACGCTGGCGCCTTTTTCGCGATGATCAAGGACCAGGAATATCAGCTGGCCGTCGTCAACCGCACCGCCGCACTGATCGACAGCCGTCTAGTGCGCTTTGCTCCGGGCGAGGTGGGGGAGGGGTTTGGCTAGGCGAGACTTCGCACGGGAACACGTGCAGCCAATTCTCCCCAGTCGTTACCATCTATCTCGACGATTGCCCCAAGCTCGAAAACGTCTCGGGCTTCATAACTCGCGATTGCACGAGGGTTGGGCCGAAACATTTACTGCTCTACACATAACTGCATAGGCGACATGAGCGGCGGCCTTGGCCGCGTCCAAGTGACGCAGGCGTTCCCGATAACCACGGTTGTCTGGATCGGTGGCGTAGAGTGCATGGTTAACCAGCCTCACATATCGCTTCCCGGCAAGAAGCTTTGTTTGATCTTGCCACACACGCATAAACACCCTGGGAGGGCGATCGCACAGGCTACCCCACGACTATCGCGCGTTTGCGAGTGGTGCATTAACACTTTCGAATAGCGCTGTGATCGGCATATCTTTGAACTAGCCACCTGTCACAGCAGCCGCAACTGCCCACCCAAATCCGGCGACCGGAACCGCGAACAATCGAGTTCGAAACGAGATCTGGCGATGCCCGCTTTGCGGCACGCGAGTCTGAACCGCGCGCGGATCAGGTCGGCCCAGACGCCTTGCGGGTTCATCCGACTGTGGAAGCCCGGATCGTTATCCCGGCCCCCTCGCATATCCCGGACGATCCCCATCACCTTGCCTGCGCGATCCGGGTAGTGGACGGCGAGCCATTCGCGGAACAGCGGCGCGACCTCGTGGGGCAGGCGCAAGGGGATCCAGCCGACGCTCCCGACGCCCAGTTCGCCTGCGCGGGCAATGATGCTTTCGAGGAATTCGTCGGTGATCGCCGGGATGATCGGCGAGATCGAGCAGTGCACCGGCACGCCGAGTTCTACCAATTTTCCTAGTGCCGCCAAGCGCTTCATTGGGGAGGCGCAGCGCGGTTCGAGCTTGGCGGAGAGGACCGGATCAAGGCTGGTCACCGAGATCGCCACCGCGACAAGGTTCTCGCGCGCCATCGCTTCGAGCAGGTCGGCGTCGGTCAGCACCCTGTCGGACTTGGTGGTGATGGTGACAGGGTGCCGCACCTCAAGGCACAGCTCCAAGATCTGGCGGGTGATGCGGTAATCACGCTCAATCGGCTGGTAGGGATCGGTGTTAGTGCCCAGTGCTATCGGTCTGGGAACATAGCCCTTTTTTCCCAGCGTCGCGCGCAGCAGCCGCGCCGCGTCAGGCTTGGCGAAAAGCCGGGTTTCAAAGTCGAGGCCGGGGGAGAGGTCGTGATAGGCGTGGGTTGGCCGGGCGAAGCAATAGACACAGCCATGCTCGCAGCCGCGATAGGCGTTCACCGAGCGGTCGAAGGGGACATCGGGCGACGTGTTGAATGTGAGGATCGACTTGGCCCGTTCCTCGATCACTGTGGTGCGCAATTTGACCGGCGGGCCGTCCAGAGTCCGGACGTAATCGCGCCAGTCGCCATCGACCTCGCGCGCCGGCAAGCCGAAGCGGGTGGGCCCCGATCCCGATTGCGCGCCGCGTCCTTTGACCATCTAATGTTTCACGTGAAACATTCAGGGAACAAAACCCCCCTCGCCAAGCCAATTCGCCCCGGCAAGGGGGGGTCTGGACCCGTTTAAAAGGGGTCTAGAGGGGGTCTAGAGGGGGTCTAATACCAAATCCCGATGATGCTGACTCATGGGGGATTTCCAAGGCGCTGATTTTCTGATTCACCGGAGCAAGCACGAGGAGGCTTGCGATGGCGACGGCGATTGGTGTTCGATCAGA